>CAIXZC010000440.1 GCA_903923815.1 uncultured Myxococcales bacterium
TCCTGACCCCCGGGGCCCCCCAGGCAGTTGGGGTACGGGTGTTGGAGTGAGAAGTGTAATGTGCAAGGTCCTGACCCCCGGGGGCTGCTACTTCGCCAGGCGTTCCTTCCAGTAGGCCTGGGCCTTTCTGGGCGGCAGCACGTAGAGCAGGGGTTCGTCGTGCAGTTTGGCCAGGTACCACTGGGCCATGAAGGAGGCCGGGTTGCCCGCCGCCATGGCCTTCAGCAGGCTGGCGTTGCGGGTGGCTTCCTTGTCCGCCGTGGGCCGGTAGCCCTGGCGCTCCAGGGCCTGCTCCACCCAGTGCTTGTAGCTGCGGTCCTTGTTCTCTTTCCACCACTCCCGCCAGCAGCGTCCCTCGTCCTTGGTCTTGCGCCCCCCGCAGGGCGCCGAACTGCGGCCCGTGAACTGCTGCAGGGCCCAACGACCCGCCTCGGCCAGCTTGCGGTCCCGCTGCTCGGCAAGGCTGAGGAACACCTGGAAGTCCTTGGGCTCGGCGGACAGCACCAGACAGGACAGGGCCTTCTTGCGGGTGTCCAGGGGCAGTTTGGGCTCGGCCAGAAGCTGCCTGCAGATGTCAATCAACTCTTCGCCGCGATTCCACTTGAGGGCCTCCAGCAGCTCCCCCCTTACCTCATTGGAGCTGGCCTCCCCCAGCACCCCCACCACCAAGGGCAGCCAATCCTCGGTGCGCTTCAGGCTGGCCAGGGCCGCCTTGCGCTCCTCGGCGTTGCCACCGGACAGGTTGGAGAGGCTCTCGTTGTGCAGGCGCTTCATTGCCAGGGCGTTGTCCGGCGCGTTGGCTCGGGTGGGTCCAAAGTCGATGCAGCCCCCCGCCAGGTCCTCCGCCGAACAGTAGATGCGAACGTGGAAATGGTCATCGTGGCTGCGCGAGTCCGTGGGCCGGTGCAGTACCTCACGTGCCAGCGCCAGCAGGGCCTTGTCCTCCGGGTGACCTTCAGCCTCTTGCAGCAGCAGCTCCCGCAGGCCCGGCGCCACGAAGATCCACTGCACCACCGGGTCCTTGGACTGCAGCAGGCCCTTGACCACCGTCCAGTTGCGAACCGCGTCAAAACGGTGCCCCCCCTCGCAGCGGCCCTCGTCGTCGCAGGCCAGCATCCCCGGCGCCAGGGCCAGGGGCTGTTCCTTGCGGTCGGTGTAGAAGAAGAACAGGTCCACGTCGCGGCCCGCCTGGTGACTGCGGGACTGGGGGATGCGCCCGCCCTCTTTGAGCGACGCATTCCCCACCTTCAGGAACGACGGCGGGTGAGCCAGGGCGGTCTGCAGGGCGACCCGCAGAACCAGATTCACCAACGGCTCCGTGGCGTTGGCGGTGCCCCGGCGGAGGGCCTCGTCGGACAGGTGCAGGCCCGGCGCCCTGGGGGGGAAGGTTGCGCAGTTGGCCAGGGAACCCTGGGAAGCCATTCCGCTGGATACCGAAGGGGCCGCGGGGGCCCAGGTGCGCAGCAGCGTGGTGAGGCTGAAGTTGGCTGGCGACTTCTTGGGCTTCTCCTTGGAGAGGCAAGTCGGGGGGGCGGTCAGCAGCAGCGCCAGGAGGGCACAGGTGCCAAGGGCCAGGGGCCTAGAGGACCGCGAGGAGTTCATCGCGCATGACCCGGGCGTTGGGGTAGCGGTCTTCCGGGTTCTTCTGCATGGCGCGGCGCAGCACCAGCACCAGGCCCTCGGGGAGGCCGGGGACGAAGGTGCGGGGGTCGGGCAGGGGCTCGACGCGGATGACGCGAACCAGTTCCTCCACCGTGGGGGCGCGGTAGGGCGCCTGCCCGGTGAGCATCTTGTAAAGGGTGGCACCCAGCGAGTAGATGTCCGCGCGGTGGTCCGCCCGACCCGCGTTGGAGGTCTGCTCCGGGGGCATGTAGGACAGCGTGCCCAGGCCCGCCTTGCCCTCCTCGTTGATGGCCTCCTCCATGACCTTGGCGATGCCCAGGTCCAGCAGCTTGGCCACCCCATCCTTGGAGAACAGAATGTTGGAGGGTTTCACGTCGCGATGCACGACCCCCGCCTCGTGGGCCACGTCCAGGGCCGTAGCCACCTGCACGGCGATGGACACGGCCAGGTCCAGGGGCAGCTTGCCCAGACGCTTGATCCAGCGGCCCACGTCCTCGCCGTCCACGTATTCCATGGCGATGTAGCCCAGGCCGCCGTAGAAGCCCGCGTTATAGATGATGACGATGTTCCTGTGGTTGAGCTTGGCCCCGGCGCGGGCCTCTCGCATGAAGCGCTCTATGGTCTTCTGGTTGCCGCCGAAGTCCTTCTTGAGGATCTTCAGGGCCACCAGCCGCCCAAGCGCCAGCTGTTCGGCCAGATAGACGATGCTCATGCCGCCGTAGCCCAACTGGCTGAGGATGCGATAACCATCCAGGGTCTGACCCACCAGGTCCGAGGGCTCCCACCCAAGGAAACAGTGGGGCCGGGCCTGGATGACCGCGTCAAAGTTAGACTTGTTGGGCACCCCTTGAGTCAACTGAAGAGGGGTATGGCCCAGGACCACCAGATCGCCAAACCGCAGGATGCAGCGCTCGACCCGGGTGCCATTGACGCGGGTCTCTCCCACGCCCAGATCCATCAGAAGGATCTCGCCGTGGCGTTCCAGGATCTCGCAGTGCTTTCCAGCCACGGCGTCGCCCTCCAGGCGCAGGTCGCAGTCGCTGTCGTGACCCACCAGCACCCGGTCGCCCCGGTGCACGGACTGGACCCGGTCCTCACCCATGAACTGCTTGGTCACCAGGTATGCCAAGGGCACGGTCTGCCCGGGATCCTGGGGCATGTCGGCGGGGACGGCCACGGAGCTCTTCTCCAGATCGGCCGGCACTCTAACCCTGCGTGAACAATGGGGACAAACCAGCACCGACCCGGGCGCGTCATTTTCCAGGACGTTGAACTCCGAACGGCAGGAACCGCAGACCAGCACCCGCTTGGCCTGTCGCTGGATGACCGAACGGATCTCCTCGCCGGTGGCGTAGCCCTTGGCCACCAGGATGTCTCCCAACAGCTTCTCCAAGCCCTGGTCGACCAGGCGGCGCTGAACCTGGAGGGCCTCCTGAAGCTGGGTAGGGCTGAGGCGCCCCATCTTCACAAGAAGCTCTCCAAGGGGTAGCGGCGAGGGAACGGTGGCCATGAATCCTCCTGACTGGCGGCGATAATAGAAGGCCCCCCGCGCCATTTCAACAAACTTCCGCGGAAAGATTATTTCCGTCCAAGGACGATTTTTTTGAATTCAGGGCTGGCCTACACCATAATGCGCGCGGGTTTTGACATGTCGCGTCAGGAGACGACCATGAGAACCGAGTGCCCCTACTGCAACAAAGCCATTCCGCCGAACGCAATGTACTGCCCGTTTTGCCACAGTCGGCTGGTGGAGTTTGAGAAGAAGTCGGAGATCCCGCGCTTGACGTTCCTGAGCCTGGCCTTCCTGGCGGCCCTTGCGGCGTTGGTGTGGTTCCTCCAGTTCTCGGGGGAGCCCGTGAACCGGGAGGAGGAGTCCTCCGTTCGCCGCGAGTTGGATCCCGCCATGAAGCGGCAGCTTGAACAAGACGAGAAGCTGCGGATCCAGCGCGAAGCCAACCTGGGGAAGATCAAGGAAGCCAAGGAGAAGGCCCAGGCCCAGAAGGCCGAGCAGGCCAAATGGGCAAAGGACGCCCTGGCCACCAAGCAGGCCTTCTTCGACAAAGCGTGCGCCGAGTTCAATGAAAAGGCAGGGGGGCTCCAGGACCGCCTGATCAAGAAGGGTGAGGACATCATCCAGAACAGCGGCTCCACGGACATCCAGGTGGACATCGACGGGTTGCTGGAGGAGATGGACGCCCTTCGGTCCAGCATGGACACGGTCAAGGAACTCTCGGATTCGGGCAAGCCCGAGGATGCCCGGGTGCTGCTTGAGACCGTGCAGGCCCAGTATGCCCCCTTGAAGCTGAAGGCCGAGAAGTTCCTGCTTGAGCACTGAGCCCCCTTCCCCAGGCCCTTCCCCCAAAAAAGACTTCCATCCCATTTCAATCCGCATTTAGATAGCGCCCCGGGGTGGTAGGCCCCATGCGGAGGCGCGTCATGGATGAGCTCAGATACCTGCGGATACTGGGTGCTGCCCAGCACAACCTGAAGTGCGTGAACCTGGACCTTCCCAAGAACGCCCTGGTGGTCTTCACCGGCGTCAGCGGTTCCGGCAAGAGCTCCATGGCCTTTGACACCATCTTCGCCGAGGGCCAGCGGCGCTACATTGAGTCCCTGTCAGCCTATGCCCGGATGTTCCTGGGGCAGATTGAGCGCCCCCGCTTCGAGAAGATCAGCGGGCTGGCCCCCACGGTGGCCATCGAACAGAAGAGTGCCTCCTCCAACCCGCGGTCCACCGTGGGCACGGTCACGGAGGTGGTGGACTACA
>CAIXZC010000441.1 GCA_903923815.1 uncultured Myxococcales bacterium
CCGAGGAGAACCCCTTCCGCACCGTGGTCATCGGCAAAAAGGTGGAGGCCGTCGTAGCCAAATACACCCTTGAACAGCGCGCGCTCGAGACCGTCCCCGGCACCTTTGGAGATCCAATCCGCGTCATCCAAAGCCTGCCCGGCCTGGCCCGCACCCCGTTTGCCACCGGCTTCCTCATCATTCGCGGAGCCTCCCCCAACGACTCCCGCACCTTCCTTGACGGTGTGGAGATTCCTGCGCTCTACCACTTCTTGGGTGGCCCCAGCGTCCTCAACCCGAACTTCCTGGACAAAATCAATTACTACCCCGGCAACTACCCCGCTCGTTACGGCCGTGCCACCGCGGGCATCATCGACATCGAATCCAAAGACAGCAGCGTCGAGGCGGTGGGCGGGGAGGCCGACATCAACCTGCTGAACACCGCCGTTTACGCCGAGGCGCCTCTGGGCAAGGGTTACAGCGTCCGGGCAGCCGTTCGCCGCAGCTACATTGACGCCATCATCCAGGCGGCCGTGGACACCAGCGGCGAGGATGCCACGGTGATCCTCCCGGTCTATTGGGACTACCAGTTGAAGTTCGACTCCCCCTCGGACCGCGACCTGCGCTGGTCGGTGTTTGTGTTTGGCTCTTACGACTCGCTGGTGCTGAAGACCACTGACCCCGACCAGGACCTGGCCATCGATCTGGATTCCCAAAGCGGCTTCCACAAGATTGCGGGCGCCGTCACTTGGAAGAACGGCAATTATCTGTGGTCCCTGCGACCCTACGCTGGCTACAGCTTCTTCAAGTTTGACGCCGCCTCGGCCTTCGTTGACGCCAACATCTACACCGTTGGCCTGCGCAACGAGCTCTTGATGCGCCTGCACCGCTCTCTGCGTCTGACCGTGGGCTGGGAGGGCGAGTGGTTGCTGGCGGTTTTCGACGGCTCCGTCCCTTACCCCAAGAACTACTACATACCGGGCAGCACGGTCGGCGGGCTGTTTGAAGACGAAGGGACGGAGGCCTCGTTTCCCTTCGAGCGCGACAACAACTACGCCTTCGGCGCCGTCTACGCCGAGGCCTCCTGGAAGCCGCACCCCAAGGTTGAGGTGTTGCCCGGCCTGCGGGGAGATATCTTCCTCCACCCCAACCACGCTGTCGTCAGCCTGGACCCACGTCTTGTGGCGCGGTACACGCCCTGGAAGCCGTTCGTCCTCAAGGGTGGCGTTGGTCTTTACAGCCGGCCACCTGACTTCCAATACATCGACGACGGCTACGGAAATCCGGAACTCGGCCCCGAGCAGGCGCTCCAGTTCAGCGGCGGCTTCGAGTGGATGCTGCTTGGGGGGCTGTCCCTTGACGCGCAGGTCTTCCACATTCGCAAGGACGGCATCGTGACCCCCACCGAAGACGTCACCGTGAACGCCGACGGAAGCCAGACGCCGGTACGCTATAAGGCCCAGGGCAACGGCCGATCCACAGGCCTGGAGTTGCTGGTGAAGTACCGCCCCAAAGGTCCATTCTACGGCTGGGTTTCCTACACGCTTTCCAAGACCGAGTACCAGTTCCAACCGGACGAGGCCTATGCGCTCTCCCCCTTCGACCAGACCCACATACTCAGCGCTGTGGGCAGCCTCAAACTTGGACGCGGCTGGGAAACGGGGCTGCGTTACCGCTACGTCACGGGCAACCCGGACACCCCCGTCAACGGGGGGACTCTGGTGGCTGACAAGGGCGCCTACGTGCCACAAATCGGCGCCATCAACACTGTTCGACAGCAGGCCTTCCAACAGCTTGATTTCCGGGTCGAAAAGATCTGGACCTTCGACGCCTGGGCCTTCTCTGCCTACGTCGACATCCAGAACGTGACCAACCACGCAAACACGGAATTCAAGGTGTACGATTACCGCTTCCGGAAAAGCTGGCAGGTCCCGGGTATTCCCTTCTTTCCCACCCTTGGCATCACGGGGAGGTGGTAACCATGACCACTCGTAGACTCGGCCTCGGCCTCGCCGTTCTTTTCGCCCTGACCTCCTGTTCGCCTGGCTTTGACGAGCCCTGGGAGGTGAAGGATCTGCGCGTCCTTGGCGGCATCACGACTCCGCCCGAGTTCCTTTACACCATGACCCCGCCCAAGGGCCCTCTGGCGGTCCACCTGGACTTCCTTTGGGCCGACCCGTTGGCACCCTCCGTCCCTCGCGCCTTTCGGGTTGAGTCCTGCGCGTTGGAGCAGGAGGTAACCTGTACGGACGCCACCCGCGTCGTTCTCGCGGAGGGCAGTGCGGCTCCTGGTCTCACCGGCGTCGACCTCTCCATTCCTGCTGCGCTCATCAAGACCAGCTTCGAAGCCGACCCCTACCAGGGCCTCCTGGGTGCGGCCGTGTGGTTGCAAGTCCTGGTCGATGACGGGGACGGAGGCTGGGTCTCCATGCTCAAGTCCGTGGTCATCAGCGAGACCGCCGGCTTCGCTGACAAGGTCCCCAACACCAACCCCGTGGTGGACTACGTCGCGCTGGTCGCGGACGACGATTCGCGCACCTCCGTCCCCGTGGACGCACAGGGCGTCTGGCACCCCGACCCCGACACTGACTACCGCCTGTTGGCCGTCATGACTGATGCATCCAGGGAGGACTACATTGTCCCTGCCTGGGACACGACCATCACCGAAGGCAAGCCCGAAGGCGCCTCGGCCATAGTCCCTCTCGCGCTCTCGGAGGACCTCAACTACGCCTTCTACTGTGACGAGGGCGCTCTTTCAGTGGCAGCCAAGACGGAGAGAGACATCCCCGTCATCGATCTGCCGGGCCAGGGGCGCTTCCGGGACCAATCGGTTACCTTCACAAGCCCCACGGAGGGCAGCGGCACCGTATGGATGGTCATCGATGATGGTCGCGGCGGCGCCGCTTTTGTGGTAATTCCCTTCGCCGTTGCACCCTGACCTATTGGGAAGCCTCCAACATGAAGAACCGTTTGCTTGCCGTCGCCGCCCTTATGGGCGCTTTCTTGGTCGCTACGCCTGAAGCCATCTTCGCCCAGGAGGCCGAGACCTTCGTCGCCGCCGTGGTGCGTGGCCCCAGCCCCATTGATGACTCCGACTGTCAATCCCCCGGGGACCTCACGCTCGACAGCGGCCGCTTGATGGTCAGCATTGCGGCCGAGACTCCTCCGCGTTGGGGGATTCCTCAGGGCTCAGTGCTGGACGCTGCCATCAAGGACCAGCCCCAGGGGGCCTCCCATGATCTGCTGCTCTTCTTCGACATAATCCCCGACGGTTGGGTGGACTGGAACAGCACCATGCACAGCGTTGAAGTGCTGGATGAGGGGGGCCCGCGGGCTTCGGCCTTGGTCACCCGCGACCTTGGTGCCCTGCTCTACGAGATCCGTTACTCCGTGGAGGCTGGTTCCACTGTGCTGGATGTGGAAGCCACCATTACGAACAGAGGTGACGTCACCCGCAAGCTCAAGACCGGCTATAACCTGTCCGTTCGCCACGGCCGCGTGTTCTTGCCCCAGCCACTGGGCAAGGCCAAGATGGAGCCCTGGTTCACCTCCTACGGCGACGACTTCTCCGTATCGCTGCTTGTGCCCGGCGCCAGTACCCAGGACGGTGGCGGCACCTGGCGAGACCTTTACCGCACCTTGGAGGTCAAACCCGGTGCCAAGGTCACCATCAAGGCCATGCTTTTCTTCTCCGATGTGCCCGAGTCCAACCAGGCAGCCGCCCACTCCGCCACCATGGCCAACAACCAGGCGCCTGCCAGGATCAGCGGCTCCGTCCCCTTTCCCGCGGAGGAGACCCACGGTTC
>CAIXZC010000442.1 GCA_903923815.1 uncultured Myxococcales bacterium
AGCCCTCCATGCGCTTCTCCATGGTGGCCCGGGCCCCTTCGTTCAGCCCCGTCACCACGGTCAGGGAGGCCACCCCCAGGAGGGTGCCCACCATCATGAAGAAGGACCGCAGCTTGTGGGTCGCCAGAGAGCGAAAGCCCTGGCGGATGATGCGCCACAGCTTCATGGCTGGCGAACCTCGTCGGCCACGATCATGCCGTCGCTCATGCGCAGGACCCGGCTGGCGCTGGCCGCCACATCCTCGTCGTGGGTCACCATCATGATGGTGTTGCCCGCCCGGTGCAGGCGGCGGAACAGCTCCATGATCTCGGTGGTGCTGGCCCGGTCCAGGTTGCCCGTGGGCTCGTCCGCCAACAGCAGCCGCGGCTGGTTCACCAGCGCCCGGGCGATGGCCACCCGCTGCTGCTGGCCACCGGAAAGTTGCCCCGGCGTGTGATGCATCCGGTCGTGCAGCCCCACCAGCCCCAGCAGCCCCCGGGCCCGCTCCCGGGCATCCTTGGGGTAGTTGCGCGAGTACACCAGTGGCAGCAACACGTTGGCCAGCGCATCGGCCCTGGGCAGCAGGTGGAACTGCTGGAAGACAAAGCCAATCTTCTCGTTCCGCACGCGGCTGCGCTCGGCATCATCCATGCCGCCCACCTCCACGCCGTCGATGAGATAGCGCCCCCCCGTGGGCACGTCCAGGCAGCCCAGGATGTTCAGCAGCGTGGACTTGCCCGTGCCGGAGCTGCCCATGAGGGCCACGAACTCGCCTTCCTTTACGGTCAGGTCTATGCCCTGCAGCACCCTGGTCTCCAGGCCGCCGTTGCGGTAGGTCTTCTCCAGGCCCTCCAGGCGAATCATCTGTGGCCTCCCATCAGCCCGCCGCCCATGGGTCCGCCCCCCGGGCCGTGGGGGAAGCCGGCGCCGCTCTTCAGCTCGGGCAGCAGCACCTTTTCCCCGGGCTTGACCCCGGCGCTGAGTTCCACGAAGTCCTCCTCCTCAATGCCCACGGTGACCTGCCGCAGCACCACCTTGGGACCCTCCAGCACCTGCACGAAGGCCTTGCCCTCCTTGCGGATCAGGGCCCGCAGGGGCAGCCCCGGGGCCGCCGGCTTCTTCAGCGAATAGATGGACACATTGGCCGTCATCTCGGGCCGCAGCAGCCCCGCGAACTGGTCCACGATGTCCACCACCACGTCGTAATAAACCACGTTGTCCTTGAGCACCGCTGACGGATAGATGGCCGCCACCTTGCCCTTGAACTCCCGGTCCGGGAAGGCATCCACGGCGAAGGACGCCTCCTGCCCGGGCTTCACCTTGCCGATGTCCACCTCGTCCACGTAGGCGTCCACCTGCAGCCGCGCCAGGTCCACCACGGTCACAAAGGTGGGGGCGCTGAAGCCCGCGGCCACGGTCTCGCCCTCCTGGGTGGTGATGGTCCCCACGACCCCGTCGATGGGCGCCAGCACGGTGGCATAGCCCAGCCGCGTCTTGGCCTGGTCCAGCTCCGCCTCCAGCCGCGGCAACGTCGCCTCCAGCACGGAGATCTCCGCGTCAAATGAGGCCGCCGAGGCCTCCGCCTCCCGCTGGGCCAGCTCCAGCCCCGCCCGGGCCTGCTCCAGCACCAGCGTCTGGACCGCCAGCTCCTGCTCCAGGTTGGTCAGGGCGTGCTTCACCGTCTCCTCCTGCACGGAGGCGTCCTCGGACAGCTTCACCTTGGCCGCCTCGAACAGCTTGCGGGTGGACTGCAGCCTGCCCTGGGCCCCCTCGCGGTCCGCCTGGGCCTTGTCCAGGGACTGCTCCGCCAGCAGCCCCTTCTCGAACAGCTTGGCCATGCGCTTGCGGTCCTTGTCCGCCAGTTGGAAGCTGGCCTCCTGCTCCTGCAGGCCCGCCTCCTGGGTCTGCAGCTGGGCCCGCAACTGGGCCACCACGGACTCCAGCCGACGACGCTCCAGGTCCAGCCCCGCGTTGCCCTGCTGCTGGGTGGCGTCCAGCCGCCCCTGCTGCACCGAGACCTCGCTCTTCTTCTGGGTCAACAAGGCCTCGTAGCGCGCCGTGTCAGCGTCCCGCCGGGCCTTGAGCTTCTCAATCTGCACCTTGGCGGCAGTCACCTGGGCCTCCATGCGCCGCAGCTCCGCCTCCAGGTCCTGGTGCTCGATGACGGCGATGACCTGGTCCTTCTTGACCGTGTCGCCGATCCTCACGTTCAGCTTCTCCACCTTGCCCGAGGTCCGGGCGCCCACGTTCACCTGGGCCCCCACCTTGGGCTTCACGGTGCCAATGGCCAGCACCGCCTGGGCAAAGTCCCGCTGCTCCACCACCACGGTGGCCGCAGCCCCGGCCTTGGCCTGGGCGTCAGACTTGCCGCCCCACACCTTGGCCCCCACCACGCCCAGCACCAGCACCCCAGCGACCCCCAGGGCCATCCACTTCCACGGCAGCTTCATCTTGTACCTCCAGGGCCCGTCAGCACGCGTCCCACAGCCTTGTCCAACCGGGAGAGCGCCAGATACCAGTCAATCCTGGCCTGCAGGGCCTGCACTCGGGCCGACGCCCGCGACGCCTGCGCATCCAGCAGCTCCACAATGCTTCCCAGGCCCAACTTGTAGTTCTCCTCCGCCAGAGCCGCCGCCTCGTTGGCCGCCTCCAGCACCCGCTCCCGGGCCGTAAGCCCATCCCGGGCCTCGGCGATGCCCGCGTGGGCCGCCCAGACCTCGAACTGGATGTCGTTCACCGCCCCCGCCAACTGCGCCCGGGCCTGCTGCTCGTCGTAGCGCGCCGCCCGCACCGAGTGCACCGTCCCAAACCCCGAGAACAACGGAATGGTCAGCCCCAGGGTGGCCGTCTTGTTGTCCATGGAGTTCCAATCTTTGTCGTAGTTCCGCGCCACCGTGGCCTGTGCCGTCACCGTGGGCAGATGCCCCGCCCCAGCCACCCGCGCCTGCGCCAGCGCCGACGCCACCTGGGCCTGCGCCTGGGCCAGCTCGGGGCGCGCCGCCTTGGCCTCCGCCAGCAGTTCATCCAGTTCGGCCACCGCCGCCGGGTCCGGGTTCTCTTCCAGGGGCAGCAGCTCGGGCTGCCAGCGCACGTCCTCGCCAAGGGTCCGGGCCAGCGTCCCCCGGGCCTGCCGCAGGGCCGCCGCCGCCGTACTGCGCTGGGCCTCCAGTTCGGCCACCCGCGCCTGGGCCTGCAGCACGTCGTAGCGCCGCGCCAGCCCCACCTCGAAGCGGGCCGCCGCCAGCCGCTGCTGGTAGTCCGCCTGCTTGACCAACTCCTCCACCGCGGCCTGATACCACAGGGCCCCCTGCACGCCCATGAAGGCCTCCCGGGCCTCCATCGCCAGCGTCAGCAGCAGCGCGCGCTGGGCTCCCTGGGCCACGTCCTGCCCCGCCAGCGCCGCGTCCACCCGGGCCCCCCGGGCCGCGTCAAACAACAGCCAGCTCACGCTGAGGCTGCCTTGCGTAGCCAGGCCATCTCGGCCCCCAACCATGGTGCCCACATTCGCCTGACTGGCGGACATCTCGCTGACCCCCACGGAGGCCCCTGCCTGCACCTTGGGCCACCACTCCGCCCGGGCCACCCCCACCCGCTCCGAGGCCGCCCGATAGGCCGCCCAGGCCGCCGAGGTCCGGGGGTTGTGTTGCAACGCCAGGTCAATGCAGTCGGGCAGGCTCAAGGGCGCCGAGCTCTGGTTGCCTGGGGGGGCCGCGGGGGGCGCAGGCTGGTCGGTCGCCAAGGCCGCTGGGACCTGCGCCTCGGCGGGGGCGGTGTCCTGGGCAAGCCCCGGCCCGGCTCCCAGCAGCAGGTAGATTCCCAATCCCAGCAGACCCTGTCGCAGCATCAGCGTCCTCCCTTTCACCGCCCAGAGGGGGCGGCCGGCGCATGTTACCCCTGCAATGCCGTCAGTGGGAAGTGGGTTAACGCCGGTTTTCCTTGCTTGCATCCCCCGCGCCCCCGTGCAAACCTTCCCCCATCGGCAAAAGACGCTTGGGAGGCCTTCCATGAAACGCAAACAGATCCTCCGCGCCAAGCAGCGCAAGGCGGGCACCAGCCCCGGGTCCCTCATCCACATCGGGCAGGCCAGCGAGCGCAAGCCCACCGTGCGGCTGCTGCGCTACAACGCCGCCACCAAGGAGGAGGCCATCGTCGATCCGCCCAAGGCCGACGCCAAGGCCGGGCTGGTGTCCTGGTACGAAGTGGACGGCCTCCACGATGCCGAAACCATCCGCGCCCTGGGGCAGGCCTTTCAGTTGCATCCCCTGGTGCTGGAGGACCTGATGAACACCGAGCACTCCCCCAAGCTGGAGAGCACGGACACCCGGGTCTTCGCGCTGGCCAAGCTGGTTCACCTGGACCAGCAGCAGGGCGAGCTGAACTACGAGCACCTGGGCATCATCTGGTCCGACGGGGTGGTCCTCACGCTCCACGAGCGCCCCGGAGAGGTCTTCGACCCCGTGCGGCAATCCATTGTGAACGCCACCGGGCGCATTCGTGGCCTGGGGGCTGACTACCTGGTGCGCCGGCTGCTGGGGGCGGTGGTGGACCAGTACTTTGTGGCCGCGGACTTCCTGGCCGAGCAGATGGACCGGCTGGAGGGGCAACTTCTGGCCAAGCGGTCCTCGGGGCTGGAGGTGGCCTACAAGCTGCGCGGAGAGATCAACCAATTGCGGCGCCACATCCAGCCCCTGCGGGAGGCGCTGCTGCGGCTGATCACGGACCATTGCGTCCTCATCAGCCCCGACGTGCAGCCCTTCTATCGGGACTTGTTGGACCATTGCAACGGTCTGGTGGAGTTCCTGGATGGCCTCAAGGATCAATCCGCTTCCTTGATGGAACTGACCATGGCCCTGGCGGACCGCCAGACCAACGAGGTAATGAAGGTCCTGACCATCATCGCCACCATCTTCATCCCCTTGACCTTCGTGGCCGGCATCTACGGAATGAACTTCGAGAAGATGCCCGAGCTGTCCTGGGCCTACGGCTATCCGGCGGCCCTTGGGGTCATGTTGACGGCGGCCATTTTCATGCTGCGCTTCTTCCGAAAGAAGGGTTGGCTGTAGGGCTTTTCGCTTGACTACCCGCCCCCTGGCGGATAGAAACTGGACCGTTCACCCAGCCCCCATAGCTCAGGTGGATAGAGCAGCGGTTTCCTAAACCGGAGGTCGGAGGTTCGAGTCCTCCTGGGGGCGCTCAGACAACTCGATGGCGGTGCAGGTGCGGGACCCGGGCCCGTATCAGGCACGTTCTAGCTGCGTCCAGGGGCCACCTTTGGCCGTGTTGCGCCAGGGGATCTGCGGGACGGCAACGGTTGTTCTGGAAGGGATGGGGAGCAAATGAAGAACCTCTGTTTCGGGGTGTTCTTGGTGGTCTTCCTGGTCGGTGCAGACCTGTTCTTCACGGCCGAGAACCCCGTCCAGATCCAGGTGGGCGAACAGCTCATGCTGGTGTCTTTGGTGATCCTCGTTGGGTCGGCCCTGCAGAGGGCGTTCAGGGCTGGCAGAAGGAAGCTCCAGTGAAGGCTTTGCCGCTCTTGACGCTGGCCCTCGCGGTGGGGCTTCTGGCCTGCAAGGAGGACACCGCAGCGGGGGCTGGGGCTCCTGATGGGGCGACTTTCGATACGGGCGCTGAGGTGGCGTCTGGAGACGCCCACGGGGACCTTGCCGGTGACGCGATGACGGACCTGGGCCAGGACGCA
>CAIXZC010000443.1 GCA_903923815.1 uncultured Myxococcales bacterium
GACGGCGTCTCCCTGCGCACCTCACTGGGCGGCACCGGCGGCGGCTTCCTGGCCTCCCTGACCACCTTCTTCCTGGCCCTCCTGCGCCGGGTCTTCGGCGGCGAGAGCTTCTTCGTCAACACCTTCACCTCCGACCGCGAGGCCAAGGTCTTCCTGGCCCCCTCCATGGTGGGCGACCTGCGCGCCCTGGAGGTCACCCCCGGCAGCCGCCTCCTCATCCAGTCCGGCTCCTACCTGGCCTCCACCCCCGGCATCAACCTGCGCATCCGCTGGGGCGGCCTGCGCTCCATCCTGGGCCGCGAGGGCGCCTTCCTGCTGGAGGCCTCCGGCACCGGCACCGTCTACATCAACAGCTATGGCGCCATCGAGGAGTTGGAAGTCCAGGGCGCCCTGGTGGTGGACACGGGCCATCTGGTGGCCTTCGCCGACTCCCTCAACTTCCGCCTGCGCCTCGCCGGTGGCAGCCTTTGGACCGCTTTCAAGTCCGGCGAGGGCCTGGTCTTCGAGTTCACAGGCCACGGCAAGATCCTCATCCAGACCCGCAATCTGCCCGGCCTGGTGCGCTGGATCGCGCCCTCGCTTCCGGTTTAGCTATTGAGGTATAACCAATGAATATTGAAACAAAATTCGCTCCGGCATATACCCTGGCCGTGTGCCACCTTCAGCCTGGCGAGGCCCTCCGCGTGGAAAGCGGCGCCATGGTGGACATGGACTCCAACCTCTCCATGGAGACCGGCTTTCGCGCCGGCAAGGGTGGCATCCTCAAGGGCATCGCCCGCAGCATGTTGGGCGGCGAGTCCTTCTTCCAAAACACCTTCCGTGCCACCAACGGCGCCGGCACCGTCCGGCTCGCCCCGGGCAACGTGGGCGACCTGCGCCTCCTGGACCTGGCCGGGGACCTGTTCATCCAGTCCTCCTGCTTCGTCGCCTCCGCCGAGGCCATCGACCTGACCACCAAGCTGGGCGGCTTCAAGAACTGGTTCGGCGGCAAGGGCCTCTTCATGCTCAAGGCCAGCGGCCAGGGCCCTCTGCTCATCTCGGCCTTCGGCGCCATCCACGAGGTCCAGGTCGACGGCCAGTTCACCGTGGACACGGGCCACATCGTCGCCTTCGACCCCACCTTGGACTTCAACATCCGCCGCGCCGGCTCCTGGTTCTCCACCTTCTTCAGCGGCGAGGGCTTCGTCTGCCGCTTCACCGGCCACGGCCGCCTCTTCATCCAGACCCGCAACCCGGGCGAGTTCGGCGGCCGCGTGGGCCCCTTCCTCCCCCCCAGGCAAGGTTGAGCAACATGGAACACAGCCTCAAGCACGGCCCCGAATACGCCCTCATGACGGTCCACCTGGCCCCCGGTGAACGCCTCGTCGCCGAGTCCGGTGCCCTGGTCGCCTACGACCCCGCCCTCAAGGTCACCGCTGCCGCCCGGGGAGGCCTCCTGGGCAGCCTCAAGCGCCGCGTCTTCGGCGGCGAGAGCTTCTTCCAGACCACCATCGACGGCGCCACCACCGGCGGCACCCTGCGCCTGGCCCCCGGCTCCCCCGGCGACATCACGGCCCTCACCCTGGCCCCCGGCCAGGAACTCCTCATCCAGTCCTCCTGCTACCTGGCCTCCACCCCCGACCTCCAGCTTGACAGCCGTTGGGGCGGTGCCCGTGGCTTCTTCTCCGGCGTGGGCCTCTTCCTGCTGCTGGCCCGGGGCCCCGGCACGGTCTGGATCTCGTCCTTTGGCGCTTTGTGTGAGTTGCCCGTGGCCGACAGCCACATCGTTGACACCGGCCACATCGTGGCCTTCGACTCCACCCTGGACTACCGCATCACCAAGGTGGGCGGCCTCAAGTCCCTGTTCCTCAGTGGCGAGGGTCTGGTGGCCTCCTTCCAAGGCCGCGGCCGCGTCTTCATCCAAAGCCGCAACCCCCTCTCCTTCGCCTCCTTCCTGCACCCCTTCCGCCCCACCCAGAAAAACAACACCTAGTGGGGTCGGTTCCTTCCAACCCGCCAGCCCTACCGGCACAACGCCGCCACCAGCCGCCCCACCACCTCCACGTTCACCGCCGCCCCCGCCAGCTTGTACTTCGCCTCCAGCGTCAGCTCCGGCGGAAAACTGCAGCCCCCCGGGTAGTGCAGCAGCCCCAGGATCTCCTCCGGCGCAAACCTCCGCAGCCGCCCATCCTCCTGCACCAGCAGGCTGCCGCTCCGCAGATGCTGCCGCCCATAGGCCGACGAGAAGCACGCCGCCACCGCCCCCTCCCGCCGCGGGTCCACCCTGTCCAGCGCGTGCTCCAGCCGCAGGGCCACGCCCTCCTCCAGCCACAGCTCCGGCGCCGGCTGCTCCATCAAGTACTGTTGCAGGTTTCGTGGGGGGGCCAGGGGGGTCAAGTCGGGTCTCCCCGGCGCCCCACCCCTCCGGGCCAACAGGAAGTACCGCAGCCGCCGGTTCGGTATGCCCAGCATCGTAGGGCACAGCACCTGCTCGCTCCACCCGTACCCAAGCCCCTCCAGCGCCGCCACCAGCTCGCCCCGGGCCTCCGAGTCCCCAAAGGGCGGCACATTCTCCACCAGCAGCCCCTCCGGCCGCCCCCGCCCCAGCGCCGCGCACAGCCACGGGATGGTGCCCGCCCGTCGGTCCGCCAGATCCCGCCCCAGCCCCTTGGCCGTGTAGGGCTGGCAGGGCGGCGAGCACAACCAGAAGCCCTCGCCCTCCGGGGTCAACTCGCCCCCCGTCAGCCCCAGCGCGTTCTTCTCCAGGAAGCGCCCGCCCAGCCCGTTGTGCTGGTGCCACCGCCGCGCCACCGGGCTCTGGTCCACGCTGACCACCACCTCCCCCAGCGCCCCCACCGCCAGGCCCAGACCCCCGGTTCCACAGAAGATGTCGGCAAATTGACGGGCCATATTGTCCTTCCCCTCTGGGCCCGAACTGATACCATGTCCCCCGCTCGCCTGCCACCACGAATGGCTGCGAGCCTCGCAGGCGCCCCGTCGTAACCTTTTGTTCGGTGTGGGCTCTTTGAGGCAGCACAGGAGGAAACCCATGGGCCTTATCAAAAACATCGTCTCCAAGATAGTCCGCGAAAAGCACTTCCCAATTCACATCACCGACGGCAACTTCAAGAAAGAAATTCTTGAGTTCAAAGGCCCCGTGATTCTCGACATCTGGGGTCCCAACTGCGTGCATTGCAAGCGCATGGAACCAATAGTGCTGGATCTGGCGACCGAGTATCACGGCAAGGTCAAGATCGCCGAACTGAACGCCGCCGAGGCCCGGGGCGTGGCGTCGCGCCTCAGCGTCTACTCCACTCCCACCGTGGTGGTCTTCAAGAACGGCAGCGAGATTGGCCGCGAGTCCGGCTGGAAGCCCAAGTCCTGGTTCGAGCAGATGATCTCCGCGGAACTGCTGCGGGAATAAAAAAAGGGAGGCTCGGCCAGCCTCCCTTAGCGCACACACTCAATCATTCAAATCAAAGCACTTACTTCTTCTTGCCGCCTCTGGTGCTGGGCATGTACTTGCCGGGGCCCAGACAGATCTTGTTGCCCTTGCGGACAATGGCGACCTGGGCATTGAGCTTGCGGCGGGCCACATACAGCGCGGTCTGCTTGGACTGGGCGCGGCGGTCGTTCTCGAACTCCATCTCGACATACTTACCCTTCTCGGCCTCAGTCAGGATGATCTGATTGTGACCGTAGGAAGCATGCCCGCCAGTGCGCTTGGCGAACTCGTCAAACTGTTCCTTCGTGATTTCCTTGGGCTCTCCGGGTTTCATGGGTTTCTCTCCCCCTTGAAGTTGATGGCGCGAATATAAGAGGGAGGTGCACAGGTGTCAAGGCCCCCGGGCATGCAACATTCACAATATCGCAGCGGGAAATAACAATGAATTGAAATTCCTGAACAAGATGCGGGTGATTTCATCTGGGCGGCGGTCCAACAAACGACTGAGGTAATGCAGCGTGTGTACCACCAGGGCAGGCTCGTTCTGCTTGCCCCGGAAAGGCACGGGGGCCAAGTAGGGGCTGTCGGTCTCCACCAGCAGCCGGTCCAGGGGCACGGTCCTGGCGGTTTCCTGGGCCTCCACCGAGCGCGGAAAGGTCAGCACGCCGGGCAGCGAGATCAGGAACCCCCGCCGCAGGAACTCCTGGGCCAACTGGGGCCCCTGGGTGTAGCAGTGGACGATGCCGCGCCAGGAGGCTTGGTGCTGATCAAGGATGGCCAGCCCCTCGTCCCAGGCCTCCCGCAGATGCAGGATGACCGGCAGCCCCGCCTCCAGGGCCAGGTCCAGTTGCCTACTGAACACGTCCACCTGAACGGCCCGCGGCGAGAAGTCATAGTGGTAATCCAGGCCAATCTCGCCCAGCGCCACGAAGTCCTTCAGGTGCGCCCGCAGTTCGGCTTCAAGCGCCTGATAGTCGGAGGCGCTGTGGGGGTGAACCCCGCCCGCGGCCAGCAGACGCGGGTCCGTGGCTGCAAGCTGCAGGGTCTGAGCGAAGATGTCCCGTTGGCCCGCCGCCGCCATCAGCAGGATGCCACCGACGCCGGCGTCAAAGGCCCGCTGCAGCACCGTTGCCTGCTGGTCACCGAAGTACTGCTGGTCCAGGTGGGCGTGGGTATCGATTACGCCGAAGCCGGGGCCCCGGGTGAAGTCTGGCACTGGAAAGGTCATGGGTTAGGACTCCTTGGGCCCCTCGCTGCCACCCGCGGGCTTGGGCCCCTCGCCGCCCTCTGCGGGCCTGGGCGCCGACCGCCCATCCCTGCGGTCCCGTCCCCTGCGCTGGCCCTGACCCTCGGGCCGGGCCCCATCGCCCCGCTGCCCCTCCGGCCTGCCACCCTCCGGTCTGGCCCCCTCGGGCTTTCCGCCCTCCGGCTTGGCCCCGTCCGGCTTCGCGCCGTCCTGCCTTGGCGGCCGCTGGCCCTGGCGCTGGCGCTGGTCCGAACCGCCCCGGGAACGCTGCCCCTGGTCCCGGCGCCCTTCCCTGGGCCCGCGGTCCCTGGGGGTCCGGTCCCTGTCGCCCCGCTCGCCCTGGCCGCCTTCCTTGGCGGGCGCGCCATCCCGCGGCGCTCCGTCCCTGGGCGCGCCATCCCGCGGCGCTCCGTCCCTGGGCGCTCCGCCTCGGGGAGCCCCACCCCTGCCTGCGCCATCCCGGGGCGCACCCTCTCTGGGGGCACCCTCGCGGGCAGGTCCATCCTTCCGTGGGCGACGCGGTCTGCTGCCGGGTCTCTCGCGGCTCTCCCCACTTCTGGGCACGGCGCTGGTCTCGGAGGGTCGCCGCCGCCTCAGCCCGTCGCCGGAAGACAACCCGCTGGAGGCCTCCGCCTCCGTCCCGACCTCGTCCCCGTCCTCACCCTCCAGGGGCATCATGGGCAGGTGGCGCTTGCCGGTGGCGATCAGGTACTCCGTGCCGATGCCTTCGTCCTTCACCTTGTCTTCATCCCGGGCCAGGGATTTGCCTGTGTCATCCTTCAACTGGGCCACAGGGAAGGTACCGCGGTGGCTGGTCTCGCCGTCCGTGAACACCAAGCCCACCTTGCGGCCCATCACGTCCACCTCGTAGACCCGCCCCACGCGCCCATCGGGCACGGTGACCATGCTGCCCAACGGAGGCATTTCGGTCTTCAGGCGCCGGTAGACCTCGACCTCGTAGGCCAGGCAGCACTTCAGCTTGCCGCAGCCGCCGGACACCTTCTGGGGGTTCAACACCAGCCCCTGATCCTTGACCATCTTGATGCGAATGCTGTCGAACTGGGTCAGGAACGAAGCGCAGCAATGCTCCCGTCCACAGGTCCCGATGCCGCCCAGCAGGCGGGTCTCGTCCCGGGGACCGATCTGGCGCATCTCCACCCGGCAGCGCACCTCCCGGCTGAGGTCCTTGACCAGCTCGCGGAAGTCCACGCGCCCCTCGGACACGAAGTAGAAGATGACCCGGTTCTCCCAATACAGGTATTCGGCGTCCACCACCTTGAAGACCAGCTTCTTCTGGACCGCCAACTCGGCGCAGACCCGCCTCATGTCCGCCTCGATGCGCTGCAGGTCGCTGGGGGCCCGGTCCTTCTCCGAGGTCACCAGGCGGATGACCCGCGGGGGCTGGCTGTCGTCCTTGAACCAAAGACTGCGGGGCTGGCTGTTCACCTGCCCCATGGCGCTGCCCCGTTCGGCCTCCACCACCACCCGGTCGCCCTCGCGGACCTTCAGGTCCGGCACCTGGTACCAGCCGCTGCGGCGCGACCGAAGCAGCGTCACCCGCACCACGTCAAGCAGCCGCCCGTTGTCCGGACAGCCGCCGTCGCCATCGTTCGTGAAGGGGCCCTCCAGACACCTTTGGTACTCTCGGTCGTTACCTGCCAGCATCGCTTACTCCAAGGCATGCCCAGGGCGTCCCGCCGGAGGCCAGCTTTCGGAACAGCCAGTCCGCCGTGATCCTGGGATTGGAATTGAGTTTCAAGTTCCTGTCCGCTTCATCAATCAAGGTCAGCAGGGCCCGAGGCCCCACCTGCTCCTTGGCCAAGCTGCGGGCGACAATACGCGGTTCTGCGCCCGAAATCCTCTTCTTTAAATGATCCACCAGCAGCTCCACCATCTGGCGCTCGGTGCGACCCTTGCCCGCGGCCGCAAACAGCGCCGTCACGGGGTCCTGCCCCTCCGCCGCCCGGCCCGCCTTCAGCGCCGCCAGCAGCCCATCGAACAGGGCCGCCAGCTCCAACTGCCCGCCGTCCAGCAGCTCCAGGGCCACCCCCGCGCTGCCCTCCGCCAGGGGCGCCACCGCCCGGGCCTGCTCCTCGTCCACGCCCCGGGACGTCAGGATGCCCACCAGGGTCTCCTTGGTCAGTGGCGCAAAGCGCAGCCTGCGACACCGACTGCGCACCGTGTCCAGCAGCAGGTGTTCCGCGTGGGTCACCAGGATGAAGATGGTCCGCGAGGGAGGCTCCTCCAGGGTCTTCAGCAGGAAATTGGCCGCCGTATCCGTCAACTGATGGGCGTCATCCAGGATGACCACCTTCCAGGCCGACAGCACCGGCGCATACCCCAGCATGGGCACGATGTCCCCAAGGAAGCCGGTCTCCTTGGAACCCGCGTTGGCGTTCTTGGTCAGCTTGGAGCCCGACCGCTTGGGCTGGAACAGGTCCGGGTGGTCACCCTTGGCCACCAGCTTGCACGAGCGGCACACGCCACAGGGCCGCTGGGCCTCATCCAGGCATTGCAGGGTCGCCGCGAACTCCAGGGCCGTGCTGTACTTGCCCACCCCCCGGGGTCCCACGAACAGGTAGGCGTGGGGCACTCGCCCGCTCTCCACCGCCCGCCGCAGCGCCGTCAGCGCCCGCCCCTGCCCCAGGATGCCACCGGTCATCAACGCCTCCCGCCGGGGGCCATGGCCCGCAGCCGCTTGACCCGCTCTTCCGTGGGGGGATGGGTGGAGAACAGCTTCAACATGGAACCCCCACTGAAGGGATGCATGATGTGATGAATGGTGCCCGCCGACTCGTTCATGGAGGGCCGAAACGCGATCCCCTGGTGCAGGTGCAGCAGCGCGTCCGCCAGCGAATTGGGGTCCCCGCTGATGGCCCCGCCCTCCGCGTCCGCCGCGTACTCCCGACTGCGGGACACGGCCATGTGGACCAGGCTGGCCGCCAGGGGGGCCAGCACCGCCAGCACCAGCAACTGCACCACCCCGCCGCCGCCACGGTTGTCATCTCCACGTCCGCCCAGCCCGCCGAAGATGGCCGCCCAGCGCGCCATGGAGGCGATCATCATGATGGCCCCCGCGATGGTGGCCGCGATGCTGGAAATCAGGATGTCCCGGTGCTTGATGTGGGCAATCTCGTGGGCCAGCACCCCCCGCAGCTCCCGCTCGGGCAGCAGGGACAGCAGCCCCTGGTTCACCGCCACCACCGCGTGCCCCGGCCCCCGCCCAGTGGCGAAGGCGTTGGGGCTGGGGTCCGGCACCAGATACAGCGCCGGCGCCGGGATGCCCGCCGTCCGCGACAGCTCCTGCACCATGGCGTGCAGCTTGGGCTGCTGCGCCGGGTCGATCTTCTGGGCCCGCGTCGCCGCCAGCACCAGCTTGTCCGAGAACCACCAGCTACCAAGGTTCATCACCGCCGCCAGCCCCAGCGCGAACACCATGCCGTTCTGGCCGCCAATCATCTGACCTATTCCCATCATGAGCCCCGTGAGGAGCCCAAGCAGCATCACCGTCTTCATTCCCTGGGCAAACACAGCCATGGTCACACCCCTTCCAAAACGTCCGGCCATAATCTATCGGGGGCCCAAGGTCTGTCAACGTGAAGCGCGCGGCGACGGTTTTCTGACGCCCAGGCGCGGGGCTGTCAGCTATCTGACGGTTCCGGCCGCCCCGCCGCCCCACCCGACCCTGGTTCAGATCGGGGGCTTCGGGGGAAGCAGCCTGTAATTTTGCCAGGTTCCGCCTTCGGGACCATAATCCGCCGGGTCTGGCCAACAGCTTTCGAAGGTCGGCACCGTTCTTGCTTGTAAGCGCCGCCGTTTCGTTGTATCAAGCCGCAGGCTTTTTGCGGCAGGGACCAGGAGCAGTTGATGCGGAATTCCTCCAGCGACAAAACCGGGCAGGTTCAAGCACCTCGCGTTGCCTCGCGCCCCAAGCCCGTCTCAGCCATGAGTCGCATAGCCCCCTACAAGCCGGTGTCCTCCCTGGAGCAAATCTGGGACAACCCGGCGCAGCTTCCCTTCAAGCTTGACTGGAACGAGTCCACGGTGCCCCCGTCGCCCAAGGTGTACGAGTCCATCGTGCAGTTCCTGTCCAACAGCAACCACCTGAACTGGTACCCCGAGCTGGGCAGCAGCACCCTGAAGGAAAGCATCTCCGACTATCTGGCCGTGCCCTCGGATCGCGTGATTGTCACCAACGGCTCGGACGACGCCCTGGAGCTGGTCTGCAAGACCTTCCTGGCGGAGGGCGACCGGGTGCTCATTCCCACGCCCACCTACACCCACTTCCTGGTGTACGTGCACTCCCGCGGGGCCGCCATCACGGACTTCTATTCCAAGGACCTGTTCGACGCCGACATCCCCGGCCTGCTGGAGCACGTCACCACGGGCGCCTTCAAGCTGGTCTATCTGGTCAGCCCCAACAACCCCAGCGGTGTGGTCTACACCAAGGATGAGGTCGAGACCCTCCTGCAGGCCGCCCCGGGTACGCTGTTCATCGTCGACGAGGCCTACCACGAGTTCTACGGCAAGTCTGTGGTGGAGCTGGTCAAGAAGTACGACAACCTGGTGGTCACCCGCACCTTCTCCAA
>CAIXZC010000444.1 GCA_903923815.1 uncultured Myxococcales bacterium
AACCCCCTGCGCCGCTTCCACGCCTGGTCCATCGTGCTGGACGAGGTCATCGACGACCCCGAGGTCGCCCACCGCCCCGGCCGCATCCCCGTCCTGCCCCCCCGCGGCACGGGCCCCGGCTTCCTGGAGCTCCTCTTCCCCCGCCGCGGCCTCTACCGCAGCGCCGGCTTCCTGCTGTCCACCACCTATCCCTTCTCGTTCTTCCTCAAGTCCCGCTTCTTCCCCGTCCAGACCAGCTTCCTGGTGCACCCCCGCAGCGACCTCATCCCCGACGAGTCCCTGGCCAGCTTTCTGGGTGGCAGCGGCGAGACTCCTGCTCCCGGGAGGGGGCGCGGGGGAGAGTTCCACTCGGCCCGCCCCATGGCCCCCGGCGACGACCCCCGGGACATCCACTGGAAGCGCAGCGCGGCCTACGGCGCCCCCGTGATCCGTGAGTTCGACCGGGCCATCCACCGGGGCGTGACCCTGGCCCTGGAGCCCGCCCTGCCGCCGAACGGGACGCCCGCGGACCAGCGCACCGTGGAGTACGCCATCGACTACGCCGCCTCCGTGCTGGTGTGGCTGATGTCCCACGGCGTGAAGGCGGGCCTGGCCCTGCCCGGCGTGAACATAGCCGCGGGCCTGGGCCCGGCCCAGGAGGAGACCCTGTTGGATGCGTTGGCAGTGGCGCCGGTGGCTGTCGCCGGATCCGCTTACTACGTGCGCGGCTTGGACGGGCAGGCCCTCTCTCCCATGGACGGCTCCTCCCTGGTGTTCCTGCGCCTGCCCTGGCAGGGGGCGCCTCCGGCGGACTTCGTGCTGGACCTCCCCCCGGCCCCCACCGAACCCAACCAGACGGCCGCCTCCCGGCCCGGCTTTGGCCCGGGGGTGCAGCCATGACCAGACTGCAAAAGGCCCTCAAGGTTGCCCTGGGCGTGAACCTCCTGGCGGCCTTTGCCATGGTGGTGCTGTCCGAGGAATACCATCCCCTGCTGGTGGCCCCCGCCGTGCCACTGCTGCTGTGGGGCCTGCTGGTGGGCCATCGGGAGTTCTCACGCACCCTGCGCTTCGCGCTGACGGCCTTCACCCTGGGGCTGTTCGGGCTGCTGGCCATCCGGGCCCTGCAAAGCGGCGACTACCTGCAGAACGCGGTGCTGTTTGCGCTGTACGCGACGGTGGTGCGGGTGTTCCAGTTGCCCTCCGCGCGGCAGTTGTTCCAGGCCGTGGCGCTGGCCTTCCTGCTGATGATCGCGGGCTCCGCCATGAACCCCGACCTGTCCTTCGCGCTGCTGTTGGTGCCCTATGCGCTGAGCCTCACGGCGCTGCTGCTGCTGATTCACCTGAAGAGCGAGACAGAAGCCGCGGGGGAGACCTCGCCCGTGCGGTGGAAGTCCGAGGCCCTCATCCGGCCGCGGCTGTTCTGGGGCGTGGCCGTGATGACCCTGGTGCTGCTGGTCGGGTCCTGGTCCGTGTTCCTGCTGTTCCCGCGGCTTGGGCTGGGCTTCTTCAGCAGCAAGGCCCGGGGGGGGAACTCGGTGTCGGGCTTCTCCGACGAGGTGGAGCTGGGGCAGTTCGGGCGCATCGAGACCTCCGACCGGGTGGTGCTGCGGGTGCGCTTCCCCGAGGGGGTGGACCCAGGGCCGCGCTACATGCTGGGGGCG
>CAIXZC010000445.1 GCA_903923815.1 uncultured Myxococcales bacterium
CATCAACCAAGCTAGCCCGGGTGTCAGGCAGCGGCCGGACGCCTAGTACTCCGGGATATCCTTGGTGCGCTTGTAGTACAGCTTGGCGGCGACGCGCATGGGGCCGGTGCAGAAGTCGTCGTAGCTGACGCGTATGCCATAGCTGACACCCTTCTGGCCTTCACTGTTCTTGGAGGCCTCGGAGGCGAAGCCAGCCCAGTAGTAGAAGCCCTTGCCGTTCTCCTCGGGGTGCAGCAGGGAGACGGGAGACTTCATGAGCGTGTACGCGAAGTAACCCTCGCCCATCATGATGCCGGGGCCGTTGACGATGAATGCGGGGTTGGTCTGGGCCCAGCCCTGGGGCGCGAAGGTGGGGGCCTCTTCCGTCCTGGCACGGGCTTCGTCCGCCCAGCGTAATTCCATGTAGAAGTAGGCGTGCTGCATGCGATCGGCGTCCAACTTGCCGGTGGACATGCGGGACTCCAGCAGAAACTGGCGGTTGGTGGAGTCGATGACAGCCTGCTTCTGAATGACGTTGTCGGGCCCATCGGGGCTGCCCAAATCCTGCGTCTCCTCCAAAGTCATGCCGGTGTTGAAGAGGGGGATGTCATACTTCACCAGGCCTAGCTCCGGGTGGTAGTAGAAGTCGCCCGTGACGGTTATGGCCTTGAGGACGATGGGGACTCCGTCCCCGTCCAGGTTGCCGCTGAAAGTGTAGTGGGCAACGCCGGGGACGGGGCCTGCTCCGGTGTCCACTGTCTCGTTGTCGGACACCAAGGTGTAGGTTGCGGTTCCGCCGCCCGCCAGCGGGACGGTCTCGCCGTTGAGCAGCAGTTTGCCGGTAGCGGAGACGGATTGAGGCACGCCCACAGGCGGATAGAGGTTGATCTCCAGGGGGGCGTCCATGGTGACCTCCACCACTGAGGTTTCGGCAAAGCCACCGAAGACAAGGGTGTCACCCTTGATGGCTGTCCAGAATTCAGCCCCCGTGGAGGCGTCGTTCAGCAGCAGAGGGTCGTCCACGCCATAGGCCACCTTGCGGCGGCTGTAGGTCTGGCCGTTGATGCTCTTCTCACCCAGTGTTCCCACCAGGAAGGAGTCATCAGCGATGGTGGGGACGGACCCTGTGAAGACCCAGGTGGTGCTGTCGCCGTAGGGCTCCATGGGCGACTGGACCTGATCCTTGCCCGAGCCCCCATCAGAGCCGCAGGCAGCAAGGCCAAGGGTGGTCAGGCCCAATATCAACGCTAGCGCAAAACGCCAACCAGATGCAGTCATGAGGCACCTCATTGTTTTTGGTGGACGCCTGAGTTGGCCACTCGTGAAGGCCGGGCGTCAAGCAAAATCGGGGAACCAAATTCGGGGACGGAGGGACCGTATATGCCCATTGTTCCGAGCGTCTACATGGCCTACCATTACCCGGTCACGCATGACGACCAAGACGGAGAATGAACATGAATACCCGCGCCCACGGTTTTTTGGAGGTCCTGCTGGCGCTAGCGGTAGCTGGGTGTGGTGCATCGGGAAATGGCGGATCAGACACCAGACCCGGGCTGGATGTGGTTGGGGTCGATGGGGGCCCCGGCCTGGATACCTCCGCAGGTCTGGACACAGTGGACACCACGCAGGAGGACACGGTCCCGCCGGTGGACACCGTGATGGCCGACCAGATCTCGGCCGATGCCTGCAGGACGGTGGTGTTCTTCAACGCATCCCAGACGGCCAAGCAGGTCGCCAACGGCACCACGACGGACACCGTCGAAAGCAACGGCTACCGCTTCAAATACACCAGGGACAAACTGTTTACCGGTGGCGTGGGTATGACCGAGCCCATCGGTCGGCCCGTGCGCGTTGAGTGGCCTGCCGGCGTCGAGGCCCAGGCGGTGACAAGCGGCCCCGCACCTGGGGACGCCCAGATCATCCTCCGGCGCGTGGACGGAGGAATCTTCGATCTGAGCGCCATGACGTTCAAGCTTTTGGCCAACACGGCGGGCACCGGTGGCGCGGTGGAGGTCATGCCCCTGCTGAATGGCGAGGACGGCCTGCCCGACCCGGTGATGCTTGACGCAAGTGGCTACGCAGGGATCTCCTTCTCCTACGACACGTCCCCCAACTACCTGGGCAGTACCAATCTGTTGAAGGGCTTCGACACCTACAAGATTACCCTTTGGGTGGACTTCGCCCTGACCGCCCTCACGGTGGAGTGCCACCCGGCGTTGTGAGGCACCCGGTGCATGCGAATCAGAGTCCGCCACCGATGCTAGCCAACAGGCGCATGGTGACTGAACGAGCCTGTTCGATGCCTGAGGGCTGTTCTCAGGTCACGACTGGTCCGGTGACGGGTCCGGGTCTGGCGGCCCAGCCTTGCGTCCTCGGCGCGGGCCTTTGTCCGGGCAGAATGGCAACACGTTGTGGGGTGAGAGCAGGGCGAGCTCGAAGTAGCCGTCGATCTGCTTGCGGGGTACGGTCTTTCGGCACAGCCAGTTGGCCAGCTGGCGCAGCACGGTGTTGCGGGTAGTCTCGAAGGCCAGCGAGCCCGTGGCGTGCCCGCAGTCCGCCCGTGCCTCGAAGTCGTCGTCGGGCAGCATGCGCTGGGCGTTGTAAAGGTCGCAATCTTCCCGGTAGCGAAGTTGGCGCTGCTCCGGCAGGTCGCCAAGCTCTTGGTACCACTGCGGGTGGGTGAGCCGGGCGGTCCACTTGTTGACCTCGCCAAAGGCGTAGAAGCGGTAGCTGGAGAAGGGGTACTCGCGGGGGTGCTGGCACATACCGGCGCGGACGGGGTTCCAGTCGTGGTAGAACATGGTTCGCTTCAGGGCCTCCTGGTCCTCGGCGACTTTGGTCTTTGGGCGGTCCTGGGCGACGGGTCCCCTTCTGTGCAGCATCCGGTTCAGCCAAACGGCAAAGGACGAATGGGCGGAGCGGGCCCAGTTTGACATGGGCTGGTGGCCGCCGTTGAGCTTGCCTGCCAGGTGGAAATGGTTGGACATGACGACGAACGAGTAAACCTCGACCTTGCCCTTGGCGACCTTGAAGAACTTGAAGAAGCGGTCGAGGAAGACCTCCTTGACCGAGTCCTCGGCCAGGAAGAACTCGCCGTTGATGGCCCTCCACATGAAGTGGAAGAGGCAAAAGGCCGGAAGCGTGAATCTGCGTGGAGTTCTCATGCCCTAGTGTTTCGAACGGAGGCGAAAACGGGGAAGGAGATTTTCGTCTGCAGAGTGCCTCCGTCCCCAGTAGTCGTCCCCGGTAGTCGCCGCTGAAATCCGGGGGTCTGCTGCTGCCTCCGTCCCCGGTCGTCGTCCCCGGTTGTAGGGCAGTGGGCAACTCATCCGGTGGCTTCGAGCGCGGCTTGTTTGACTCGCCTCCGTCCCTGGGATAATCTGCCGCCGGTCTGTGGATTCGCGGCCCCTGGCGGGCCTTGGGAAGGTGAACGCAATGAAAAAGCGCATTGGAATTCTCACCGGCGGTGGCGACTGCCCGGGTCTCAATCCGGCGGTTCGTTGGTTCGTGGAGGCCGCGGCGGCCAAGGGCGGCTGGGAGGTCATTGGCCTCCGGGACGGCTGGAAGTCCCTGGTGATGGAAGATTTGGTTGAGAAGGGCATCGCGGCCCCCGGCGAGGACTGGTACAAGCGGGGCTGCTTCGCCCGCCAGTTGACCCCGGCGGACGTGGACGGGTGGGAGCGCATCGGCGGCACCTCCCTTGGGTCCTCCCGCACCAACCCCTACAACCCCAAGAAGGACCGCAGCGCCCAGGTCATCACCAACATCGGCAAGCTGGGCCTGGACGCCCTGGTGGCAATTGGCGGTGAGGACACCCTGGGCGTGGCGCGCCGACTGCACGCTGCCGGCATCCCCGTGGTGGGCATCCCCAAGACCATCGACGCCGATCTGCCGGGGACGGAGTATACCCTGGGCTTTGCCACCGCCGTGGAGATTCTGTGCCACGAGGTGGATCGCCTGCGCACCACCGCCGGCAGCCACAGCCGCTTCTTCGTGGTGGAGGCCATGGGCCGCCACGCCGGGCATCTGGCGCTGCAGGGGGGCATGGCCGCCGGCGCGGACATGATTCTCATCCCCGAAGTCCCCTTTGATATCCCCCGCATCGTGCACTTGGTGAACCGCATCCGGGACCTGGGGCACCGCTACGGCATGATCGTGGTGGCCGAGGGCGCCTTCCCCAAGGGCATGGATGGCCCCGTCAGCACGGGCAAGGCTCTGGACCCAAGCTTTGGGCATGTGAATCTGGGGGGCGTGGGGGAGATGCTGGCCAATGCCATCTCCGCCGCCACGGACCTGGGCACCCGCAGTGTGCAACTTAGTCACATCCAGCGCGGTGGGGCCCCCGTGGCCTACGACCGCATCATGGGCATGAAGTTCGGCTTCGCCGCCTCGGACCTGATCGCCGCGGGCATCAGCGGCCGCATGGTGGCGGTGGTGGATGGGAAGGTCACAGCCATCGGTCTGGAGGTCCTGGACGAGGGCCTCAAGCTGGTGGATGTGGAGCGCGAGTACGATGCTAAGTTGTTGAACGGAAAGGCCACCAGGGTACTCTCCGTCCCCGGGATTGGAGGTGCGAAATGAGTCGCAGAATCGGCATCCTCACTGGCGGCGGCGACTGCCCGGGCCTGAATAACGCCATCAAGTGGGTGGTGAAGACCGCCGCCCGGTACAACGAGAAACTGCCCCCCGACCGCCGCTTTGAGGTGATTGGCTTCCGCGACGGCTGGGCCGGCCCCATCAACTACAGCAGCAAGTACCCCGTGCTGCCCGCAGGCCAGGACTTCTTCGGCGGTCACCACGCCCGCATCCTGGACGAGATGGTGGTGCGCTCCTGGGATCGCCAGGGCGGCACCTGCATTGGCTCCTCCCGCACCAACCCCTTTGCCAAGGGCAGCGACCTGTGGATGGAGGTGGTCCGCAGCTACCGCGAACTGGATCTCTACTGTTTGATCGCCCTGGGCGGCGACGACACCCAGAGCGTCACCTGGAAGCTGCACGAAAAGGGTCTGAACGTCCTGACCATCCCCAAGACCATCGACGGGGACCTGGCGGGCACCGAATACACCCTTGGTTTTGACACCGCCGTGAACGTCATAGTGGAGGAGGTGGACCGCCTGCGCAGCACCGCGGCCTCCCACGGGCGCATCATGGTGGTGGAGGCCATGGGCCGCCACGCCGGACACCTGGCGTTGGCCGGTGGTGCCGCCGCGGGGGCCGATGTGGTCCTCATCCCCGAAGTCCCCTTCAAACCCGAGCGCGTGGCCGAGTTGGTCAAGGCCCGCATGGGTGGCGGGGCGCGGTACTGCGTGGTGGTGGCCGCCGAGGGCGCCCTCATCGAGGGCAAGGGCCACGTGTCCAAGGAGGCCGACGGCAAGGACGAGTTCGGCCATGTGCTGCTGGGGGGCGTGGGGCGCTATCTGGAGGAGTACCTGACGCAGGCCCTGGGCGCGGACGTGCGCAGCGTCATCCTGTCCCACTTGCAGCGCGGAGGCGTGCCCTCGTCGTGGGACCGCCGCGCGGGCCGGTTGTTCGGCATCGCCGCCATGGATCTGGTGGTGGAGGGGCGCTTCGGGATGATGGCCTCCATGAAGGATGGCCGCATCGCCGCCGGGCCCATCCCCGCCGCCGAGAAGAACATGGTGCTGGTGGACGCCGCCAGGGCCTACGACGCCGACCGCTACCAGCCCGCCCTGACCGTGCTTCGGGACCTCAAGTAATGGATCCCACCCTCCTCACCCGGCGGCCCGTCCTGCTGATCGTGGAGGACGACGCCAGCAACCGCAGCAGCCTCCAGGACCTGTTTGCCCGGGAGAACTATCAGGTGCTGGTGGCCGCCGACGGCAAGGAGGCTGTGGAGACCCTGCGCCACGAGACCGTGGACGTGGTGCTGACGGACCTGATGATGCCCTCCATGAGCGGCCTGGAATTACTGCGCAGCGTCAAGGCCATGAGCCCGGGGACGGAGGTGGTGCTGATGACCGCCTACGGCACCGTGGAGCGGGCAGTGGAGGCCATGAAGGAGGGCGCCTACGACTTCGTCACCAAGCCCTTCAAGGCCATCCAAATCCTGCGCAGCGTACGCCGCGGCATGGAGAAGCAAAGCCTGCTTTTGGAGAACCGCAACCTGCGGGAGCGCCTCAAGCAGATGGACCAGGGGCGCCGTGGGCTGATTGGCAACAGCCAGCCCATGCGGCGACTGGTGGCCATGATCCGACAGGTGGCGCCGTCCAGCGCAACCGTACTGATACAGGGTGAAAGCGGCACAGGCAAGGAGCTGGTGGCCCGAGAGTTGCACGAGTTCTCACCGCGGGCGGGGCGGGCCTTCATTCCGTTCAACTGCGCGGTCATCACCTCGAGTCTGGCGGAGGCCGAGTTGTTCGGCCACGAGAAGGGCGCCTACACGGGGGCCCACAAGTCTCGCCCCGGGGTCTTCAAAGAGGCCGACGGGGGCACCCTGTTCCTGGACGAAATCGCGGAACTGGATCTGTCGCTGCAGGGCAAGTTGCTGCGGGCCATCCAGGAGGGTGAGATACGTCCCGTGGGTGGCAGCAAGCCGCTGCACGTGGACGTGCGCATCATCGCGGCGGGCAAGGACGTGCTGGAGGAGGCGGTCCGCGAGGGGCGCTTTCGGGAGGACCTGTACTACCGCCTGAACGTCATCACCATGACCATTCCCCCCCTGCGGGAGCGGCGCGACGACGTGCCCATCCTGGCGGCCCACTTCCTGGGGGTCTTTGCGGACAAGAACCGGCGCAAGTTGGAGGGCTTCACCCACCAGGCCCTGGACCGGCTGGCCACCTACAACTGGCCGGGCAACGTGCGGGAACTGGAGAACGTGGTGGAGCGGGCCGTGGTGCTCAGCCAGGGGACCCTGATTGAGGAGAGTGACCTTCCCGACCACATCCACGGGTCCACCAGCGCGGGCCCCGGGACCCTGAGCATCCCCTGGGGCAGCACCCTGGAGGAGGTGGAGCGCCGCCTGGTGCTGGACACCCTGGACCGCGTGGGGGGCGACAAGAAGCTGACCGCGGACCTGCTGGGGGTCTCCCAGCGGACCATCTACCGTATGTTGGAGCGCTGGCAGAAGAAGTAGGGTGGGGGGGCCGCGGGGGGGCGGGGCCCGTCTGGCCAGACCTTCAGACCACGGCCTGGGGGCTTGATTTGGGGTTCTTATCAGAGGCTTTCTTAGAATAACCCTTTGCCATCAGTACCCTTGCCGAGTATTTTTCACGCCCACTGAAGACTTGGAATTCCCGTTTGGAGCCGAATATGCCCGCGCACCCGCCGGTTGCCACTGACCCGGAGCTGTACCGAGGACTCCTTCATTCAAGCCCCAATGCCATCTTCGTGGTCAGTCCCGAGGGGACCATTCTGGATCTGAACGAACTGGGGGTCGCCTTGCTGTCCCTAAGACGCGATCGCCCAGGGACGGAGACAGGCCCAGGGACGGAGAAAGGCCCAGGGACGGAGAAAGGCCCAGGGACGGAGGGATTTCTGGGGACGGAGGTGCTGGCCCTTTATCCGCGCCAACTCCAGGCAACTCGGCGGGCGCTGCTGAACAAGGTGTTCGACACCGGCGTGGCCGTAACCTTTGACGACGAACAGGATGGGATTTTTCTCAGGAGCTCCATCTTCCCCATCGGCTCCTGCGTTGGGAGGCCCTCGGCGGTGGGCATCATGGCCGTGGACCTCAGCAGGGAGCTCAAGCGAGAGCGCGCCCTGACCGCGGCGCTGGAGCGGGCCGCCGTGCTGGAGGACATTGTCAACCGCAGCCCCGTGATGGCGTTTCTGTGGCGGGACGAGCCAGACTACCCCGTGGAATACGTAAGCCAGAACGTCAAACAGCTTGGGTACTCGGTCGCGGACCTTATCTCGGGCAAGGTGTCCTGGACCGGGATCACCCACCCAGAGGATCTGGCGCGCCTTGAGGCGGAGTTGGAAGAGCACGTCCGCAATGGGGACTGTGAGTGGATGATGAAGTACCGCCTGCGCCTTGCGGACGGAACTTGGCGCTGGATGGAGGACTTGACCCGACCCAAACGGGACATATCTGGCAAGGTGACCCACTACGAGGCGCTGGTCACGGACATCACGGACAAGGTCCGCTGCCAGGAACTGTTGGAGGCAACCAGCCTGATGGATGAGTTGTCGGGGTTGTACAATCGGCGGGCCTTCCCCGCGTTGGCCCAGCAGCAACTTGCGCTGGCCCGACGCAACAAGCTGGGTGTGTTCATGATGTACTGCGACCTGGACGGACTGAAGGACATCAATGATCGGCTGGGGCATGCCATGGGGGACCAGGCCATCCGGTGCATGTCGACCATCCTGAAGGGGACGGCCCGGGCCTCGGACGTGGTGGCGCGGCTGGGGGGCGACGAGTTCGTGGTGTTCGGGCAGGAGACCGGGCCCGACGGGTCCAAAGCGTTGGAGGTTCGGTTGGCCGCGGCCATCAAGCGCCGCAACGATCTGGGCGATCTGCCCTTCACCCTGAGCCTGTCCCTGGGGCGCCTGGTGCTGTCAGCGAGCCAAGAATTGAACCTGGATTGCATGTTGGCGGAGGCCGACCAGTTGATGTACCAGGACAAGCGCAGCAAGGGCGACGGGCGCTGAGGCGACGAAGTTCCTTTGTGCCAGGGATCGTTCATGTTTAATTTTCACGAATTCCCTTTGAACACTGACCAGAAACATGCCTAGGATGCGCCCTTGAGTCGGAGGGCGGGCATGAATCTGTTGGTCATCTTGGCCTACGTGGCGGTGATGCTGGGAATCAGCATTGTCAGCCTTCGGAAGGTGAAGTCGTTGTCAGGATTCTTCGTGGCGGACCGGGGGGCGGGCGTGGGCCTGGTCACGGCGTCCCTGCTGTCCACCATCATCGGCGGGTCGGCCACGCTGGGCATGGCGGGGCTGGGCTTCTCGCAGGGGCTGACGGGGGCCTGGTGGATGCTGTCCGGGGTGCTGGGGCTGCTGGTGCTGGCGGCTTGGTTGGCGGGGCGCATTCGTAGCCTGGAGGTCTTCACGCTGCCAGCCATCCTGGAGCGACAGTATGGCAGCCAGACCCTGCGAGTGGCGGCCTCGTTGCTGATTGGGGTGGCCTGGATAGGCATCGTGGCCGGGCAGATGATTGCCGCCGGGAAGATTCTGGCGGTTCTATGGCCAGACCAGACCGAGGCGCTGATTGTGTCGTCGGGCCTGGCCTTCACTGCGTATATCGCGCTGGCGGGGCAGCACTCGGTGTTGAAGACGGACCTGGTACAGTTGGTGGTCATCCTGCTGGGGGTGGTCCTGTGTGCTGTTTATGTGCCTGCAGCCGGAGGGGACTGGGGGACCATCAAGGCGGGGCTGCCCGCGGGGCACCTGGACTTCCCCGTGTCGCCCATGTTTCCCGTGGGGGCCCTGGCCACCTACCTGCTGTTCGTGGGGCTGCCCTATCTGGTGGGGCCGGACCTGTACGGGCGGGTGCTGTCAGCCAGGGACGGAGGCACCGCCCGGCGGGCCCTGATAATCTCAGCTATCGTGCTGATTCCATTCGCTTTTGCGGTTACGGCCATTGGCCTGTACGCCCGCGTGCTGTTGCCCGGCACCTCCCCCGAGAGCGCCTTCCCCGCCATGGTGCTGCACGCCCTTCCGGCGGGGCTGGCGGGGTTGGTCATCGCAGCCCTGTTTGCGGCGGTGATTCCATCCACCAGCCTGATGACCGTGGGTAGCATCCTGACCTGGGACGTGTTGGTACCGGTGCTGCGGTTGAAGCTTGACGACCGACGGCTGGTGAACCTGTCCCGGGTGGTCATTGTGCTGCTGGGGGTGCTGTCCATAGGCATCGCCCTACTTGTCAGCGGCATCATCAGCTCGCTGATGATGACCTACACGGTGTTCACCTCTGGTGTGGTGGTGCCGCTGCTGTTCGGGTTCTACGCCAAGCGGTTGAGGCTGAATGCCACAGGCGCCATTTTGGCCGTGCTGGGAGGAGGCGCCCTTGGTCTGGGTTTGAAGCTTGCCGGTTTCAAGGACCTGGTGCTGATTAGCCTGCCCGTGTCGGTGCTGCTGCTGTTTGTGGGCAGCTACGCGGCCCGGCTGTCTGGGAAAAGACATGCTTAGTAAGTACCTGTAAAGAAAGGAAAATACATTGAAATCTGCGCTTTTTTCTGTTGCCTTGATGGTCGCCATGGCGCTGCCCGGCACTGCCCGAGCGTGAACTTCTACGACGGCGTGCGGGCCCCCCAGGGGCTGTACCTGCTTAGCTACACCAGCCTCTACGCGGCGGATGAAAAGACCGGCAAGGACGGCAAGGTGGCCGTCAAGGACCTGGGCTTCAAGCGCTACCAGGAGTTGGTGCGCCTGTCTTACTACCAGGGCAACTGGTGCGCCCACCTGATGGTGCCGGCGGCCTGGCAGGAGGTCGGGGCCGCCAAGAAGGACGACCTGGGCTTCGGGGACATCAACCTGGGGTTTGGCTACTTCGTGCCCATTCGCAGCGTGGACCTGTTGCCCATCCTGTTCGTCAAGGGGCCCACGGGCTCCTACGACAAGAGCAACCCGGCCAGCATCGGAGAGAACCAGTGGGACCTCAAGCCCACCCTGTTCCTGCACAAGACCCTGGGACCCTGGACCGTGGATCTGGCGGCCAAGTACTTCTACCGGAGCACCAACAAGGAGACCAAGGTGGCCCCCATGAACGAGTTCTATGCCGAGGGGCTTTTCGGCTACGAATTCTGGCAGTTCATGAAACTGGGCCTGTCCTTGAACTACAAGAACGGTGACGGCCAGAAGTGGTTCGACGAGGACACCAACGGCGCCAGGGCCAAGGAGGCCTTCTCCGTGGGTAGCGACGTCTATTTCCGCTTCAAGCCCGTCAAGCTGTCCTTCACCTACCTGTACGATGCCTACACCGCTAACACCACGCAAGGGCAGTACTTTCAGATCAAGACCGTGTGGAAATTCTAGGACTGGACGCACGCCGCAACCCCCCAGAGCTTAGAAAATAGCACCGTACTTTGAGGCCTATGTATCGGGGACGGAGGCGTTTGGCTGCGACCGGGGATGCGACCGGGGACGGAGGCGGTTGGCTGCGACCAGTTGTCCGGGGACGGAGGCGGTTGGCTGCGACCAGTTGTCCGGGGGGCGGATGGGTGGGTTGACAGTTTGTCAGAGTCGCGCGCGGGGGGCGTGCTCGCGCGATCTGTAAAACGGGGCCTAAGTGGCTGGAATGAAAGCCGGATCTGAGGCCCCGTCCCCGGGGGCTTTCTCGCTGTTTGGGTTGGTACGGAAGTTGCTTGTTAGAAGCGCCGTACTTTTGTGGGCGAGGACCATGGAACTGCTTTTCAAGAAGTACTTTTGGTTGCTGAATGCGGCGCTGCTGGTGCTGCTGGCTTTTCTGGTGGCGCGGCTGCTGGCCTCCTGGACCCGCTACGAGCTGCTGGCCCTTGCCCAGACCGACGCCACCGCCGAGACCCTGGTCGTGGAGGCCGGCGACAACTCCTTCCGCGCCGGGCAGTTTGGCAGCAAGGTCGATACCAGCCGCCGCCGGGAGCTGATGGAGAAGGGCCCCGAACTGCCCCCCGCCCCGGTGGAACTGGCCGAGCCCAAGGAAGAGACCTTTGAGGAGGCCGAGGCCGCCGAGGAGCCCACGGGCAGCCTCAAGCTGGAATACTTCGCCGCCGTCATCTCCTCCAACCCCAAGAACAGCCTGGCCTTTGTGAAGGTCGACGACGAGGAGGAGGGCCGCTGGGTTGGCCTGGGCGAGTCCCTGAAGGGCGAGACCCGGGTCGAGGAGATCACCCGCCGCCTCATCCGGGCCACCGATGGCACCGTCAAGTACCTGTGGCAGGGCAAGGAAGAAGAGGGCGAGCAGCCCACCGGTCTGCGCAAGCCCACCATCCCCGGCCGCCCCCTCGCCCCCACCCCCGAGCCCACCATGTCCGACGCTGGCGGTGACGACGCCGTCATCCAGGGCATCACCAAGGCCGGCCCCTTCGAGTACCACATCGACCGCGCCCTCATCGACGAGCAGCTGCAGGACCTGACCAAGCTGGGCCGCCAGGCCCGGGTCATTCCCAACTACGACCGGGACTCCGGCGGCTACAAGGGCTTCAAGCTCATCGGCGTGCGGCCCAACAGCCTCTACCGGGGCATCGGCATCCGCAGCGGCGACGTGATCATGCAAGTCAACGGGGAGGAGCTGAACTCCCCCAGCAAGGCCCTGGAGCTGTTTACCAAGCTCCAGACGTCAAATCAGATTTCCCTGGATATCAAGCGTCGGGGCAAGAACGAGACCCTGATCTACAAGATCCAGTAGCGCGTGTTGCAGGAGTACCCTATGCAGCGAAAAGCAGCCATCCTCTGGACCCTCCTTCTTCTCCTGGTGCAGTCCGCCCCGGCTGGGGCCCAGGTGGTCCCCCTGGACCAGCCCGGCACCCTGAACCCCGGTCTGGCCGGCCCCAAGCGGGTCTTCAGCCCCAAGGTGGCGGGCGAGAACTCCGCCGAGGAGAACCGCGAGGCGGCCCCCATGAACGCCATCCAGCCCCCTCCCGGCCCTGGCGGCGGCCTGCCCATGGCCCCCGGAGCCCCCATGGTCCCCGGTGGTGCTGGCTTCATGCCCACCCCCGGCGCCGGCATGGCCCCGCCCCCGCCCGCCATCCCCGCGGCCCCTGCTGCTGCGGACAAGGACGCCATCAAGGTCACCGGCAATCAGGACGACATCGAGCGCAAACCCTCGGGCGTCACGGACATCCCCTGCCAGCCCATGGACCTGAACGAACAGGTCAGCCTGGACTTCAAGGAAGTGCCCCTGGATGACCTGATCCGCCTGATGAGCTGCTGGACCTCCAAGAACTTCATGCTGCAGGGCGGCTTCCAGGGCAAGACCATCACCCTCATGTCCCCCAACCCCGTCACCGTGGCCCAGGCCTACCGGGCGTTTCTCAGCGTCCTGCGCGTGCACGGCCTGGTCATCGTCCCCGCCGGCGCCTACTTGAAGATCGTCCCCGACGCCCAGGCCAAGCAGGAGCCCATCCCCATCATCAAGAAGGCCGGCGGCCTCCCCGAAGGCGACGAGATGGTCACGAAGATGGTTCCCCTGCAGCACGTCCCCGCCTCCGAGCTGACCCAGGTGCTGGACAAGTTCAAGGGCAAGGCCGGCGAGATCATCGCCTACGGTGAGGACCAGCTGATCATCACCGACCACGCCGTCATGATCGAGCGCCTGCTGGGCCTCATCAAGGAATTGGATATGCCCACGGACAAGGAGAAGATCTGGGTCCGTCAGGTGGAATACGCCGAGGCCGGCGAGCTGCTGAACGTGGTCACCGGCCTGTTCGGGGACACCGCCGGTGGCAAGAAGCTGCCCGGGGCCCCCGCCGCCAACCCCGCCGCCCGTCAGATCAAGGGCCGCCCCGTCCCCGGCATGGCCCAGCGCCCCGGCGGCACGGACGCCACCGTGGTGGGCACCGAGGGCGAGGTCATTGGCGTGTCCAAGGCCCTCTCCGACGAGCGCACCAACCAGATCATCCTGGTGTGCAATCGCACCACCTACCTGCGCGTGGACAAGCTGCTGCGCAAGCTGGACGTGCCCATCCCCGGCGAGGGCCAGATCCACATCATCTACCTGGAGAACGCGGACGCCGAGGAGATCTCCTCCACTCTGTCCAGCCTCACCTCCGGCGCCAAGGCCGCGACCTCCGGCGGCCCCCGCAAGGTCGGTGGTGGGCCCGCCGCCGCCGTGGGTGCCAGCGGCGCCGCGCTGTTCGAAGGCGAGGTCAAGATCACCGCCGACAAGGGCACCAACGCCCTGGTGGTGGAGGCCTCCCTCAAAGACTTCATGAGCCTGCGCAAGGTGGTGGACCTGTTGGACATCCGCCGCAAGCAGGTCTACGTGGAAGCCATCATCATGGAGATCATCTCCACGAAGGATCGCAACTACGGCGCCTCCAGCAGCGCCGGCACCAGCTTCAACATCGACGGCAACGAGGTGCCCCTCATGGTGGGCATGGGCGGCCTGGGCATGTCGGGTCTGGACACCACGCAGCTTACCCAGGGCGGCATGGCCGTGGGCATGCAGGGCCCGCTGCTGGACGTCTCCACCGGCGACACCGGCACCAGCACCAGCGGCAGCCTCTCCGTCCCCGCCTACGGCTTCATGTTGCAGGCCATCGCCAGCAACTCCGACGTGAACATCCTGTCCACGCCCCACATCCTCACCACGGACAACGAAGAGGCCGAGATCCAGGTGGGCAAGCAGATTCCCTACCAGTCCACCTCCATGGGCGGCCTCAGCTCCCTCATGGGCCTGGGCGGCATGTCGGGTCTGTCCGGCTACGGCACCAACACCAGCACCTACGGCAGCTCGGGCTACTCCGGCATGGGCGGCCTGGGGGGCTACTCCAGCCTGCTGTCCGGCATGGGCGGCATGGGCCAGGTGCAGCGCATCGACGTGGACCTGACCTTGAAGATCACGCCCCACGTGAACGAGTCCAACTTCGTCAAGCTGGAGATCGACCAGTCCATCGAGGACGTGGAGAGCATCGACCGCAACCTGGGCCCCACCACCAGCAAGCGCAAGGTCAAGAACGTCGTGGTGGTGAAGGATCAGCAGCCCGTGGTCATCGGCGGCCTCATCCGCGATACCGAGTCCGAGGGCGTCAACAAGGTCCCCATCCTGGGCGACATCCCCCTCATCGGCATGCTGTTCCGCAACACCATCACGGCCACTGAGAAGAAGAACCTGCTGATGGTCATCATCCCGCACATCATCGAGGACCCCTCCGACCTGACCCGCATCCACCGCGAGCGCTCCGAGGAGATCCGCCGCTTTGCCGAGTACCTGGCCACCAAGGAAAAAGAGAAGCACGGCATCGTCGACTACCAGAAGAAGAAGGGCGGCCTGGAGTCCATGAACCAGGTGGTGAACCGCACCAAGGCCGAGCGCGAAGAGCGTGAGCGGGCCCGGTTCGAGGGCACCAGCCTGGACATCGTGGGCCCCCCCGAGACCCACGAACTGGACTACGACCCGTCGGCTGACAAGGACTCCCAGGAAGGCCAACAATGAGCTCCAACAGCAGAGAAAGCGGCCTGCGCCTCTTCGGGCAGGTCCTGAAGGATCTGGGGCTGATCTCTGAGGCCGAGCTGGACCAGGCCTTGAAGCTTCAGATAGAGAAGGGTGGGCGCCTGGGAGAGATCCTGGTGCAGCAGGGCTCCATCCAGGAGCAGGACGTGCCCCGCGCGCTGGCGGCCCAGTTCGGCATCGAGCACCTGGACAAGGTGGACCGGACGCGGCTGGACCCCTCCCTGGTGGAGGCCTTCCCCATCCAGTTCGCCAAGCAAAGCAACTTCGCCCCCCTGTGGCGCAGCAAGGGCCGCGTCGTGGTGGCCGTGTCCGAGCCAGGTAACGCCCAGTTGCTGAACGACCTGGGCGTGCTGTTCGGCACCGAGGTGGTGCCCATGGTGGCCACCGCCCAGCAGGTGACGGATCTGGTGAACATCCAGTTCGACCGCAAGAGCGGCGCCGAGCAGGTCATGGGCGACATCGCCGACAGCGACGACCTGGACAGCATCGCCCTGGACCTGGAGGACAGCACCAAGGACCTGTTGGAAGAGGACGACGAGGCCCCCATCATCCGCCTCGTGAACTCCATCTTCGGGCAGGCCATCAAGGAGAAGGCCTCGGACATCCACATCGAGCCCTACGAGCGGGACATCTCGGTGCGCTTCCGCAAGGACGGCGTCATGCACGAGGTGCTGCGCATCCCCAAGCGCATCCAGAGCTCCGTCACCTCCCGAATAAAGATCATGGGCGGCCTGAACATCGCCGAGAAGCGGCGCCCCCAGGACGGACGCATCCGCATTCGAATCGCCGGCCGTGACGTGGACATCCGACTGTCCGTCATCCCCATCGCCCATGGCGAGAGCATGGTGATGCGACTGCTGGACAAGACCGCCGTGCTGCTGGATCTGCGGGACCTGGGCTTCTGGGAGGACGACCTCAAGAAGCTGTTCCACCTGATCGAGCGCCCCCACGGCATCCTGCTGGTGACGGGCCCCACGGGCTCGGGCAAGACCACCACGCTGTACGGCGCCCTGTCCCGGATCAACACCCCGGACAAGAAGATCCTGACCATTGAAGACCCCGTGGAATACCAGATCCCGGGCATCAACCAGATGCAGGTGAACGCCAAGATCGAGGTCACCTTCGGGTCCGCCCTGCGCGCCTTCCTGCGCCAGGACCCGGACGTCATCCTGGTGGGCGAAATCCGTGACCGGGAGACCGTGGAAATAGCCATCCAGGCCTCCCTCACGGGCCACATGGTGTTCTCCACCGTGCATACCAATGACGCGGCCTCCACCTTCACGCGCCTCACGGACATGGGCGTGGAGCCCTTCCTCATCTCCTCCGCGGTCATCGCCGTGCTGGCCCAGCGCCTGGTGCGCGTGGTGTGCCGGGAGTGCCGCCAGCCCGTGGAGGCTGGCCCCATCGAGCTGCAACAGCTTGGCATCACCGACGCCAATGGGCCCGTGACCATCTACAAGGCCAAGGGCTGCGAGGCCTGCAGCAACACCGGGTATTCGGGACGAAAGGGCATCTTCGAGCTGCTGGTGCTGACGGACTCCGTGAGGGATCTGGTCATGGCCCGCAGCGATGCCTCCAGGATCAAGCAGCAGGCGCTGCGCGAGGGCATGCACACCCTTCGTCAGGACGGCGTTCGGAAGATCCTCTCCGGGCTCACCACCATGGAAGAGGTCTTCAGGGTCACGCAGGAAGACGTCATAAGGATTTAGCCCATGCCCGTTTACCGCTACAAAGGCGTCAGCAACAAGGGGAAGGCCGTCAGCGGTCTGCTGGATGCGGACAACGTCAAGTCCCTCAAGGAGACCTTGCGGCAGCAGGGCGTTTTCCTCTCTGAGTACAAGCAGGACAAGGCCGAATCCCTGGCCTCCGAGGGCACGCGTCGGGGCTTCAAGATCTTCGCCGGGCGGGTGAACCCCCGGGAGGTCTCCGAGGTGACGCGGCAGATGGCCGTGCTGCTGCGGGCCTCCATTCCCGCCGTGGACACCCTGGCGGCGGTGGCCCGACAGGTGGAGAACCAGAACCTCCAGCGGGTGCTCAACGAGGTGCGCCGCGCTGTGACCGAAGGCGCCTCCATGGCCGCGGCCATGAGCCAGCACCCCAAGGTCTTCTCGGACCTGTACGTCAATATGGTGCGCGCGGGCGAGAGCTCGGGCACCCTGGACCTGGTGTTCGAGCGGCTGGCGGACTTCATGGAGAACCAGGTGGCCCTCAAGTCCAAGCTGACGGGCACCATGACCTACCCCCTCATCATGATCACCCTGGGCATCGGCATCGTGTCCCTGCTCATGGTGTTCGTGATTCCGCGAATGACCGCCGTGTTCTCCGAGATGGGGGCCCAGCTGCCCTTCGCCACGCGCGTGCTGATCAACGTCTCCGACTTCATGCGGACCTACTGGTGGCTGGTGTTGGCGGGGGGCGTGGGGGGCGTGCTGCTGTTCAACCGCTGGAAGAACGGCACGGGCAAGCGGACCTGGCACACCTTCCTGCTGCGGGCGCCGGTGTTCGGCAGCCTGGTGCAGATGGTGGCCGTGGCGCGCTTCGCCAAGACCCTGGGGACGCTGCTGTCCAGTGGCGTGCCCATCATCGCGGCCCTGGGCATCGTGCGGCACGTGCTGGGGAACGTGATCCTGGACGAGCAGGTGGCCAATGCCATGGAGGCCGTCAAGGAGGGCTCGTCCCTGGCCGAGCCGCTGCGCAAGTCCGGGGGCTTTCCGCCCATGGTGACCCACATGATCAGCGTGGGCGAGGAGAGCGGCGAGTTGGAACAGATGTTGGAGAACGTGTCCCGGGCCTATGAGGTGCAGGTGAACGCCAAGATCACGGTGCTCACGGCCCTCCTGGAGCCCATCATGATTGTCCTCATGGGTGTGGTCATCGGCTTCATCGTGTTCGCGGTGCTCATGCCCATGCTGCAGATGAACGAAGTGCTGACCAAGTGACGAAACGGATGGAGGTGCGCCAAATGGATACCAGAAGAGAGATGCTCAAGGCGGCGGCGGCGAGGGGCCAGGGGGGCATGACCCTCATTGAGATCATGGTGGTCATCGCCATCATCGGCATCGTGGCCAGCGCCGTGGGTTACGGCGTGACCCGCTACTTCGGCCAGGCGCGAATCGACGCCTGCAAGGCCCAGTTGGACAACATCTCCAATCACCTGGAGATGTACCTCTACGAGAAGGGCGAGTACCCCACGTCCCTCAGCGAGCTGACCAAGACCGAGAAGGGCAAGGGCAAGGCCATCCTCAAGCGAAGCCAGCTCAAGGACCCCTGGAAGCAGAAGCTGGACTACAGCGCCGAGGGCGAGGCCTTCAAGCTGTGCTCGGGTGGTCCCGACAAGCGCCTGGGCGGGGATGACGACATCTGCTACGGCGCGGACGAGCCCGGCGACGAGGAGTGACCTGTGCATGCATCGGGCACCAGAGCAGGCCTTGGGCACCGGCCCCTGCTGTCCCTTCGGGCGGCGGGAAGGGGGCGGGGCTTCACCCTGATCGAGGTGCTGTTCACCCTGCTGCTGGTCTCCGTGGTGCTGGCCGCCGTGGGGGTAAGCGTGGGGGGGCTTTTCGGGGCCCGTCTGTTGAACGCCACCAGCCGCATGTCGGCCTACATCAGATATTCCTATGACCAGGCGGCCCTCACGGGGAAACCTCACAGACTGATGATGGACCTGGGGGCCGGCACCTTCTGGATTGAGACCATCGAGGACGTGGACGACTGCAAGGCGCGGCTGGAGGACATCCAGGCCGGCGGCAAGGGTGAGCCCAAGGAGGTCCGGGGGCAGGTCCACGAGGACATGATCGTGCGCCGGGGGGAACTGCCCGAGGGCGTAACCTTCGATGGGCTGTTGGCCCTGCATCTGAGGGAGAAGAACACGGAAGGGGAGGACGGCGTGCTGTTCTTCCCGGATGGGACGGCCGAGCACGCCTTCGTGTACCTGGCCTCCGATGACGAGGTCTTCACGCTGGAGGTGTCGCCCATTCAGGGGCGGGGCATCCTGCACCGTGAGGAACTGCAAGCAAGGGACTTCGAGAAAGAATGAAGTGGGCCATGAACCAGCGCCGGCAGCAGGGCTTCTCCTTGATGGAGGTCATGATGGCCATGTCCGTCATGGCGGTGGCCTTGACTGCCATCAGCACGGCCCAGCACAGCTCCATGCGCAGCGGGGCGCTGGTCTACCGCGGCGAGCAGGCGGCCCTGATGATGCGGGGCGTGGTGCTGGACATTGAACAGGAGTACGTGGCCGACGGCTTCCCCGAGAACAGCGTCACGGACCGGGAGTGCGACCTGGCGGACGAGTACAAGGACGACTTCGAGTGCAACTACGACCTGGAGCGCATGAACCTGGACCTGACCCAGATGAGCTCCATCGTGGATCAAAGCTTCGGCGGCCTCCTGGGTGAAGGCGGCCTGGGCAGCCTGGAGGGTGGCGGCGGCGATATGTCGGGCACCATGCAGAACCTGATGGGCGGCAGCAGCCCTCTGGCGGGGCAGGTGGACATGTCCAAGCTGGCGTTCCTCATGCCCCTGATGGGCGCCGAGGGCCCTGCCATCATGGACCTGTGCGGCATCAACCTGTCGGGCATCATGATGGGCTTCATGGGCATGCAGGCCATCGCGCCGCGCATCATGGAGGAGGTGGGCAACCGCACCCGCAAGCTGACCGTGCGGATCACCTGGGACGACGGGCCCGTGAAGGGGCAGGAGTTCAGCATCACCACGTTCATCAGCGCGCTGCCCGAGGAGGAACTCAAGAAGCTCAAGGAAATTGAAGACACCATGGGCGCCGTCAATCAGGTGGCCCCGGGGCTGCTGCCGGGCGGTGGCGGGACCGAACCCAACCAGGGGACGGAGGAGGGCCGATGAGAAGGCTGACCTTCGGCTTCACCATGGTGGAGGTGCTGGTGGCGGTGGGGCTGCTGTCCATGCTGTCCTCGATCATCTTCGGCGCCACGTCGGTCATCCTGCGCTCCCAGCGCATCGTCATGGACTCCCAGGAGCGCTACCACGCCGGGCGGGTGGCCATCATGCGGCTGACGGGGGACCTGTCCCAGGCCTTCCTGTCCAAGCACGCGGGCCTGCTGGAGCGCAACACCGAGACCCTGTTCCGGGGCGAAGAGGACGAGGTCCTGTTCTGCTACCTGGGGCACAAGCGCATCTTCCCGAAGGGACCCGAGTCCGATCAGGGCGTGGTGTCCTATTCGCTGGAGCGGGCCAAGAAGGGCGGCGGCAAGAACCTGGTGCGCCGGGAGAAGCCCCACATCGACGAGCGGGCGGACCGGGGCGGGCGCAACGAGACCCTGGCGGAGAACGTCAAGTCCTTGAAGTTCGAGTATTGGGACAAGGAGCAGGAGGACTGGACCAGCAGTTGGGAGGCCGTGCTGGAGGACACCGAACAGGTGGCCGTGGACCAGGTGGCCCAGGACCAGGCCCGGGCGGCGGCCAAGCTGCTGACGGGGACGGAGGTGGAGGACACCTTCGTGCTGCCCCGGCGCATCAAGGTGACCCTGGTGCTGGAGGATGAGGCGGGCAAGGAGTATTCCTTCGTGTCCCAGGTGGAGCTGCGGCTGACGGAGGCCTTCCAATGGTAAGACGCCTCCTAAACTGGCTGCTGCGCAGACCTGACCGGGCCCGGGGCCTCAGCGAACCCCAGGCCGGCGTGGCCATGCTGATCGTGCTGCTGGCGGTGGTGTTCCTGGCAGCCTCCGTGGCGGAGTTCTCGTTCAATACGCGGGTGAACCTGCGCATGACCGGCAACGTGCAGAAGGAGGTCAAGGCCTACTTCAACGCGCGCTCCGGCATCATGGTGTCGCTGTTCGCCCTGCAGGCCAAGGAGATCGTGGACAAGATCGTGGGCATGTATGCCTCCTTCCTGGGGGGCGGCGGGGGCACGGCCATCGCGGACCAGATCGAGATCTGGCGGGCCATCGAGCCCCTGTGCAACAGCTTCTCCAGCGGCAAGCTCAGCATGCTGGGCGTGGACCTGCTGGACCTGGAGGGCGTGGAGGGCATAGGCCTGGCCAAGGGCGACTCCTTCGGCTGCAAGGTGGAGCTGGAGGACGGCAAGGTGAACCTGAACAGGGTGGGCACCTACCAGGACAAGCAGACCCTGAACCTGGAGCTGCGGGGCCTGTTCATGCAGCACATCCACGGCCAGCTCTTCGACGAGGACGAGCGGCTGATTGACGAGCTCATCGGCAACATCATCGACTGGGCCGACCCCGACACCACCCAGAGCCAGTTCCAGGAGGGCGCCCTGGTGGAGGCGGCGGCGGGCGGCGGCGAGAAGGACCCCTACGGCGAGTTCGACTACAAGATCAAGAACGCCAAGTACGACTCCATCGAGGAGCTGCGGCTGGTGGACAAGGTGACGGACGGCGTCTACTGCCTGCTGCGGGACCGCATCACGGTCTACAACACCGAGAAGCTGAACGTGAACTCGGCGGACCTGGAGACGGTCAAGGGGCTGGTGTGCGCCCACATGTTGGACGGCGGGCGGCTGGTCTGCAATCCCCAGCTTCGGGCGGCCGGAGTGCCCACGCCGATTGACGTGGTGGGGGGCTACTTCCAGATCTGCCGGGACATCAAGAACAACCTCTTCACGCCTCCCTTCACCAGCCCCGCTGCGGTGGTGAAGTTCTTTCAGAAGCTGGCCGTCTTCACCGGCGAGACCCTGCCCCTGGACACCGCGGCCCTGCAGGCCAAGGTGGGGGTGAAGGGCAAGGTCTGGAGGATCTCGGCGGAGGGCAAGTCGGGGAACGTGACGAAGACCATTACGACGGTGGTGGATACCTCCACCGGCCGTCTTGTGTATTGGAGGGAATGACCCCCATGGCGCAGAAACGACAGATTGTGGATGCGGGTTCCTGGTCCTTGAAGGTCCTGGGCATGAGCCGGGCCTTCATTGGCGTGTCCTTTGACGAGGCCAGCGAGCACCCCCTGGAGGGGCGGCTGGAGGGGAAGGGCAGGGAGCGGGAGACCCAGCGCATCTTGAAGGAAGTCTTTGGCAAGAAGCTGGCGGGGGACGCCGTGACCGTGGGCGTGCCCGCGGAGAAGGTGATGCACCGGCGCCTCACCGTGCCCTTCGCCCAGCGAGGCAAGATTGACGGGGTGCTGCCCTTCGAGATGGAGCAGAGCCTGCCCTTCTCGGCGGAGGAGATCACCGCCGACTACCTGATGCGGCGGCTGAAGGGCGGGGGCTCGGAGCTGACCGTGTCCGTGCTGCCCCTGCCGGTGGTGGACGAACTGCTGGCCACCCTGGCCCTGGCCAAGCTGGACCCCCGCTCCCTGCCCGACCCCACGGTGGCGGCCCTGGCCCTGGAGCCCCTGCTGCGTGGCGAGGGGGACGACGATGCCTTCCTGCTGGTGGACCTGGGGCACATCAAGACCCAGGCCTCCCTGGTGCACCGTGGGCGGCTGCTGGCCAACCGCACCATCATGCGGGGCGGCGCCATGCTGACCCGGGCCCTGGCGGAGCACTTCTCCGTCAGCCTGGAGGAGGCCGAGCGGCGCAAGCACAGCGCCAAGCTATACCCCGCGGGGGAGAAGGGCGAGGCCAAGGGCAAGGAGCACGAAGAGTCGGTGCTGCTGCGGGAGGGCCTGGAGCCCCTGGCGCGGGACCTGCAGACCATGATGCACGAGGCGGACTCGCCGGTGCCCATCTCCATGAAGATCTTTGGTGGCGGGGCCAAGCTGGCCGGGGCGGAGGAGTTCTTCCGGTCGCGGCTGGGGCTGCGCTGCGAGGTGCTGGAGCCCACGGGGCTGCACCTGGCGGTGCCCCACGGTCTGGAGGATCCCACCTGGGTGCCGGGCCTGGCCCTGGGGCTGTCGGCCTCGGGGAAGGGATCGTTGCAGGTCAACCTGCGGCGGCTGCGGCACGGCTACATCGGGGACTTCAGGCACCTCCAGGGGCGGCTGGCCTATCTGGGCGTGTTGGGGGTGCTGATGGCGGTGGCCTTCGTTACGCCCTCTTACATTGAATATCAGGGCATGAGCCGGAAGGCGGAGGGGCTGGCCGAGCAGATCAAGGCCCTGTCCGTGCAGGTGCTGGGCGAGGAGATGGAGGACTACGACGAGATCATCGATGCCCTCATGGAGGTGCCCAAGCCCGAGGTCTGGGCCATCTACCCGGACATGACGGCCCTGGAGGCCTACTTCGAGCTGGACAACATCGTCACGGGCATTGACGGCAAGCCCGGTGAGGCCCTGCCGCGACCTGCGGCGCCGGAGGAGCCGGCGGCTGTGGGGGCGGAAGGGGCTGAGGGGGCGGAGGGCGCAGAAGCGGCCCCTGCTGAGGTGCTGACCGCAGGCCCCCGGGGCCTCAAGATGAACAAGCTGGTCATCGACATGACCGGGCGGGGTAAGAACATCCCCGGCAAGGTGGAGTTCACCGGGGACGCGGACTCCGTGTCCACCCTGGAGTTCTTTGAGGGCGAGCTGGGGCGCCACCCCTGCTTCCACGGCGTCACCCGTAGCAGCCAGCAGGTGTTGGCCTCGGACTCCGAGCGCAAGGGCTGGCAGCGCTTCAGCGTGAACCTGGTGGTGAACTGCCCCAAGGGCAGCGAGAAGGGCGACAAGAAGGGCGACGACAAGGGCGACGACGAGAAGGCCGTCGGGCCCGAGGACAGGAAGGTCGGCGGCGAGGGCGAGGGCAAGGTGGAGGGCGCGGAGAAGCTGCCCGGTGCCGGTCAGCCCGGCGAAGAGGGCAGCCTGGAGCAGCCCGCCGGCGACGACCAGCCGGCCCAGGGCGTCAAGCCCAAGCCCAAGAAGATCCGCAAGGCCAAGGCCGAGCCCCCCGCTGCAGTTGAGGGTGAGGCCGAGGAACCCTCGGCGGAGCCTGGCCTGGAGCGCCCGACCACTGGCGCGGCGCCCACCACGGGCAGCCTGCTGGAGGCCATGAAGGGCCGCATCCCCAGGATGGAGACCCCCTTCAGCAGCAAGCGTCGGGTGGCCCCCCTGGATGGGCCTGCGATGGACCCCCAGCGGAGCCCGGGGCTGGCACCTGGAACTCAGCGGGTCAGGGGGCTCAACCCCCCGGCCCCCACCGAAGACCGATAGGAGGTACACCATGGCCGGCATGGGATTGCTAGGAAGACTCGGGTACAGGGAAAAACGGCTGGTGGCCGGGCTCTTTGGCGTGGTGCTGGTGGTGCTGGTGCTGGGGACCTGGCTGTGGCTGGAGACCCGGACGGCGGCCCTGGCGGAGGAGTATGACGACGGCGTGGAGACCCTGGAGCAGCTTCGCGCTGAGGCCAGGAACTACCTGCAGTCGGTGGAGAAGAAGAAGGCCCTGGAGGAGATCGTCCGCAAGAACGACCCGCGCATCCAGACGGCCATCGACGCCATCGCCCGGAAGGTTGACGTGCGCATCATCCGGACCGAGTCCGAGGAGCGCAGCACCTTTGACAAGCAGGTGCGCTATGAGGCCAAGACCTCCAAACGGCAGGTCTCCTTCGGCGAGGCCAAGGAGGAGGGTGAGCGCAAGAAGAAGGTGGGCGCCGGGGGCATTGTGGAGTTGACCCAGCCCATGGAGTTCGGCTTCGTGGAGTTTGGCGGCTTGCTGGAGTTCCTGAACTCGGTGGAGGCCCCGGGACGGCTGATGTACGTGTCCTCCCTGGAGGTGAACCTGAAGTTCGGCAGCGAGGACTTCGTGCGGGGCAAGACCTCCGTGTCGACCTTCATCTATGAGGGCGCCCCGGAGGGCCAGGAGGAAGAGTCCAAATGATCAGGAAACTGCTGGGCATCGTGGCCTCCGTCGTGCTGTTCCTGGTGGCGATGGCCTTCTTCTTCTTCCTGCTGTTCCCCTTTGACAGCCTCACCGAGGTCATTGAGGCCAAGGTGGCCCAGACGGGCTTCCTGACGGTGGATATCGGCGAGGTGGAGCGGGACTCGGTGGGGTCGGTGTCCTTCACGGACATCAAGATCGACCTGTCCATGGCCAAGCTGGAGAAGTCCTTCTTCCCCGGTGGCGACAAGGGCCCGGGCGCAGCCAAGCTGGCGGGCGCCAAGGGTGACGTTGGGGGAGACGAGGGGGACGAGGGGGAGGCCTCGGAGGAGGGCGGCACCGCGGGTGAGGCCGCCGGGACCCCGGGGACGGAGCCTGCATCCGATAGCGACGAAGGCCAGGCCCCCAAGGCCGGCAGCCTGTTCATTGATCGCTTCACCGTGCAATTCGGGCTGCTGGATCTGCTGACGCCGAATGCCTTCAAGATTGGCCTGGACCTGGAGCTGCTGGGGGGCGAAATCACGGATACGGAGCTGCGCTTTCGGGCCTCCCGGGGCTACCAGTTTCCCAAGCTGACCGTGGGTGCGGTGCGGGACCTGGACCTGGCCGGGGCGCCTCTGCTGGGCGAGCTGTTCTCGGGGCTCATGCCCTCCATGAAGGCGGGCAGCCTGTCGGGCATCTTGGAGACGGCCTCCATCGAGGCGGACCCGGTGTTCGACGAGGTTGCGGAGGGCGAGGAGACCCCGGAGGAGGGGCCCCTGGTGCACTACTCGGGCGAGATCAAGATGAGGATCAGGGACCTGGTGGCCGTGGCGCCCCGGTTGGTCATGAAGTACCGGCACGCGGGCCAGGAGGTGCAGTCGGAGGAGTTCCGGCTGTCGGACATGAAGCTGGGTGAGTGCAACTTCGACATCCAGCTTGGCAGCCCCGAGGACTTCAAGAGCCTGGGCGCCAAGCAGCGCAAGCGGGATGGCACGGTGATCATGTTCGAGCGGGGGGATTGCAGCGGCGACAGCATCGACTACGCCGTGCGCAAGGGCTCCTACATCCGGATCCCCGCCGTTGGTGGCTGGGCCTCCGCCAAGCTGGACATCTGGACCAAGCTGGCCTTCTCCTCCGCCTACTTCGAAGAGAAGCTGGAGGAGGGCGGGGTGGTGGTGTCCCAGAACGACGCGCTGGACAAGGCCATGCGGTTCCAGCAGGGCGGGTTCGCCAAGTCGAGGGACGTGGACGGGTACTACTGGATGCACTGCACCGGCTCCATGAGCGCGGCCCGCTGCAAGAGCGGCCTGCCCCCGGAGGAGAAGCGGCGCAAGGACGGCGAAGAGGACCGCAAGCGGCGGGAGCAGGAGAGCGCTCGGAAGGTGGTGGCGGAGCCCGGGGCCACCAACACCGTGGTGACCTCCCGGCCCACGCCGCCCAACCTGCCCGAGGGGGCCACGTTCAAGCTGGGCAATCCCTTGAAGGGCAAACCGGGCAAGCCCCGGGGCGGGCTGGTCAGTCCCAGCGCGCCCATGCCCGCGCCCGAGCAGGCGCCCATGGCTGAGCCGACGGCGCCGGAGGCGGAGGCCACGGTGGTGGACGAGCAGGCCGAGCAGCAGGTTGCTGTTGATCCTGCGGCCGCGGAGGAGGAAGCTCCTGCCGAGTACGGCACCGTGGGCGAAGAGGCGGCCCCCGCCGAGGGCCTGGAGGGCGAGGTCCCCCAGGAGGGCACGGAGGAGGGCCAGGAGGTCCCCGCCATGGAAGAGGGCGCCGTCGCCGAAGAGGGGCAGGTCCCCGCTGAGGGCGTGGAGGGCGAGGCCCCCGCCGAGGAATACGCGAACCCCCAGGGGGAAGTCCCCCAGGAGTAAAGCCTTTGATGGAGGGTCGGCCGTGGTGGGCACCGCAGGAGAGACGGCTGCTTCAAACGGCGGAAGCCAGCGGGCGCTGAGGCGCAGGCTGCTGCTGATCTCCCTGCGCTGGGCCCTGGTGCGTATGGCGCTGTTCGGGGCCTTCTCCACGGCGGCGGCCATGGTGGTGCTGTTGGCGGCCCTGTTATTGGATCATTTCCTGCCCGGTCTGGGCGGCATTGTCTATCCACTTCTGATGATCGTCTTTGGGGCTGGTGCGGCCTATCTGCTGGTGGTCAAGCCTCTGTTCCGGGGCTTTGGCACGGTGCGGCAGGCGGTGCGCATCGAGGAGGCCTGCGGGGCCCGGGGCTGTATCCTGCCGGCGGCCGAGCTGGTCAAGCGCCAGGGGGAGGGCGGTGGGGGCGCGGACTCGGGCGAACTGGTGGAGCTGGCGGCGGCCCAGGGGCTGGACTTCCTGGACAGCCTCAAGCCCTGGGAGCTGTACCCCTGGCGGCATCTGGCGGCCCTGGCCTGGGTGAACCTGGGACTGGTGGTGGCCCTGACGGGCGCGGTGACCTTGAGTGGCCAGGCCCGGGAGGCCATCGTGGCCCTGTTTGCCGGAGAGGACAGGGCCAGCCTGGAGCGGGTGCCCCCCAGTGGGGACGAGCGCGCGCTGGTGGCGCCTCCCTCCCCCAAGCTCCTGCCCGCCTGCCGAAAACTGGATGTCACCGTGATGGATCCCAGGTATCTGGGGGCCTCGTCACGCATTGTGCCTCTGAACGGTCACCTGAAGATCCTCACGGGCAGCACCCTGCGCTTCAGTTGCCTGGCGCCGGCCCGCAGCCCGGGCGTGAAGATCGACCGCAAGCGCGAGGATGGCACCCGTCTGGCCCAGCCCATGGAGCGGGTGGAGACCATCGGGGATGAGGCTCTGTTCACCAGCGAGCTGACCTTCGTGGAGCCGGAGGAGCTGCGCCTTTACCGGGAGCTGGACCTGGCGGGGGCCAAACTGTGGCACCAGGGCGTGTGGGTGCTGCACCGGGTGGTGGATGCGGCGCCTGAGTGCTGGCTTTCCCAACCCGGCGGCGAGGGGCAGCTCAAGGAAGGGCAGCACCTTACCATCAGCCTGGACGCGAAGGATGACTGGGGCCTGTCCCGGGTGGTCCTGAAGTACCGGGTGCCGGAGATTGAAGAGGAGTTCCTGGAGATGGAGCTGGCGGCGTCCCTCAGTGGGCGGGACCTGCGCTTGGAGGACCGGGTGTCGGTGGATTCCTTGGGCGCCGAGCCGGGGCAAAGCGTGGAGCTGTTCGTGGAGGTCTTCGACATCCACGAGCCGGGGCCGGGGGTCTGTCGCAGCGAGCGGCGCCTGTTGCAGGTCCAGGGCGGCAGTGACAACGCGGAGGTCCTGGTGGAGGCCGTGGCGGCGCTGCGGGACTCGTGCATCGACGGGCTGGCGCGGGCGCTGCATCTGCCCCCCTCGGGGAGCCTGCTGCGGACCCTGGCCCAGGTCTATGTCGGGGAGGAGTTGGAGTACCTGGCGCGGACGGCCCGGCAGACCGTGGAGCGGTTGGTGGCCTCGGCCCGGGTGGAGCAGGAGGAGCTGACGCGGCTGGCCCAGTTGGCGGCGCGCCTGGAGGAGCTGCTGGGGCAGCGTCGGGGCTGCTGGTTCTCCGTGGGGCGGCGGCTGCGGGACTGCGTGGAGGAGAATACGGCGGCCCTGGTGGCCGAGTTGACGGCGGATGTACCCATCGTGACGGATTCCTTCGACAGCATGCTGGGGTCCCATCTGGTGGGGCGCATCAAGCAGCTTGAGGTCATGCGCCGGGAGCTGAGCTCCATCATGCTCAAGCCAGACGTGGGGGCGCGGCGGCAGAAGGAGGCCCAGCGGCAGGTGTCCAGGCTTATCTACCACGGCAAGCGGCTGGCGGAGCTGGAGACGCGGCTGCGTACGGCGGTGCCGGAGGAGCTGGCCTGGCCCTCTGCCCAGGTGACGCAGGGGAAGGCGGGCTCGGTGGACTCGCTGCTGGTGCAGCTTGAGGACCTGAAGGCCAGCCTGGGGGCGGAGGGTGACCGCAGCGCCCGCATGAAGGGGCTGGACCTGGTGGGGCGCGCCATGGACGAGCTGTCCCGCAGCGCCGAAGGGGACTACTTCCGCACCATGAGCCGCAGCCTCAAGGGCTTCCAGCGGCGGCTGTCCGCGCTACGCCTGGAGTACCTGAAGCTGGGGGACGCCATCCGGGCGGCCCAGAAGCAGCTTGGGCAGTTCACGGCAAGCTGGGAGAAGCGCCTGGAGCAGTCCTTCAAGGGGCGCCTGCTGCGGCGCTGGCGGGAGGTGCGACGGGTGCTGCGCATCACGTCCTACGAGGGGGCGTCGCTGGACGAGCAGGCCTACCTGCCCCTGGAGCGCCAGGGCGTGGTGGAGCAGAAGAAGCACCTGCGCCTGCTGGCCGATGCCTTCCAGTCGGGGCGGCTGGAGGATGCCCTGGGGCTGCTGGCGGAGGCCGAGGAGCAGCTTCAAGCCATGCGCTATTCGCTGGAGCTGTCCCTGCGCTATTCGGACGAGGGCAAGGACCGGGTCCGGGCGGAGCTGGGGCGCATCCGGGGGCTGCAGCGCAACGTGGAACTGCTGCGCAAGGAGACCTCGGGGATGGTGCCCCTGCGGCGCAGCATGCTCAAAGGTGCGGACCGGGAGCTGCTGGCCAGTCTGGGGGCCTCCGCGGCGGAGCTGCAGGAGCTGGCCCGAGAGCTGGACGGGGGCCTGAAGGACATGGAGGCCATGTACCCGGCGCTGTTCGTGCGCCTGGAGCAGTTGTTCACCCAGACCCGCAAGGCGTTGGCCGAGTGGGGCCCCATGCTGGACCAGATGGATCTGGAGGGGGCGCGGGGGCTGGTGGCCTACGCGCTGGACAGCATCACCGAGGCCCTGGCGGTCATGGATGAGGCGTCCAAGGGCGGGCGGCGGGGCGGGCTGGTCATCGCCGGGGCCGGTGGCCTGGGGGGCACGGGGGTGTTCACCAAGGGGGGCGAGGTGCCCCTATCGCGGGTCACGGAGATGTTGCAGTCGCTGGGCTCCCGCGGGCTGTCGCCGGCGGTGGAGCAGGTGGCCCGGGACTATTACAGGAGGCTGCTCAAATGAACGGCGCACTCCTGCTGATGTTGGTGTTGGCTTTGGCGGTCCCGGGGGGGCGCAGCCCGGTGGCGCGCGCCGACCAGGCCCTGGAGGACTGGGACCGGGCGACCTTGAGCAGCCTGGCCCGGGGCGGTGGGGATGGCAGCGTCTACGGCGCGGCGGCCCTGGCCCTGCTGGAGGGGCGCTTTGGGGATGCGGAGGCGGCGGAGGGGGCGGCGGACAAGCTGGCCCCGGAGGAGGCCCAGAGGGTGCGCGCGCTGGCCTCCCAGGCGGCGGCCTTCACCCACGTGCTGGGCAAGCTGGCTCAGGCCCAGACGGATGGCCTGCAGGTGTTTGCGCCCAAGGGACAGTTGGAGGTGCTGGCGGGGCTGGCCCAGGAGCTGGCCACGGCCCACCGGGCCACGGGATTGCCGGGGCCGGAGCAGGGGCGGGTGCTGGTGGTGTTCGTGGCCCAGGAGGAGGACCTGGCGGCCCTGGCGGGCCTGGAGACGGTCCAGGTCCAGAACTCGGGCCTGCGGGGCCTGGGGCGCTGGGGGGCCGTGGTGCTGCTGTCGCCGTCGGCCCTGCCCTGGGGCTACGACTGGCAGCGGGTGCTGGCCCACGAGCTGCTGCACCTGGGGCTGCACGGTCGCTGCGGGGACGCCCCGTTGTGGTTTGAAGAGGGTTATGCCCACCTTGCGGACACCTTCTGGCGGACCGGCGCGCCGGCCCTTGCGGCCGAGGCCGAGCGGGGACTGCTGGCCTTGGCCTTGAAGCGCAAGGCCCAGCGTTCCTGGCCCGAGCTGGAGCGTTCTTTTGCGGCCGTGGCCCAGCCCTGGGAGGCCGCGGTGGCCTTCGCCCAGGCGGGGGCGGCGGTGGCGCAGTTGGTGGAGCGAGGTGGCCCCCAGAGCCCCGCTGCGGTCTGCGCGCTGGCCCGACGGGGGGTGCAGTTCGAGGTGGCCCTGGCCCGGGTCTGGGGCGGCAGCTACCTGTGGTTCAAACGAGTGGCGGAGGCCCGCTGGCAGAAGAAGCTGGTGCGCGCCGAGGGGCAGCTTGCCAGGAAGAAGTTCGGGCTGGACGGCGCGGACAGCGAGTTCCTGGCCGGCCAGCTCGGTGATATGCTCTGGGGCCGCGGTCACGGGGAGGCGGCCCTGGCCACCTTCCAGGCCTCCGCGGGGACGGAGCCAAGCCCCGAGCTGGCCTATCGCATGGCCCTGCTGCTGGTGAAGAAGGGCGAGCCCGGGGCGGCCCTTCAGCTCACCACCCGGGCGCTGGAGGCCTGGGGTCCCAATGCCGGGCTGTATCTGGCGGGGGCCCTGGCCCAGGAAGCCCTGGAGGATCCAGGGGCGGCGCTGGCCCTGGCAGAGCTTGCCCACCGTCAGCAGCCCTTCTCCTTGAAAATTGCCCGCCTGCGGGCCAGACTCCAGGCACCGGCGGCGGCACCGCAGACCACGAAAGGATCCACTCCATGACCAATGGCGGCGATCTGAAGCTTCTTGATTCCATTCGCGAGGCCAGGGAAAAGCTCTTCGAGGAGCTGCAGAAGACCATGGTGGGCCAGGCCAAGCCCCTGGAGTTGGTGCTGGTCAGCCTGCTGGCCTCCGGGCACTGCCTGGTGGTGGGGGTGCCGGGCCTGGGCAAGACCATGATGATCAAGAGCCTGGGGCGCGCCCTGTCGCTGTCCTCCAGCCGCGTCCAGTTCACGCCGGACCTCATGCCCTCGGACCTGACGGGCACGGAGGTGCTGCAGGAGGACCGGGACAGCGGCCGCCGGGTGTTCCGCTTCGTGAAGGGTCCGGTGTTCACCAACCTGCTGCTGGCGGACGAGATCAACCGCACCCCGCCCAAGACCCAGGCGGCGCTGCTGGAGGCCATGCAGGAGGGGCAGGTGACCATCGCCGGCAGCTCCTACGAGCTGCCCAAGCCCTTCCTGGTCATGGCCACCCAGAACCCCGTGGAGCAGGAGGGCACCTACCCCCTGCCGGAGGCCCAGTTGGACCGCTTCCTGCTGTCCATCAACATGGACTACCCGGCGGCCGAGGAGGAGCTGCGCATCGCCGCGGGGACCAACGCGCCGGAGGCCGCGGGCATCGTGCCGGTGCTGGATGGGGCGCGGATCCTGGAGCTGCAGGGGCTGGTCAGTCGGGTGCCCGTGGCGGAGCACGTGCTGCGCTACGCGGTGGCCCTGGTGCGGGCGACGCGGCCTGGCCCCGAAGCCCCCGAAACCTCCAGCGCGTACATCCTGTGGGGCGCCGGCCCCCGGGCGGTGCAGCACCTGGTGAAGGTGGCCCGAGCCTGGGCCCTGCTGTGCGGGCGGCCCACCCCGTCGGTGGAGGACATCCGGACCATGGCGGTGCCCGTGCTGCGGCATCGGCTGGTGATGAACTTCCGCGCCGAGACCGAGTCCGTGACCGCAGACGAGATCCTCTCGGAGATCATCGCCGAGCTGCCCGTCACCGTGCAGGCCGTCTGACGGAGAGGTCATGTCCCCAACCAAAGACAGGGCTGCCCTGCTGCCCGCCGAACTGGAGAGGAAGCTGGCCGGCTTTCGCTTCTATCGGCACGCCCCGACGGGGGGGCGGGTGCTGGGGCCCCACCGGGGGACGGGGTCGGGCTCCAGCCTGGAGTTCGCGCGGCACAAGGAGTACTCGCCCGGGGACGACCTGCGGCGGGTGAACTGGAAGCTGTTCGCGCGCTCGGATCGCTACTACGTGAAGGAGTACACGCGGGAGCTGGGGGCGGAGGTCCTGATGGTGGTGGATTGCAGCCCCTCCATGCGGACGCCGGGGGCCCCCACCAAGCTGGAGGCGGCCTCGCGGCTGTGCGCGGCGCTGTCCTGGGTGATGCTGCACCAGGGGGACAAGGTGGGGCTGCGCCTGGAGGATCGGGGCACCGTGCCCGGCAACCTGCGCCCCGACCGGGACCCCGCCCACTTCCTGCGGGTGGCCAAGATCCTGGGCCAGGGCCTGGAGGGCTTCCCCGAGGACTACCCGGGCTTCCCCGCGGACGACGGCTCCCGGGAGCGCACCGTCCTGTTCTTCTCGGATTTTCTGTTTTCGACGCAGCACTTCGTGAAGCGGCTGTCGGAGCTGCGCAAGGGTCGCAACCGGGTCATGCTGTTCCATGTCATCGACCCCCTGGAGTACAGGCCCGCCCTGGTGGACGGGGTGCCCGACTGGTCCCAGGCCCACGCCGACGCCTTCCCCTACGCGGAGGCCGTGCGCTTCCGCTGCCCGGAGACGGGGCGCAGCATCCTGCTGGACGGTCGCACCATGCGCGCCGAGTACCTTCAAAGCTTTCGGCACTTCATGGAGGAGCTGCGGGGGGCCGCCGAGGAGTATCTGACCGAGTACGTCCCCATGAGCACCGCAGAGGACTTCGAGGCCTTCCTGTTCCGCCTGCTGGGGAGGGCCCGCCGTGTTTGAGCACCCCTGGCATCTGCTGGCCGCCGTGGCCGCTCTGGTCCCCATCATCGTTGGCGCCGCGCGGTACTACCGGCTTCGCACGGTGGACCTGCGGGCGCCCGTGTTCCTCATGTCCCGGGGGCGGGCCTTCTGGCGCTTGGCGCGGCTGCGGCGCACGGCCCTGGCGGTGACCCGGATTGCCTTGGTGCTGGTGCTGGCCACGGTGTTCGCGTCCCCCGTGCGTCCCCCCTGGACACCCGACTCCGACGCCGCCCTCAGCCAGGAGCGTCTGCTGGTCCTGCTGGATGACTCTCTGCCCATGGCCTGGAGCGATGGCACCACCACGCTGCTGCGCCGGGCGGTGGACGCGGCCCGGGGGGCAGCCGAGCAGTCCGGCGCCACCCGCTTTGCCCTGAAGACCGCCTGCCGCCTGGAGGGCCCCCCGGTGTTCCTGGATAAGGCGGGCTTTCGTGTGGCGCTGGAGGGTGTGAGGCAGGCCCACGGGACCTGTCCTGGGGTGGAAGAGCCCAGCGCGCTGCTGGCCGCCGCGGGCACCGGCACCCGGGTCGTCTACGTGGGCCTCTGCTCGGCCGCCAGTCGCCCCTTGGCGGGCCTGGAGCGGATCTGCCTGCCGCCGCCCTCGGAGCCCCAGGGTCGGGGCCTGCTGGAGGCGCGTTGCCAGTCCCAGCGGCGCTGCGCGGTAACGGTCCACGGCTATCCCCCCGAGGGCCCCGGCCATCTCACGGCCTCCTGTCGGTCCGAGCCCACCCAAGCGGTGGAGTTCGACTTCGTCTTCAAGGGCACCAACCCCCTGCTGCTGGACCTGGAGGTCCCCCTGCGTTGCAAGGATCCGGTGCTGCTGTTCTCGCTGCCGGAGGATGCCTTCACGCCGGATGACAGTCTGGAGGTGGTCATGCCCGAGGAGCGCCCCCGAATGGTGCTGCTGGTGGATGGTTCGGTGGGTTCCCGCCCCGGCGGTGGGCCCACGGCCTATCTGCAGCAGGTCATCCTGGCGGCAAAGGATCGGGGGGCCAACCTGCTGCTGCGGGTCCTGGGGCAGGACGAACTGCCGGCCCAAAAGCTGGGCGAGGCAGATCTGATCATCCTGGCGGATCCTCGGTTGCCCCGTCGGCACATCACCGAACGTCTGCTGCGGGCGGTGGAGGAGGGGGCCTCGCTGGTCATCACCGCCGGTCCCAACCTTGCCCAATGGCCCGACGGTCAGGGGCTGATCCCGGGTGGTTGGAAGTCCGAGCCCGTCAGCGACGCCGCTGTGGCCCTGGGTAGCGTGAAGGGGCGCCGGGGAGACCGGGCCGGTTCCAAGGCGTCGGAGCTGCGGGGCCCCAGCTTCGAGAAGCGTTTCCTGCCCTTTGGGTTCAACTCCGACACCACGGAGCGGCTGCTGGCCTTCTCCGACGGTGCCCCCGCGGTGCTGGCCTGGAACCATGGCCGGGGGCGGGTGTTCTTCTGGCTGTTCTCGGCCGATCTGGCCTTTGGCGAGTATCCCCTGGACCCGGCCTTCCCGGCCCTGATGGAGGCACCCATGGCCCGCCAATCCGGGGTGGCCGCGTCTCTGACCCACTGTTGGAGCGGCCAGCCCTGCCCGGCGGCGGACCTGGACTCCCCCTGGGAGCTGCGCTCTCCCCACGGCTTCCCCGTGACGGAGCTCATGCAGGCCCTTCGGGAGGGCAACCCCATGGTCCCTCCGGGCGTCTACCAGCGTCTGCGGGCCGGCTTCTTCGAGCCCGTCCTGGACCTGCGCCAGTCCCCCGCCACCCTGGTGGGCGCCGTCTCCCGGGGCCTGCTGGCGACCTCTCGGGACAGCGCCCCGCACCTGGACAGCGCGCCCCCCGTGGCCCCCCCGCTGCCTCTGCATTTTCCCTTGTTGCTGTTGCTGCTTGGCCTGCTGCTGCTGGAGACGAGGCTGTCGCGGTAGGAGACCTACAACACCATGGAGAACAACAACGTGCCGCTGAGGCCTGCGCCGTCTATGCCGGAGCCGTGGATGCGGTAGTCCTCGTTCAGCAGGTTCTCCACGCCCAGGGTCACCTCGCCGCCCTGGAAGGGGCGGACGCCGGCCCGCAGGTTGATGACGGCCCAGCCGGGGGTGCCCTTGCAGGCGGCCAGCACCTTGCCGGGGTTGGCGGGGTCTTCACAGATCCTCAGATCATCCTTGTCGCTGGAGGACAGGCGGTCCTGCTTGAGGGCCCACAGCACCTGGGCCTCGGCGAAGACGAAGTGCTTCCAGGGGTCATCAAACAGCAGGGAGGCCGAGCCGCTGAGGGGCGGCACCCTGGTGGCGGCCTGGGTCTTGTCATCCTTGTCCGTCACGTCGCCCTTCACATAGGCCGCCGAGGCCTTCAGCCGCAGGCCCGACCAGGCGGCCGTCTCCAGGCGCGCCTCCAGGCCCTTGTACTCGGCGCTGCCCACGTTGATGCGGCGGTAGGCCTTCTGGGTGCCCAGCACCGTGGGGTCGATGCCCAGATCGGTGATCTCCTGGGCCGTCAGTTCGCTGCGGTAGATCATGTCATGGACCCAGGTTTTGTAGACCGCGCCCCCCAGGCTGCCCAGGGCGGTGTGCAGCTTGGCGCCGACCTCCAGGGTGTCGCTGGTCATGGGGGTCAGGTCGGCGTTGGGGACCTCGTAGTCCTTGCCCGTGTTGCCCATGACGGTGGTCTCCTGCAGGTTGGGCGCCCGGAAGCCCTGGGACCAGTCGAAGTACAGGTGCAGCAGGTCACTGTAGATGTAGGACAGCCCCGCGGACCCCACCAGCCCCTGGAAGTCGAACTCCACGTCGCCGTAGCCGGGCACGTCGGCGGCGCTGGCCGCCAGATGGGTGAAGCGGCTGCCGGCGGAGAACTGCAGGCGATGATCCCGGGCCAGGGGCAGCGTGTACTTGGCCCTCAGGTAGGCCGCCAGCGTCAGGTAAGAGGAGTCCTCGGAGAAGTTGCCGCGGTCCGCGTCCTTCCAGACCCAGGCATCCTTGGCGGCGGCCTTGCGGGTCCCCGAGGACACCAGGTCGACATAGCCCTCGGCGCCCGCGATGGTCTGCAGGCGGTCCCCCAGCAGGGAGCTCTCCCAGGTGGCGAAGAAGCCCGGCGTGCTGACGCTGTCCGTGGCCCTGCTACGGTCCGACAGGCCCGCCAGTTCGCGGCGCACACAGGCGGTGTAGTCGGCGATGGCTTTGGGGTCGGTGTCCGTGTAGGCGCACTTGAACACCGAGGTGACCTCCCGCGAGTAGTGGTGGGACAGGTTCACCTGGAGGTTGCGGGCCAGCCCCTGCCCCTTGCGCGAGGCGCGCACGTAGCTGAGCACATCCTGGTTGTCGTAGATGGTGAACTCGCCCTTGCCCAGCTTGTCCGCGCGGCCGGCGTCATCAATGGCGGAGAAGATGCTGGTGCCCGTCAGCACCCAGGAGTCGGCCAGCTTGTAGCTGCCCTTGACCCTGCCCCCGGCGCGGTTCACGGAGGACAGCACCTGGCTGTTGCCGTCGCCGTCGGTGAGGTCTCCCACCAGGGCGCCCGAGAGGCTGATGAGGGCCGCCGCCCGGTCCCCCACGAAGGACCCCTCGACCAGGCCGCCGCCGCTTCTGGCTGCGCTGCCGCCGCGGGCGATGAGGCGGCCACCCAGGGGGGCAAAGCGCCCGGCCCGTGGGTCGGAGGTGAGGGCCTGGATGACGCCCCCCATGGCGTCGCTGCCGTACAGCACGGACCCGGGCCCATGGAGGACCTCCACCCGGGACATCATGTAGGGGTCCAGCAGGGCCAGGTACTGCAGGGGGCCGGTGCGCCAGGTGGACTGGTTGAAGCGCACGCCGTCCACCAGCACCAGGTTCTCCATGCCGATCTGCCCGCGAATGATGGGGGCCCCCGCGCCGGCGTTGGTCTTCTGCACGAAGTAACCTTGGCTGGCCAGCGCCTCGGGGAGGCTGTCGGGCTGGCCGGCGGTAAGCTCCGCGCCCTCCAGCACGTCCACCTGCCGGGCGGTGAGGAAGTTGGTGGCCTCGCTGCGGTCAGCGCTGACCACGACCTCATCCATCATGTCGGCGGCAGCCAAAGGGTTGGGGTCGGCGGGGGCGGCCGCGGGGGCAGCTCCAAGGATTGCGGACAACAACAATGCGGCACTCAAGATGGTCATGGGTCCCTCCACAAAAGCGAGGGCCATCCTAGCCGCCCAGGCCGGAACCGGAAATGGGGACTTGCCCCCAACCATACGGGTTTTCGGGGGGGCGCGGGGGGTCAGTCGACGGTGACGAGGCCGATCTTCACGGCGTAGCGGGTGAGCCCCGCCAGGTCGTGGATGCCAAGCTTCTCCATGATGCGGGCGCGGTGGTTCTCCACGGTCTTGGGGCTGATGCCCAGGATGATGCCCACCTCCTGGCTGGTTTTGCCCAGGGCCACCAGCCGCAGCACCTCCTCCTCGCGGGTCGACAGCTCCCGCACCAGCTCCACCGGGGCGGTGATGGACTTGCCCAGGAACATGCGCCCCGCCGCCGCCTCCCGCACGGCGGTCAGCAGCTCGCCCAGGTCCGAGCCCTTGTAAAGGTAACCGTCCGCCCCCGCCTTCAGGGCCGCCCGCACATAGGTGGGCTGGGAGTGCATGGACAGCACCAGCACCCGGGGCGGGTTGTCGGCGGCCTTGATCATGCGGATCAGCTCGATGCCGGGGATGTCCGGCAGGCTCAGGTCCACCAGCACCAGGTCCACGCGCCGGTTCTTCAGGAACGCCAGGGCCTCGTGGCTGGTCCCGCAGGTGCCCGCCAGCTCGAACTCCGGGGACGAGGCCACCAGGGCAGACAGCCCCTGGCGCACGATGGTGTGGTCATCGACCACCAGCAGTGAGGTCTTCACTTGTACGCTCCGTTCCGGCCCCCAGAGGTGCCCGAAGGGTCAACGTGGTCCCCTTGCCCGGGTCCGACCGGACCGTCAGGGAGCCACCCAGCAGGGCCGCTCGCCGCTGCATCCCGCGCAGCCCCAGGCCTGTGGCCGCGCGCTGCGGGTCAAAGCCCGCGCCGTCGTCGGATACTTCCATGACCAGGTCCGGTCCGTCCATGCGCAGATCCACCCATACCTGCCCCGCCTGCCCATGCCGGACGGCGTTGTTCAGGGCCTCCTGACAGCTTTGCAGGAAGGCGCTCTGGAGGTGGTTGGGCAGGGTCGCCTCGGGGGGCAGTTCCCAGCGTAGCTGAAGCTGTCGCCCCGGTCCCCGAAGGCTTCCCAGGGCCAGCTCCAGCGCCCCCCGCAGCCCCCCCAGTTCCCCAATGGGCGTACCCAGGCTCTCAATGGACGCCCGCAGCATCCGGGAGGTCTCCTCCACCAGGCCCCGCAGCCGCAGCAGGGGTGCCCCTTCCACGCCTGGCTGCGCCAGCATCTCCTCCACCCAGAGCCGCACCGCCACCAGCATCTGCCCCACGCTGTCGTGCAACTCCTGGGAGATGCGCAGGCGCTCGTCCTCCGCCCCCCGGAAGGTGTCCTTGGCCAGCTCGGACAGCAGGGTCCCCTGCCGGTGCAGGGCCAGATTGGCCGCCTCCAGGGCCGCCGTCCGCTGCTCCACCATGGCCTCCAGGCCGCTGTTCAGCCGGGCCAGGTCGGAGCGCGCCGCCTCCAGTTCCATGAGGTTGCCCAGCAGCTCCTCCTCCGCCCGTCTGATCCGGGCCTGGGGCAGGCGGTACAGGGTCCCCGCCGCCGTCACGCCCAGCAGCGAGAACAGCAATAGCATCAGCAGCGCCTTGTGCAGCGCCCCCGTGGTGGACATGGTCACCAGCACGGTGCCCGCGTCCCCGGGCAGGGTCAGGCTGACCTGCACCCCCCGGGCGTTCTGGTCCCCCGTGGAGGCCACCTCCCGCCACAGCGGGTCACGGATCTCCAGGCGGTCGTGGTCCAGCAGGCCCGCGCGCCCCTTGAGCAGGGCCCCGATCTTGGAGCGGTTGTAGCGCCACAACTGGGGGTGGGTGTCCATGAGGGGCTCCAGGTCCTTGGCAACCAGGCCCGCAAGCTGGCGGCCCCGCTCCACCACGGCCCGTCGCTCCAACTGGAACCAGGTCACAGGCGTGGCCACCGCTATGAGCACCGCCGCCAGCAGGGACAGGGGCAGGGTGACCCGGTTGTGGACCCGGGAGAAGGTCCGCTGCTCGGCGCTATGCAGCGTACGTTGGCCTAGACTTGCGCCCTTCATGGGACCTCGTAGCCGCTGGCGCGGACAAGCTGGGCCCCCTGGGGGCCGCCAAGGAACTCTAGGAAGCTGGCCAGCTCCGAGGAGGGCGCCTGGGGCACCACCAGATACAGGGTCCGCCCCAGATCCCCGCCGCTGTCCGTGACGGTGATGGTCTTCAATCGGTACTTCTTCAGGTGCACCAGCCCCTCATCCAGCACTCCGAGGGCCCCGGGGCGGCTCTCCAGCAGGCGCTCCATCTCTTGATCTGTATAGGCGGTGGGCAGCCGTCTGCCGGGGCTCTGCAGGCCCCCGGCGGCCACCGGGTTGGCGGTGGTGAAGATGGCCGTGCCCGAGTCCCCCTCCTCTCGAAGGATGGGGGCCAGTTCGGGGTACAGCGCGCCCTGGAAGATGGCGGCGACCTGGGTCTGGGTCAGGGAATCGAAGGGGACGGAGGGGTTGGCGGCCAGCCCCACGCGGGTGCGGGCCAGGGGTAGGACCCGCCAGACCTGGCTTTCCTGGGGGCTTGGGGGGCGCGAGATGAGGGCCCCGTGGACCATCCCGTCCTTGAGGGCCAGCAGGCCCCCGGAGGAGCCGATGCTGCCGGCCACGGTGACGGCCCTGCCCGTGGCGCTGCGGTACTCGGAGGCCAGGATGGACAGCAGGGGAATGGCGGCGCCACTGCCCGCCAGGACCACGCCGGGGAGGGTGGGGGCGGGGGGCGCGGGGGCGGGGGGGGTCCCTCGGGGCTCCCCCCGGGCACCAGCCACCAGGGCGGCAGCCGTCCCCAGGACCACCACCACGAAGGCGGCCAGCGCCAAGACCTCTGCCCGGTTCAGCCTCACCCCTCACCCCCTGGTTCAACAGACCTTGAGTACATCCACCCAGGGGTCCGCGCAAGGGGCAAGAAATCGCTACGGTGTTTTTCCCTAGCAGCCTATACTGGCAGCGTGTTTGGAAGCCGGTGCCTGCCGGGCCGGCGGGAGGTCCGAAATGAAGTCCCCGATCAGAATCTTCCTCCTTTGTTGTTCAATGGTTGGCCTGCTGGTGGCGTGCAGCAGCAAGACGCCCAAGCCCAAACCCGTGGGCGAGGACACCTGCATCTTCTGCGAGGACGCCCAGGTGGGCCCCGATGCCGAGGTGACGGGCGGGGAGACCCAGGGTCCGGACGGGCATCAGCCCGGGGAGGACGTGGACGCTGGGAAGGACGGCACCCCGGATGGTGATGTCCACCAGCCCGACGGCGGTGGCCCGGATGCCGGCGATGTGGATGAGGCCGACGTGCCCCAGAACCCCACCTGCGTGGACAAGGACGACGACGGCTACGGCAAGAACTGCAACCTGGGCGTGGACTGCGACGACGCCAACCCCAACTTCACCGTGTTCTGCCCCCCCTGCCAGTTCCAGAACGCCGAGGGCTGCAAGTGCAGCCAGAACGGCTTGGTGGAGTTCTGCTACGACGGTGACCCGGCGGACGTGGGCATCGGCGAGTGCCGCATGGGCGAGCGCCGCTGCGACGGCAAGTACTGGAGCAACTGCGCCGGACAGGTGTTGGCCAAGGCCGAGGTCTGCGACAGCGTGGACAACGACTGCGACGGCATGTCCGACGAGGGCGTGCTGTCCCCCTGCGGCGACTGCGACGCGCTGTGCGACACCCTGAAGGCCGGCCCCAAGACCGAGAACCCCTTTGACCCCCGGGACGACAACTCCGCGGGCGTGGGCCTGAACGTGGATGGCTATCTGGTGCTGGACTCCACCAAGGTGAACCTGTCGTTCATCTGGATCGCCAACTCGGGCGAGGGCACGGTGTCCAAGCTGGACACCCGCACGGGCCGCGAGCTGGGCCGCTATTTCACGTGCTCGGACCCTTCCCGCACCGCCGTGGACCTGATCGGCGACGTGTGGGTGGCCTGCCGGGCCGACGGTGGCATGGCCAAGATCGCCATTGACGAGGCGGTGTGCATCGACCGCAACGGCAACGGCACCATCGAGACCTCCAGGGACGCCAATGCCGACGGCCGGATCCAGCCCAATGAGATGCTGCCCAAGGGCCAGGACGAGTGCGTGCTGTTCGTGGTCAAGCCCGGCGGCAGTTGCATGCGCGCCGCTGGCGTGGACAAGGACAACCATTGCTGGGCGGGCCAGTGGAACGAGGGCGTCCTGGTGCGCCTGCACCCCGATGACGGGCACACCGTGACGACGGTCCCCGGCCTGGGCGTGAACCCCTACGGCCTGGTCATCGACGGCGCAGGCATCATCTGGGTGTCGGGGCGCGGCGGCGGCATGCTGGTGCGCGTGGACCCCCACGCCAACCCGCCCACGGTCACCAAGATCAATCCCCCCGTCAACGATCTGTACGGCATCACCGTGGACATGAAGGGCCGCGTCTGGCTGGGCAACTTCTCGGCGGGCAGCGTGTCCCGTTACGACCCCGCCAACGGCCAGTGGGCCAGCCAGGGTATCTCCGGCGGCTACCCCCGGGGCATGGCGGGCTCCACGGACGGCTTCATGTACAGCGGCCTGTCCAACAGCCAGATGGCCAGGATCAACATCGACACCATGGCCTACGAGCTGATCAACACCGGCGGCAGCACGGGCATCGGCGTGGCCCTGGACTCGGACGGCTACGTGTGGGTGGTCAACCAGAGCAGCTCCAACGCCTCCAAGATCGACCCCAAGACCAAGCAGGTCTTCGGCCCCTATCCCGTGGGCTCGGGCCCCTACACCTATAGCGACATGACGGGCTACGCCCTGCACAACTTCACCGCCCCCCGGGGTCACTACACGACCGTGCTTGGCGGCTTCAGTGAGATCCGCGTCAAGTGGACCGCCCTGGAGGTTGAGGCCGAGCTGCCCGAGGGCGCAAGTCTGGAGGTCGAGGTCCGCACGGCGGCCACCATCCCTGATCTGGCCAACGCCAAGTGGAAGGGGCCCTTCGGGCCGTTCCCGCCCCAGTTGTTCCCACTGGACCTGACGGGCATCGACGGCATGGACAAGAAGTACCTGGAGGTCCGCGTCTGGCTGTACAGCAGCGACAAGACTTCCACCCCGGTGGTCAAATCCATTGACGCCAAGTTCTCCTCCGGCAAATAGGCTTCAGAAAAAATCGTGTGCGTTCTTCTTCGCGCGGGATACAATACGCGCGTGTTTTGGTGCGTGTGAATCTGTTCGCACCGGGGAGGTCGCCATGGCAAACACCAGACTTATCGGAATCATTGCTGTTTTGACTGCTGCACTGGCTTTTTCCTGCTCCAGCAAGAAGCCCACCAAGGTGGAGCCCCAGAAGGACACCGGCGGGCCGGTGTGGGGTGACGCCACGGAGGACCAGTCCGGGGATGACACCGGCATCGATCGCGAGATCGTCGAGGGCGAAGACACCGAGCCCGGCGTCGACTCCATTCCCGGCGTGGATGTGGTGCAGCCCGATGGTGGCACCGGCCCGGGCAAGGACGTGACCGAGGGTGTGGACACCATTGAGAACCCCACCTGCGTCGACAAGGACGAGGATGGCTACGGCAAGAACTGCAACCTGGGCGTGGACTGCGACGACGCCAACCCCAACTTCACCGTGTTCTGCCCCCCCTGCCAGTTCCAGAACGCTGAGGGCTGCAAGTGCAGCCAGAACGGCTTGGTGGAGTTCTGCTACGACGGTGACCCCTCCGACGTTGGTATCGGCGAGTGCCGCATGGGCGAGCGCCGCTGCGACGGCAAGTACTGGAGCAGCTGCGCCGGTCAGGTCCTGGCCAAGGCCGAGGCCTGCGACAGCGTGGACAACGACTGCGACGGCATGTCCGACGAGGGCGTGCTGTCCCCCTGCGGCAACTGCGACCCCCTGTGCGACACCCTGAAGGCAGGCCCTGACTCCGAGAACCCCTTTGACCCCCGGGACGACAACTCCTCCGGCGTGGGCCTGAACGTGGACGGGTATCTGGTGCTGGACTCCACCAAGGTGAACCTTTCGTTCATCTGGATCGCCAACTCGGGCGAAGGCACCGTCTCCAAGCTGGACACCAAGACCGGCCGCGAGATGGGCCGCTACTTCACGTGCTCCGATCCCTCCCGCACCGCCGTGGACCTCATCGGTGACGTGTGGGTGGGCTGCCGTGGCGATGGCCGCGTGGCCAAGATCGCCATTGACGAGGCCGTGTGCATCGACCGCAACAACAACGGCACCATCGAGACCTCCCGGGATGCCAACGGTGACGGCCGCATCCAGCCCGGCGAGATGATGCCCAAGGGCCAGGACGAGTGCGTGCTCTTCGTGGTTCAGCCCGGCGGCAGCATCGCCCGCGCGGCCGGTGTGGACAAGGACAACCATTGCTGGATCGGCAGTTGGGGCTCGGCCGAGATCTACCGCCTGCACCCCGACGACGGCCACGTGGTCCAGACCATCAAGCTGCCCACCAGCCCCTACGGCCTGGTCATCGACGGCAACGGCATCATCTGGTGCGCCACCCTGGGCTCCACCCTGCTGCGCGCCGACCCCAAGACCGGCCAGGTTCAGTCCATCTCCGGCCCCAGCAACTACGGCATCACCGTGGACATGAAGGGCCGCCCCTGGATTGGCAGCAGCACCGCCCGCTATGACCCCGCCAATGGCCAGTGGACCAGCGCCGGCGTGTACTCCCGCGGGGTGGCCGGCTCGACCGACGGCTTCATGTACGCCGCCACGGGCAGCACGGTCTACAAGATCAACATCGACACCATGCAGGTGGAAACCCTGAATACCAATGGCAGCGGCGCCGTGGGCGTGGCCCTGGACTCTGAGGGCTACGTGTGGGCCATCAACCAGGGCAGCTCCAACGCCTCCAAGATCGACCCCAAGACCAAGCAGGTCTTCGGCCCCTATCCTGTGGGCTCGGGCCCCTACACCTACAGCGACATGACGGGCTACGCCCTGCACAACTTCACCGCCCCCCGGGGCAACTACAGCACCATCATCGGCGGCTTCAACGAGATCCGCGTCAAGTGGACCGCCCTGGACATCGACGCCGAGCTGCCCGAGAACGCCCACCTGGAGGTGGAAGTCCGCACCGCCGCCACCATCCCCGATCTGGCCAGCGCCAAGTGGAAGGGCCCCTTCGGCCCCTTCCCGCCCCAGAACTTCCCGCTTGACCTGACCACCATCGACGGGATGGACAAGAAGTACCTTGAGGTCCGCGTGTGGCTGTACAGCGGCGACAAGACCTCCACCCCCGTGGTCAAGTCCATCGACGCCAAGTTCTCGTCTGGCAAGTAAGTCCCATCCTAAAAAACCGGAGGTTCCCCCATGCCCGTTTCCTTCAAAGAGCTTGGCCTGGTCAACACCAAGGACATGTTCGCGGACGCGATGGCCAAGCGCTACGCGGTGCCTGCCTACAACTTCAACAACATGGAGCAGCTCCAGGCCATCATCCAGGCCTGCGTGGAGACCGGGTCGCCGGTCATCCTCCAGATCTCCGCTGGGGCCCGTAAGTACGCCAACGCCACCCTGCTGCGCTACATGGCCCAGGGCGCCGTGGCCTACGCCAAGGAGCTGGGCAAGGCCATCCCCATCGCGCTGCACCTGGACCACGGCGACAGCTACGAGCAGTGCGTCAGCTGCATCGAGTACGGCTTCTCCTCCGTCATGATTGACGGCTCCCACCTTCCCTACGAGCAGAACATCGAGGTCACCCGCAAGGTGGTCGAGTACGCCCACGCCCGGGGCGTCACCGTGGAGGGCGAGCTGGGCGTCCTGGCTGGCGTCGAAGACGACGTGCAGGCCGAGCACCACACCTACACGCGCCCCGAGGAGGTCATCGACTTCGTGACGCGCACCGGCGTGGACAGCCTGGCCATCGCCATCGGCACCTCCCACGGCGCCTACAAGTTCAAGCCCGGCTCGAACCCCGAGATCCGCATGGACATCCTGCACGAGGTCGAGAAGCAGCTTCCCGGCTTCCCCATCGTGCTGCACGGCGCCTCCAGCGTGCCCAAGGACATCGTGGACCTGATCAACAAGTTCGGCGGCAAGATGAAGGACGCCATCGGCATCCCCGAGGCCCAGCTTCGCCTGGCCGCGGGCAGCGCCGTGTGCAAGATCAACATCGACTCTGACGGGCGCCTGGCCATGACCGCCGCCATCCGCAAGGTAATGGCGGAGAAGCCCGAAGAGTTTGACCCCCGCAAGTACCTGGGCCCCGCCCGGGACGCCCTCAAGGAGCTGTACAAGCACAAGAACCTGGACGTGCTGGGCAGCGCCGGCCGCTACTGATAGTTCGGGCCCCGCCCCCCCGTCTTTCTGGAGGTCCTCATGTACGGCATCTTCCTGGTTGTAGCGCTGGTTCTGGGCTTCGTGGCCTTCCTGGTGCTGCGCCGCAGCAGCTCGGGTGGTGGTCTGGCCCCCAAGCTTCTGGCCCTGGCCGGCAAAACCCCCGATGCGGCGGCCCTGGCGGCCCTACTGGATCCGGCCACGCCCAAGCAGGTGCGGTCAGCCCTTGATTCCGTGGTGGCCCAACTGTGGGAGGAGTACCGGCGAGAGGAGGCCGTGCCTCTGATAGTCGAGCTGCACCGCCGGGCGCCGGGTAGCAAGGAGACCCGCTATCAGGTGCAGCGGCTGGCGGAGGTCGAGCCCCAGTTGGCCGTCCAGGCCTTCGGGGTGGAGACCCTCAAGCAGATCCTGGGCATCAAGGACGAGGCCCCCCATCCCTCCCGCAATCCCCTGGAAGAAGACGAGCCCGTGGACGACGGCAGCCGCGAGCTGGAAGAGAACGAAGAAGTCGACCTCCCCGAAGAGCTGCGCTAGGCCCCCTGGGGTCAGGACCTTACACATTACACTGCGTTACTTTTTTGCCCGGCACCGGCGGTTGAGGGCCAGGCTAGGCCCCCTGGGGTCAGGACCTTACACATTACACTGCGTTACTTTTTTGCCCGGGACCGGCGGTTGAGGGCCAGGGCTGTGGCCAGGGCCAGCAGCAGGATGGTGATGGGGGCGGGTTGGGGGCTGGTCTGGCAGCCTCCTCCCCCGCTGCCCCCACCGCCAACGGGTTTGGTGTCGGCGGCCTGGACGTCGCCGTCGGTGCTGCCTCCGTCCCCGGTGTCCGGGGCCGGGCTGGTGGTGTCCATGGGGAAGTTCCAGGTGGCGTAGCGGGGGCACTCGCCGCTGGGCTCCAGGATGCGGCCGTCCTTGCCGATGCCGGGTTGGCAGCGGTGGGCGCGGTCCAGGTTGAAGCGCAGGGTCTCGCCCTTGGCGATGGGGGCGTCCTCGAAGTTCTGCCAGCCCCAGCAGGGGCCCTCGCAGGGGCCCTCGTCCAGGAAGCCGACGTGCAGGCTGAAGGTGCCGTCCTGCAGACCCACCACGGTCAGTTCCTGGCGGTCGTCGGGGACGAAGACCAGCTTGCCGGCGGCGTTGTCCTCCTCGGGGACGGGCAGGAAGCTCCAGCGGCCGGGGTGCTTCTGCTTGATGGTGTAGGCGCCGTCGGCGTAGCCCAGGACCTTGTTGTCGCGGTCGGTGAAGGCCAGCTCCACGGGGCTCTCCACGACCACCATGAGGGGGCTGCCGTCGGTGGGGGCGGCCACGGAGTTGCCGTAGCCCTCGGCGGGGTAGGGCAGGTGGGGGATGTGGGTGGGGTAGGGGGCCGTGTAGCCCTCGGGGACGTTCTGGGTGAAGTTGGTGGTGTCCGTGGTGGGCATGCCGAACAGCAGCTTCCATTCCAGGATGGTGTAGGCGCGGGGGCGCTGGGTGGGCCAGGGGTCCAGCAGCAGGCCTTCCTGCATCCAGGTCTCCACGGTGGGCCACAGGACGGCGGCGAAGTGGCGCAGGCGCGGGCCCAGGGCGAGGCTTTGCACGGGGCCGTACTCCAGGCCGTTGAACAGCCAGGCCTTGTAGGGGTCAGCGCGCAGACGGTTCAGCAGGTCCAGCACCTGGCCCTGGCAGGTCATGGAGGGCAGATGCTGCTGCCACCAGGGGTCCTCGTGCTGGAAGAAGCGGGCGTAGAAGAAGCCGCTGCCCACGGGGGTCTCGGGGTTCAGGACCAGGTCCTCCAGCCACTGGTGCCAGCCGCCCCGGGGGCCCTGGACCTCGTAGACGCCCAGGATGCGCGCGCGGTTGTCCACCACCTCCCAGTCCTGGGTCGTCTGCACGCCGCCGTAGCTGGCGTTGATGGTGACCACGGTGGGCTGGGGGCTGAGGGTCCACAGGTCCTGAGCGATGACGTAGAGGCGCGGCGTGAGGCCGTCCTCCCCGGTGGTGGCCGTCAGTTGGGTCTTCCCCGTGCCCACGGCATCCTTGGCCTCCGCCAACCCCCAGAAGGAGGCGCCGGCGCTGTCCAGGGTTACCTGGGCGGCGGCCAGGGGGGTGCCCTCCGGCGTCAGGACCTGGACGCGCAGGGGCAAGGCGCTGCGGCCGAACAGGGTGGCCACGGATGGGTCCACGGCAAGCTCTGTGGGGCCGGCGTGCTGGGCCACGGTCATGAGGGCGGGCTCGGGCAGCACCTGCACCTTGGGACCCGCCGCGCGGGCGCCAAAGGACAGCAGCAGGGCACAGCCCAGGGACAGGGCGAAGAGGCCAACGCGAGTCATGGCTGACTCCATTCAAATGAACAGTGGCGGGAATGATATCAGATAAAAAGGTTGGTGGAAGAACCTGACGCGCTGCCCAGGTAGTCGGCCACGCCGGCCACTTCAATGCCGTCCACCAGTTCCTCCGGGTGGATGCCCATGACGTCCATGCTCATGGCGCAGGCCACCATGCGCACGCCGCCCTTCTGGGCCATGGCGATGAGCTCGGGCAGGGTGTTGACCCGCTTGGACTTCATGATGCCCTTCATCATGGCGGTGCCCATACCGGCCATGTGCATCTTGGAGAGGACCAGCTTGTTGGGGCCCCGCGGCATCATGAAGCCGAACATGCGCTCCAACAGATTCTTGTGGACGGGGACGGCGTTGTCGCGGCGCAGGATGTTCAGCCCCCAGAAGGTGAAGAACATGGTGACGGGCATGCCCATGGCGGCGCTGCCGTTGGCGATGATGAAGGCGGCCAGGGCGCGGTCCAGGTCGTTGGAGAACACCACCATGGTGGTGCCCGCTTCCTTGCCGGGGATCTTGGGGCGGCAGTTGGCGCCAGGGGTCACCGAGGCGGTCTTCTCCAGCAGGGCCACGTAGGCGCCGCCTTCGCTTTTGACCTCAATGAGCTTGTTGCCCGTGCAGGCGGCCCAGGCGGGGATGTCCTTGGCGAAGCCCGGGTCCGAGGCGCGCACCCGCAGGCGGCCACCCAGGGGCAGGCCGTCCATGGCCTCCTTGACCTTCACGATGGGGCCGGGGCACTGCAGGCCGCAGGCGTCCAGCTTGATCTCGCCGGCGCTTGAGGTGGCTGAGGGGGCCGCGGGGGCGGGCTGGGCCAGGGGCCGCGGCTGGGCGGGGAGGGCACCGCCGGGGAAGCCCTTGCCCGTGGCGCTGTCAAAGGCAAAGGAGCGCTGCATGCCATCGGGGTAGAAGGCCCGCCAGGTGCGGTAGCCGCCCATGAGGTTGCTGACCTTGAAGCCGTGCTGGACCAGATGCCGGGCGGCGATGTAGCCGCGCAGGCCCACGGCGCAGTAGATGACGATGGGGCGCCCGACGGGCAGCTCGGACTCACGGTCTCGCAGCTCGTCCACGGGGATGTGCAGGGACCCTGGGATGGTGCCGGCGGCCTGCTCTTCCACGGTGCGCACGTCCAGCAGGACTGCGTCCGCGGGGATGGCGTCGGGCTGGGTGGCCACGAAGTCGCCGCGCAGCAGGTTGGAGGCAATGAAGCCCGTGACGTTGACGGGGTGCTTGGCGTTGCCCCACTGGGGGGAGTAGGCCAGCTCCAGGTGCTCCAGATCCTGGACCTTCAGGTTGGCGCGCAGGGCCGTGGCGAAGACGTTGATGAGGCTGTCGATGCCCTCGCCGCCCACCACCTGGGCGCCCAGGATGCGGCCGTCGTCCTGGAACAGCAGCTTGATGGACACGGGGGCCGCGCCGGGGTAGTAGCCGGGGTGCTGCATGGGGTGCAGGTAGACCTTGCGGAACTTGAGCTGCTTCTGGACGGCCCACTTCTCGTTCAGGCCCGTGGCCGCGGCGGAGAGGTTGAAGACCTTGATGATGGCCGTGCCCTGGGTGTCGCGGTAGGCGGAGTCGCGGCCGCAGATGTGGTCCGCGGCGATGCGGCCCTGTCGATTGGCGGGGCCCGCCAGGGGGGCCACGATGGGGTCCCGGCTGATGACGTCGCGGGTGGCGATGACGTCCCCCACGGCGTAGATGTCGGGGTCACTGGTGCGCAGGTGCTGGTCCACCGCGATGTGGTTGCGGAAGCCCAGCGCCAGCCCCGCCTCGGAGGCCAGGCCCGAGAGGGGCAGCACGCCGATGGCGAAGACCACGAAGTCGGCCTCAAGCTGGCGGCCGTCATCCAGCAGGATGCGGGTACCGTCCAGGGCCTTGACGCTGACGCCCAGGTGCAGGTGGATGCCGTTCAGCTCCAGCTCGTCGGCCAGGCCCCGGGCCATCTCGGGGTCGAAGGGGGGCATGACCTGGGGGGCCTTCTCCACCATGCTGACGTCCAGGCCCAGGTGGCGCAGGTTCTCGGCCACTTCAATGCCGATGAAGCCGCCGCCGATGACGCAGGCGCGCTTGCTGCCTTCCGCAGCTTGGCGGATGGAGTCCATGTCCTGGAGGGTGTTCAGGACGAAGGCGCGGGCAGTGTCCACGCCGGGGACGGAGGGCACAAACGACGGGGCGCCGGGGGACAGGACCAGCTTGTCGTAGGGGTGGTCCTCCAGGGCGCCGGTGGCCAGGTTCTTGACCCTGACGGTCTTGGCCTTGGGGTTGATGGAGACCACCTCGTGCTGGACGCGCACGTCCAGGTTGTAGCGCTTGGCCAGACTGGTGGGGGTGTGCAGCATCAGGGCCTTGCGGTCGCTGATGACGCCGCTGAGATGGTAGGGCATGCCGCAGTTGGCGAAGGACACCTCGCGGCCCTTCTCAAAGACGATGATCTGGGCGTTCTCGTCCAAACGGCGAAGGCGGGCCGCGCAGCTCATTCCACCGGCAACTCCGCCAACAATGATGACCTTCATGAACAGACCTCCTGGGCTGGTTTGGGGCCCTTTGCGTGCGTGTGGAGCCAGGAATGGAGGGAAGGTTACAGGTGGGAGCTATTCTTTGTTGCCGTAGTAGCGTTCACAGGTCTTGGCCAGCAGTTCGCCGCGCTCCACGATGGTGCCGAAGTAGATCATGTCCTCCACTGTCAGGAAGGTGTAGCCCTGCTCTTTTAGCATGGCCATGACCCGCGGCAGGGTGTCGGCGGTGAAGCGGGGGCCGGCATGCATCAGGACGATGTCGCCGGGCTCGACCCTCTCGGTGAGGCACTTCAGCATGGCCTCGGTGGAGGCGTGGGTCTCGCGCCAGTCCTTGGGATCCATGTTGGCTCGGAAGTCGTGGGAGTAGCCGGCCTGGTTGAGGGCGGCGGCCAGCCAGGGGGCGTCGGAGAAGGCAGGGCTTCTGAAGTAGGGGCGCATGTCGTGGCCGTTCATCGCCTCCAGGGCTTCGTCACCGCGGGTGAGTTCCAGCACGGTGTCGGCCTTCTTGGTGCCGATGGTGTGGGAGAAGCTGTGGTTTCCCAGCTTGTGACCGTCGTGGATCAGGCGGCTGATGGTGGCGGACTTGAGGGCCCCGTTGTCCAGGTAGAGGCCGTTGATGAAGAAGGTGGCCCGGGCGTTGAAGGCCTTGAGGGTGTCCAGCAACTCCATGGTGGCCTGGTCGTTGTAGCCGTCGTCGAAGGTGAGCGCGATGACCTTGGCCTTGGTCTTGAAGTTCATGACCTGGATGGAGTGGCCGCAGGCGTCCCCCAGACCATTGCCGTCGCTGTCCTTCTGGTCCGGGTTGGGGGTCATGGGGCAATTGTCCACGCAGCCGGTCGTCTGGCCGTCGGAGCAGTGCTTGATGGGGCCGTGGTTGGGGATGCCGTCACGGTCGGCGTCCAGGATGCCCACGCAGATGCCCTCCACGCAGGTGTCGTCGGGGGTGAGGGCGATGCCGTCGTCACAGGCCGCTGTGGTGGGGGTGTAGGTGCAGCCCGTGGCGGGCGCGCAGGAGTCCTGGGTGCAGGGGTTGCTGTCCTCGCAGGAGATGGGGTCCTGGGCGCACTGGCCAGCCCGGCAGGAGCCCTTGTGGCAGATGTCCTGGTTGGGGCACAGACCTTCGCCGGGATCGTGGACCACGCCCTTGTCGGGGTCACAGCGGTCCACGGTGCAGATGTTGGAGTCGTCCACGCTTTTGCCGCCGTTGGCGAAGTCGGTGCCGTCCTCATTGCACAGGGTGCACCACCAACGGCCGGAGGCGACCCATTTGCCGGGGGCGCAACGGGCCTTGCCGCCAGCGGTCCCAACGGAGCCACCACCGACGGCCTCGGTCTGTCCGGCAGACGCAACCTGATGTCGCCCCGAGGGCATGGCACCAACGCTGGAGTCGGCCATCAGCTTGGGGTTGTCGTTGCAGCCCGCCAGCAGCAGCCCGAGGAGCGGCGCCAGAAGGGTGGCGATACGTCTTGAACGCGACATGTTCAACGCCTCCAGTGGTACGGGGAGCGTAGGCCCCAAACGCGTGTAATCTAATGCGGACGGTGCGCGGTGGCAACAGGTTGCAGCGGCGAGCGTGGCGGGGCAGGGGCGGTCAGGGGGTGCCAGGCCTCACCTGGGGCTCTCCATGAACATCAGGACACTGTTGGTCCCGCGGTCGGCGGCGGCCAGTTCCTGTTGCAGGCTTTGGACCATGCAGGCGGAGGAGCCGTCGGTACCGCAGTAGAAGATTACGGCCTGCAGCAGGTAGTCGGTGCCCGGTGCCAGGGAGGGCATGGCGGCGCGGCCGCTGGCCAGACTTGCCGAGCTCTTGCGGTCCACCAGGTCCCAGCCTTGGGCGGCCTTGCGGTAGACCGTCAGTCGGGAAGGGGCCTCGGGATTGACCTTCCAGCCCTGGGCCAGGACCACCTCGAAGGTCCAGGGGTGGCCCGCGGCCAGGGTCACGGGGAACTCGCGCTTTTCATTGGGCAGGGTGGTGGCCGGGGGGCAGCAGTCGGCGGTGCCGGAGGAGGCAGTGGAGGGCAGCAGACCAGCCAGGGAGAGGGCCAGGAACCAGACGGCAAGGGTGCGGGTGGTCTTCATCGTGATGCTCCATTCCATAAAACCCCTCAGGCGAGGGCGCCGGCGTGATAGAGGCGGGCAGCCCCGGGTTGGTTACACAGTTTTCCTTTTGCCCGGCGCCAACCTGTTGCAGACTGGGGCTCCATTCCTGGTTTGGGAGGCCTGCCTGAAGACCATCCGCTTTACCCCCCGGGGGCTGGAGTTGCTGGCCCTGGCGCTGTTGGCTGTCGTCATGGTGGACGCGGCGGCGGCGTTGTGGCGGCTGTGGGCGTTCACCACGGACGACGCCTACATCTCCCTGCGTTACGCGCGCAACCTGGCGCGTGGGTTGGGGCCGGTGTTCAACGCTGGGGCAGTGCCGGTGGAGGGCTACTCGAACTTTCTGCAGGTGGCCCTGGGGGCGCTGTGGCACCTGTCGGGGCTGGACCCCGTGCAGGGGATGAAGCTGCTGGGGGGTGGGGCCCTGTTGGCGTGCCTGCCCGTGCTGTGGCTGTTCGGGCGGCTGTGGTTGGGCCCGCTGCCGGCGCTGCTGCCGGTGGTGTTGGTGGCGGGGCACCGGGGGGCGCTGTGGTGGGCGGTCAGCGGGTTGGAGACGCCGCTGTTCCTGCTGCTGCTGCTGGCGGGGGCGTGGTTGTGGGTGAGGGGGCTGGGGGGAGAGGGGCTGGGGCCGCTTGCTGAGGCGCGGGGCGCGGGCGGGCGGCGTCGGTCATTGCTGGTTGCGGGGCTGCTGCTGGGCCTGGCGGCCATCACGCGCGCCGAGGGCATAGTGCCGGTGGGGCTGCTGTTGGTCGGGGGGCTGGTTTGGCGACGGGGGGGCGGGCCCTGGCGCGGGGCGGCGTTGCTGGCCTTCGCCATCTGGGGGGCCTGGTTCCTGTGGCGCTGGTGGTACTACGGCAGCCTTCTGCCCAACAGCGTGCTGTGCAAGGGGGCGGGCGGCTTCCCGTCGTGGGTGGTGGTGACGGCGTACCTGGGCCAGTACTGGTACCTGGTGCTGCTGGCCCTGGGGGTGCTGTGGCCCGCGCAGGGCGGGGACGGAGGACGCCCGGGAGGTGGTGGGCAAAGCGGGGACGGAGGACGCCCGGGAGGTGCTTGGCTGCTGCTGGCGCCGGCGTTGGCGTACTTCCCGATCCTGGCGCGGGTGGACCCCATCCTGGCCCACATGGACCGCTACCTGTTGCCCGCCCACGCCCTGCTGGGGTTGGCTGCGGGGGTCTTTCTGGGGCGCCTGCCGGAGCTGCTGAAGATCCGGGGGAACGCCATGGTGGCGACCCTGTTGTTCATGGCGCCGCTGGTGGCGCTGGATGGCCGGGTGGGGGAGGGGGACCGGCGGGGGCTGGAAGAGGCTGCGCGCTTCTACCAGGGCCGCATGGAATTGCGCGGTCAGGTGGGGGCCTATCTGCATCAGCGCCTGGCGCCGGGGCAGGCCTTCCTGGTGGGGGACGCGGGC
>CAIXZC010000446.1 GCA_903923815.1 uncultured Myxococcales bacterium
CTCGGCCCGGGAGGCCATGCGCATCCTGATCGGCGCGGGCGTGGACCCGGCCAAGATCATCTTCGTGAACCTGCTGTCCTGCCCCGAAGGCCTGGAGGTCGTCTTCAAGGAAGACCCGGACCTGCTGGTGGTGTCCGGCCAGATGGACGCGGGCCTGAACGCCAAGGCCTACATCCGCCCCGGGCTTGGGGACTTCGGCGACAGATACTTCGGGACCTGAACCAACCCCATGAGAAAAGTTCGCATCCACACCTTTGGCTGTCAGATGAACGTCTACGACAGCGAGCGCATCCTGGCGGGGCTACGGCCCCTGGGCTTTGAGGCCACGCAGGAGGACTGCGAGGCGGACCTCATCATCCTGAACACGTGCAGCGTCCGGGGTAAGCCCGAGGCCAAGGTGTCCTCCATGCTGGGGCGGCTGGCCCCCCTGAAGAGCCGCAACCCCAACCTGAAGCTGGCGGTGGGCGGCTGCGTGGGTAAGCAGCACGGGCAGGAGCTGCTGGACCGCATCCCCTACCTGGACCTGGTCTTCGGGCCCGATCAGGTGGGCAGCATCGGAGAGCTTGTGGCCCGCCTTTACGACGACCGCGTGCGCCTGGCCCAGACCGCCGACGAGGCCGACCGGGACAAGGTCTTCGCCACCTCCAATGAGGACGTGGTGACGGGGCCCTCGGCGTTCCTGTCCATCATGAAGGGCTGCAACCAGTTCTGCTCCTACTGCATCGTGCCCCACGTGCGGGGCCGCGAGGTGTCCAGGGACCCGGACGACATCCTGGCCCACGCCCAGGCGCTGGTGGCCCGCGGCGTGCGCGAGCTGACGCTGCTGGGCCAGAACGTCAACCGCTACGGCCTGGACCGCCCGGGGTTGCCCAGCTTTGCCCAGCTTCTGCGCCAGGTGCACGAGGTGCCGGGCCTGCTGCGCCTGACCTTCGTAACGTCGAATCCGGGGGACTGCCCGGAGGACCTGATTCAGTGCTTTGCCGACCTGCCCAAGCTGTTGTCCTTCTTCCACCTGCCCTTGCAGTCCGGGTCGGACGAGATCCTGCGCGCCATGAACCGCCGCTACACCCGCGCCCAGTACTTTGAGCTGGTGGCGCGGCTGCGGGCCGTGCGCCCCGAGATGCACCTGTCCACGGACCTCATCGTGGGCTTTCCGGGGGAGACCGAGGCGCAGTTCGAGGAGACCCTGTCGGCGGCGCGGCAGCTTCGTTGGGGCAGCGCCTTCAGCTTCGCCTACAGCGTGCGGCCCGGGACGGCGGCGGCGGACCTGCCAGACGACGTGCCCGCGGCGGAGAAGAACCGGCGCCTCCAGGCCCTCCAGGAGATCCTGGACGAGTGCCTCCACGAGGGGCTGGTGGCCAACGTGGGCAGCATTGCGACGGTGCTAGTGGAGGGCGACAGCCGCCGGGGGGATGGCCAGCTTCAGGGCCGCACCCACAGCAACTACATCGTGAATCTGCGCGTGCCCGAGGAGTTGGAGGACCAGATCCATCCTGGCATGGTGGTGAAGGTGAAGATCATTCGACCCTTGCTTCACAGCCTGCGGGGCGAGGCCCTGGGGCTGGTGGACGGGAGGTGAGCATGCTTGCTGGGTGGTACAAGCCGGGCGGGACCAAGCTGGAATGCCGCGGGTGGGTGCAGGAGGCGGCCCTGCGGATGCTGCTGAACAACCTGGACCCGGAGGTGGCCGAGCGCCCCGACGACCTGGTCGTCTACGGTGGCATTGGCCGCGCCGCGCGGAACCACGACGCCTTCCTGAAGATCCTGGAGCTGCTGCGCCGCCTGGAGGACGACCAGACCCTGCTGGTCCAATCCGGCAAGCCCGTGGGCGTGGCCCCCACCCACCGCGACGCCCCCCGCGTGATGATTGCCAACTCCAATCTGGTGCCCCACTGGGCCACCTGGGAGAAGTTCCACGAGCTGGACGCCAAGGGCCTCATGATGTACGGCCAGATGACGGCGGGTAGCTGGATCTACATAGGCACCCAGGGCATCCTCCAGGGCACCTACGAGACCCTGGCGGCCGCCGGGCGCAAGCACTTCGGCAGCGACCTGGCGGGGCGCGTGGTGTTGACGGCGGGCTTGGGGGGCATGGGGGGAGCCCAGCCCCTGGCAGTGACCATGGCGGGGGGCGTGGCCCTCTGCGTGGAGGTGGACCAGCAGCGCATAGACAAGCGCCTGACCACGGGCTACCTGGACCGCGCCACCGCCAACCTGGACGAGGCCCTGGCCTGGGTGGAGGAGGCCCGCGCCGCCCGTCAGCCCCTGTCCGTGGGGCTGCTGGGCAACGCCGCCGACGTGCTGCCCGACCTGCTGCGCCGGGGCTTCCTGCCGGACCTGGTGACGGACCAGACCTCGGCCCACGACCCCATGAACGGCTACATCCCTTCGGGGCTGACCCTGGCCAAGGCCGCCATCCTGCGCCGCAGCGACCCGGAGCACTACCGGGACCTGGCCCTGGACTCCATGCGGGTCCACGTGGAGGCCATGCTGGCCTTCCAGGCCCGGGGCTGCCACGTCTTCGACTACGGCAACAACATCCGGCAGCAGGCCTTCGACCGGGGCCTGACCAACGCCTTTGACTTCCCGGGCTTCGTGCCCGCCTACATCCGGCCCCTGTTCTGCGAAGGGAAGGGGCCCTTCCGCTGGGTGGCCCTCTCCGGGGACCCCGAGGACATCCGCCGCACGGACGAGGCCATCCTGGAGCTGTTCCCGGACAACCGCCCCCTGCACAACTGGCTCTCGATGGCCGCCAAGAAGGTCCACTTCCAGGGCCTGCCGGCGCGCATCTGCTGGCTGGGCTACGGCGAGAGGGCCCGCGCCGGGCTGGCCTTCAACGACCTGGTCGCGCGGGGCGTGGTGAAGGCCCCCATCGTGATTGGTCGGGACCACCTGGACTGTGGCTCCGTGGCCTCACCGAACCGTGAAACGGAGGCCATGAAGGATGGCAGCGACGCGGTGGCCGACTGGCCCCTGCTGAACCTCATGCTGAACACCGCCGGCGGCGCCTCCTGGGTGTCCTTCCATCACGGCGGCGGGGTGGGCATGGGCTACTCGCTGCACGCCGGCATGGTGGTGCTGGCCGACGGCACCCCCCAGGCCGCCGCCCGCCTCCAGCGCGTCCTGACCTGCGACCCTCTAATGGGCGTCCTGCGCCACCACGACGCGGGCTACGAAGAGGCCACCGACTTCGGCCACAAAGCCGGCGTGTATCTTCCCTAGGCCCTCCTCCTGTCGCTAGCTACTACCCGTCCCGTGCCGTCCAAGCCGCGCTGGTTTTGTCTGTCCAAGCCGCGCTGGCTATGTCTGTCCAAGCCGCGCTGGCTATGTCTGTCCAAGCCGCGCACGTAGCGAAGCGAAGTAAGCGGATCATTCGTCGGGTCGCAGCCGCCTCTGGTCGCTCGCTCTCCGGACAGCCCCATGGCCTGGCGTTCGCCAGGATGGGGCTTCCTCCGCGCTCCCGCCGGCGGCTGCTTACCGTTGGCGGTGGCTACCACCC
>CAIXZC010000447.1 GCA_903923815.1 uncultured Myxococcales bacterium
GGTGGAAGAGCCAGAGGACGGCCTCCTCGACGGCGCCCACGGAGCGGGGGCAGGACCAGCGCAGGAAGCCGAAGAACACCAGGGAGCCCAGGAGGACCAAGGGGCGCACCCAGCGGCCCTCGGGGCGGAACAGCAGGGAGGGCAGGGCCAGGAGGGTGGCGGCGAAGGCGAACCAACCGAAGGCCTGGGCCTCGGCGCCGGGACCCAGGATGGTGGGGGGTAGCAAAAACACCCCCGCGGCCCCCAACACACACAGAGCAGCCAGGGCACGCAGCAGAGAGTTGGGCAGAGTGGGCGTGGGCATCAGGCCTCCCAGTCGTGCATCCAGTCGACGCGCTCCAGGGTGGCGGGGGCCAGGGACCGGGAGTAGCGCGCGGCGCTGGCGGGGGGCACCACGGCCAGGGCGGCCAGGGGGCAGGTGAGCCAGTGGCGCTGGAGGGCGTCGTTGACCTGGGGAAGGGTGAGGGCCTCGATGTTGGCTTGGTAGTCATCCAGCCAGGAGGGCTGACGGGCGCTGAGGAGCATGCGCACGACGGTCTTCATGCGGGTGAAGGGGTTGGAGAGGGAGAAGGGGTGGCGGCGGATGAGGTGCAGGCGCGCGAAGTCGAGTTCCTTGGCGGTGAGGCCCTTGGAGGCCTGGGCGCGGAAGAGGCGATGGGCGAGGGCGAGGGCCTTGGGACCCTCGGCGGCGCCGGTGGCCAGGACGACGGTCTGGACGCCAAAGCCGGGCCAGGGGGAGTAGATGGAGTCGGTGGAGTAGCACCAGCCGCGGCGGCCGCGAAGCTCGGCCACGAGGGGGCCGGTGAAGAGCTCGCCAAAGGCGGTGTTGGCCAGGTGCAGGGGGATGTAGTCGGGGTCGGTGGCGCTGGGGGCGAGGGATGCAAAGCCGGCGTGGACCTGGGTGAGGCCGGGCGTCTCGACAAGCATCAGGCGGGGGGTGCCTTCGGCGGCGCGGGTTTCGGGGGCGGGGGCCGGGGCGAAGGGTTGGGCCTCGGGGAAGCCCTGGAGGATCTGTTCGAGGGTGTCCCGGGCGCTGGCCTCGTCGATGCTGCCCACGACGGCGGCGATGGCGGGGCGGCGGCGGAAGGATTGGTCCCACAACTGCACCACGTGGTCGCGGGTGATGCGGCCGATGCAGCTTTCCAGGCCGGCGGTGGGGTTGGCGTGGGGGTTGGCGCCAAAGAGGTGCCGGGGGATGAAGAGGGAGAAGAGTTGCTCGTCGTTTTCGCGCTCGCCCACGAGGGCCTCGCGGTGCTGGCTTTGGAGGGCGGCCAGTTCGGCCTGTTCCATGGCGGGGGCGGCCAGCAGGTCGCGCAGGAGGGCGGCGAAGCGGCGCAGGGTGGAGGGCATGCAGTCGCCGTGGATGGTGGTCCAACGGGCGCCCACCTGGACGTCCAGGCTGCTGCCCAGGGAGTCGAGTTCGCGGTGGAAGGCCAGCAGGTTGCGGCCGCCGGCGCCGCGCAGGGCCAGCCGGGTGGTCAGGTGGGTGAGGCCGCAAAGGCCGTGGGGATCCTGCACCGAGCCGCGGGGGTAGACCAGCATGAAGCGGATGTAGGGAAGGGTGGCGGTTTGATCGTGGAGGAGTCTCATGGGCTACTCCTCTCCTTCTGCGTCCGGGTAGATGCGCAGCACCACCCGGGGCATGTTGTAAAGGTATTGGGCGGCGGCGGCGGCGACCTCGGCGGTGGTCATGGCGTCCAGGGCGTCGCAGTAGCCGAAGACGTTGCGGTAGTCGCCGGTGGTGGCCTGGTACTCGCCCAGGAGGCTGCAGCGGCCTTCCACACCGATGGAACCGCGCAGGACCGAGATGCGCATGCGGTTGCGGGCGGCGTCCAGGTCGGCCTGGGTGGGGCCGGTGGTGGCAAGGCGGGCGACCTCGGCGTCGAACTCGGCCAGGAGGCGCTGCATGACGTCGGCGGTGGCCTCGCGGGGCTCCAGGTGGACCTCGAAGATGCCGCCCACGCCCATGCCCGCGCAGAGGGCTTCAACGGAGAGGCTGAGGGCCAGCTCTTCCACGACGCGGTTGTTGAAGGGGCAGGATTCGGCGCCGGCCAGGATCTCGGCCAGGACCTTCAGGGGGACCTGCTGGGGGCTGCGGGCGTCGGGGGCCAGGTAGGCCAGGGAGAGGCGGGGCTGGTTGACGGGCCAGCGGCGCTCCAGGGAGATGGAGGCGGCCAGGGGGGCCGGGGGGACGATGATGGGGGTGGGGGCGGCCTTCTTGCGGATGCGGCCGTGGGTGGCGAAGACGAGGGGGAGGACGTACTCGGCGGGGTCGGGGCCGACGATCACCAGCGTGGTCAGCGCGGGGGCGTAGACCTGCCGGTAGAAGAGGCGGCAGTCCGCGGTGGTGAGGGCGTCGATGTTGTCCTCGGTGCCCAGCACGGGGCGGCTGTAGGTGTGGGTGCCGAAGAGGGTCTCCAGCAGCAGCTCCGAGGCCAGGCCATCGGGATCGTTGTCCACGAACTGGCGGCGCTCGTTGCGGACGACCTCGCGCTCGCTGCGGAAGACCTCGGCGTCCAGGTGGAGGCCGGTCATGCGGTCGGCTTCCAGGCCCAGCACCAGGTCCAGGGCGTCGGCGGGGAGGCTGGCGCGGTAGGAGGTCCAGTCCAGCCAGGTGGCGGCGTTCACGTAGACGCCGTGCTCTTCCATGATTTCGTCGAAGCCTGCGTCGGGGACGGCCACGGTGCCGCGGAACATCAGGTGTTCCAGCAGGTGGGCCAGGCCGCCCTTGCCGGGGGGATCCCAGGCGCTGCCGGCGGTGAACCAGGTCTGGAACTCGCAGACGGGCGAGCTTTGGTCCTGGACCACGATCACCTTGAGCCCATTGGGCAGGGCGAAGGCCTGGACCTCTCCAAACACCCCGCCTTGGTGTTTGCTCTCCAGTTGCCAGGACGGTCTCTTCTTGTTGGCCAATGCCCACCCCCAGGTTTCCACCGATTCTGGTCAAGTGGCCCACCAAAGCAAGCCAGTTCTGTTTAATGACCGCGAATGCCCCGTTTTTTTGTTGCCGGGCCTTCCCGCCTTCTGCCATAGTCGCGCGGTCATTTCATTTGCCTGGAGGCGTTCGATGTCCAATCAGGAGAAGCTAGATCGACTGGCCAAGCTGTCCGACGAGGCCCTTGCGCCTGCGGGCTGGGACAAAGTGGAGAAGCAGCACGAGAAGGGGAAGCTCAGCGCCCGGGAGCGCATCGCCCTGTTGCTGGACGAGGGCTCGTTCATTGAGCTGGACCGCTTCATGCGGCACCAGTGCCAC
>CAIXZC010000448.1 GCA_903923815.1 uncultured Myxococcales bacterium
CTGGCCCTCGCTGCGGCCGGCTGTTGCGAAAAGAAGCAGGAACCCGTTCAGCAGGCCGCTGCTGTTCAGGCGGCCCCCGTGGTTGCCCCCAAGGTCGAGCCTCCTTCGATTGATTACGAGAAGCTGGCCACCCTGGTCGCCGAAAAGATTGATACGGACAAACTGGTGGGCAAGGTCGTGGACAAGCTCAAGGCCGACAAGTTGGTGGGCCAGGAGAAGGCCGAGGTTCCCGGTGAAGCCCTTCGTCGGGCGCGCCCCGAACTTGCCGCCTCCTCCAAGGACCGTCCGGCGCCGTCGGCCCGGGCCATGGTGGACAACACCGTGTGGAAGCTGGCCCTCCGTGGGGACGAGCCCATGCGCGGCGCCAAGGAGGCCCTGGTGACCCTGGTGGTCTACTCCGACTACCAGTGCCCCTTCTGCAAGCGCGTCGAGCCCACCATGGACCAGATCATCGAGAAGTACGGGGACTCCGTGCGCCAGGTTTGGAAGAACAACCCGCTGCCCTTCCACAAGAACGCCCGCATCTCCGCCCAGGCCACCTGCGCCGCCGGCATCCAGGGCAAGTTCTGGGAACTGCACAAGGTGCTGTTTGAGAACAACCAGAAGTTGGAAAAGGAAGACCTGCTGGGTTACGCCAAGACGCTGGGCCTGGACATGCCCAAGTTCGAGGCTGACTTTGCCGGCGCGGCCTGCGCCAAGGCCATTGACGACGACGTCAAGCTGGCCGGTGAAGTGGGCGCCCGGGGCACCCCCAACATCTATATCAATGGCCGTCAGATCCGTGGCGCCCTTCCCTTCGAGCAAATTGAACCCATCATCCAGGAGGAGCTGACCAAGGCCAAGGCCATGGTCGAAAAGGGCACCGCCGCGGCCGCCGTCTATGACGAGATCATCAAGGCCGGCAAGGTCTTCACTCCGCTGGATGAGGCCGTGTTCACGTTCCAGAACCCCGCCCCCTTCAAGGGCCCCGCTGACGCTCCCGTGGTGCTGACCGTCTACTCCGACTTCCAGTGCCCCTTCTGCAGCCGCATCACCAAGACCGAGTACGAGGTCTTCAACATGTTCCCCGGCAAGGTCAAGCTGGAGTTCCGCAACTTCCCCCTGACCTTCCACAAGGACGCCCACCTGGCTGCCCAGGCGGCGCTGGCTGCGGACGCCCAGGGCAAGTTCTGGGAGATGCACGACAAGCTGTTTGAGAACCAGAAGGCCCTGACCCGCCCCGACCTGGACAAGTACGCCGGAGAGCTTGGCCTGGACGTGGACAAGTTCAAGAAGGCCCTGGATGAGGGCACCTTCAAGGCCGCCGTGGACGCCCAGATGAAGGAAGGCGAAGCCGCCGGCGTGCGTGGCACCCCCTCCATCTACCTGAACGGCCGCAAGTTCCAGGCCGCGGACCGCGAGGCCGCCACCTTCAAGAAGATCATCGAAACCGAGATCCTCGCCAAGCAGTAGACAAACCTCCACGGGGGACTAGCAGGACATGAACAGCCGGGAACTCACGGACAGGATTCTGGAAAAGAAGCAGACCCTGGGTTCCCGCCTGACCCTGCTGGTCCATCACTATCAACGCATGGAGCTGACGGACCTGGCGGACCACGTGGGGGACTCCTTTGAGCTGAGTCGCGCCGCCGCGGCCTCCAACGCCGAGTTCGTGGTCTTCTGCGGGGTTCAATTCATGGCCGAGGCCGCCCGGGTCCTGGTCAGCGCCGAACAGCGCGTCTTCATCCCCGAGCCCCGGGCCGGCTGCCCCATGGCCGACATGGTGGATGTGCAGGACCTGGAGAATGCCTTCGAGCACCTGACCCGCGTCTGGGGCCAGCCCCCGGTGGTCATCTGCTATATGAACAGCTCGGCGGAGGTCAAGGCCTTCACAGGCCGTAATGGCGGTCTGGTCTGCACCAGTGCCAACGCCGTGCGGGCCCTGAAGTGGGGCCTGGCCGACGGGCGCCGCGTGCTGTTCATCCCCGACGAGTTCCTGGGCCGCAACTCCGCCGAACACCTGGGCCTGACGGACCTGTGCGTGTACGACCCCCACGCCCCCGACGGCGGCCTCACCCAGGCCCA
>CAIXZC010000449.1 GCA_903923815.1 uncultured Myxococcales bacterium
AAGAACCTGCACTGCCAGTTCCGCCTCAAGCCCGGGCAGCGGCGGCAGTTCCAGGTGCTGTACCTGGAGGAGGGCGTGGGGGTGGCGGGGCGCAAGCTGGCGTTCCAACTGCAGACCCAAGGGGCGCTGCCCGCGGGGAGCCTGGCGGCGCTGGAGACGGCGGTGGCGCTGACGGGGCCCGGGGGGCTGGCCAGCTTCACGGTGACCAGCAAGGGGCCGGAGGGGCGCTTTCTGGTGAAGGTGGACGGGGGCACCCTGGGGCTGCCCGGGGCGGGGGCGCTGTTCTTCCATGTGGAGGTGGCCCAGCCGCCGTCGGTGGTGGAGCTGGCCTTCAGCTACGGGGGCCAGCAGCAGGTGCAGTCCCTGGAGGTGCGGCTGTATGCCTCCCAGGACCCGGAGCTGTGCCGGCAGTTGGACCCGCGGGAGCCGGCGCAGGCCTCGGCGGAGCTGCTGCTGGCGGGGGTGGGGGCCACAACGTCGGTGAAGACGGAGAAGCTTTTGGGGGGGCTGCCCAAGGCCCAGGTGGCGGTGCTGGCGCGGGGCTGGGGCAAGGGGGCCCAGGGGAAGGCGCCGCTGCTGGTGACGGGCTGTCTGGATGGGGGGCTGGTGGAGGCCGGGGGGGCGGCCAGCCTGGAGGTGCCCCTGGGGGATCTGGTGCCCCAGTACCGGGGCAGCTACCGGGTGGTCAGTCACCTGGACTTCCTGTCCGCCCTGCCGCAGGAGGCGGGTGGGGTGCTGGACTCGGTGCTGGCGCTGCTGGAGAGCCCCGGGGCGGCGCTGCTGTCCCTGGCCTGCCTGCAGGGGGACGGCGAGGGGATGCTGGGGCTGGCCTGCGGGCTGCTGTTCGTGGGGGCGGGGGAGGCGGGGCCGGACAACCTGACGGCCCTGGGGGCGGTGGCGGCGGAGGCGGTGGACCAGGCCTTCCTGACGCTGCTGGAGGAGCAGGGGCTGAGCGGTGCCTGGGGGCTGGGGGCGGACTTCTCGCAGTTGCTGCGAAGCGTGGAGCTGGAGGGGGTGCTGAAGATCGCCGCCGAACCCGACGCCAAGGGGGCGCTTGGGGCCAAGACCACCGCGCTGCGCTTCGACCGGGTGCGCCTGCAGTGGCCCTTCGGGCAGGACTGCCAGGGGGGGGAGGAGGACTGCGGGCTGGTGGAGCTGGACCTGGAGGACACGGGGCAGGGGGCCCTGGTGGCAGGGAACCTGGATGCCCGGGTGCCGGGATTTTCGGTGGGGGAGCAGGATCAGCTTGAAATTCTGCCGTTCTCGGCTAAGTTCCGTTACGGAGTCTTTCTGGCCTTCCTGGTGGAGGAGCTATTGCTGCCCGCCGTCGGAGGCCCGGAGGTCCAGGACTTTGAGGGCTTCCTGGCGCTGCTGGTGGGCGGTTCGGACTGCGGCACCACGGCCCAGTGCTGTCAGGGTTTTGGAGGGCTCCTGGGGTACGCCGAGGGCGATTTTCTCTCGGGGGTCCTGGCCCAGGGCTGCGGCGTCATGCTGCCCCTGGTGGCGGGCTACCTGGAGGGGGCCCTGGAGGGGTTGTCGCTGGAGGGGGACGGGCTTTGGCTTGCCACGCCTCCGGAGCGCCCCTGCGGACTTCATTTTGAAGCCGGGTTCAAGCGTCTGGAGACGCTGGCCGGCACCAGCGGTGATCCGGAGGCCTGCCATTGGTTGATGGGCCTGGATGCCGCCGGAAAGGAACTGCGTTTTGATGGAGACTTTGTTGGAACACGACTCCCTTGAGGGCTACTTCCCCGAAGTGCCCCATATAGCTTTGCGCCAGATCACGGCGGAGCGGACGCTGCCCTGGGCCACCCAGGTGCGCAACCTGGCCCGGCGCTACGGCTACCGGTTCAACGACGGCCTGGTGGGCCGGGTGCCCTTTCAGTGGAGGCGGGCGGAGTTCTTCCCCGGGTCCATGTCCCGACACCTGGGCTGCAGGGTGACGCCCTACGAGGGCTTCCTGCCGCTGCGGCACAAGGTGGCCTTTGTTCCCACGGGGTGGGTCCAGACCGAGTCCCCTGACATGGAGCTGTCCCGCGCCAGCCTGGCCTTTACCTACATGGGATGGTGATGCCCGAAAAACGAGGGTCGCAAAACCGCCTGCTGCGCCTGCTGGCGGCCCGCTTCATGGGGTCGTCAGGGGGGTCGTATCTGTCGGTGGTGACGCTAATCTCCATGGCCGGCGTGGTGCTGGGTGTGTCGTCCCTGCTGGTCATCTTCAGCATCGTCACAGGCTTTGAGGACACCTTCCGGGAGAAGCTTTTAGGGGTCTATCCCCACGCCGTGGTCATTGGCCCCGGGGCGGATGTGCCGGACTGGCGCGCCCTGGAGGCGAAGGTGGGGGCCATGCCCGAGGCGCGGCGGGTCAGCGCGGCGACCTACGACGAGATGATGATCTCCTCGGGGGGGCGCAAGCTTGGCGTGCTGGTCAAGGGGCTGGTGCCCGCCCGAAGCCCGGGGGCGCCCTTCCTGCAAAGACAGATGATTGAAGGCGGCCTTGGCGACCTGGAGCAGCAGCCCTCGGTGGTCTGGGACGCGTCCCGGGCCCGCCTGGAGGTGGGGGGGCTGCCGGGGGGGCGCTTCTCGTCCTATGTGCTGTGGCCCACGGGGGCGCCCCAGGCGCTGGCTCCGGGGCTGGAGAGTCGGGGGGGCGAGGGGGCCTCGCTGCGGGTGGCAAGCCCTGCGCCCGCGCCCTGTCTGCTGAAGGATCTGTTTGGTGAGGAGACGACCCTGGGGGCCCTGCCCGGGGGCTCGGATTGGTACGCCGCCGGGCCCGGGACGGTGCAGGTGCTGACGGGGGAGCAACAGGTGGCCGTGGCGCTGGATGACGGCGACTGCGTGACCCTGGTGCTGGACGGCAAGGGGGGGCAGGGCCTGATCAAGGAGGACTGGTCCGTGGTGGGCAGCGCCGACGGGGCGGTGTCCCTACTGAACCTGTCGGGGCGGCCCGCGGAGTTGGCCCTGGAGGGGCGCTCCGTGACGGTGGCGCCCGGCGAGAGCGGGACCCTGGTGGCCCGGGGGAGGCCTGCGCCGCCCATCATCCTGGGCAGCGGCCTGGCCCACTCCCTGAACGTTGGCGTGGGGGGCGAGGTCAGTCTGGTGTCGCCCTTCCAGGGGGCCAGCCGCTTCGAGCGTCGCAAGGCGGGCAGCCGGCCGGCGTCGCGGGTGTTCCGGGTGGCGGGCATCGTGGAGCTGGGCTTCTACGAATACGATTCGCGGCTGGCGCTGGTGCACTTTGATGACGCGCGGGCCTTCCTGATGCGGGGCGACCGGGCCCGCTGGGTGGAGGTTGAAGGGGACGACCTGGAGCAGCTTGACCGCTTCACCGCCAGCCTGGAGCGCACCCTGGCGGCGGGCACCCTGGACCGCCTGGGGCGCAGCGCCCTGAACCTGGCGGCGCGGCTGGAGTCCCTGCAGGGGCAGCTTCCCCTGGAGGCCTCCGCCTCGGCCCTGGACCGGCTGGCCCATGTGCAGGAGCTGGCGGCCCACATGCGCTTCGCGCCCCAGGAGGATCTGGGGCTGGGCCTGTCCAACCGGCACCGCATCATCAGTTGGAAAGAGATGAACCGGTCCATGTTCTCGGCCATGCAGCGCCAGCGCATCGTGCTGTCGTTGTTTTTTCTGATCATCATCGTGGTGGCGGCCTTCAACATCGTGGGCAGTCAGGCCATGATGGTGCGGGAGAAGCAGGCCCAGATAGCGCTGCTGAAGGTGCTGGGGCTGCGGGACGCCCAGGTGGCGGTGGTGTTCACCCTGCACGGCCTGTTCATCGGGCTGGTGGGGACGGCCCTGGGGCTGGCCCTTGGGGTGGGTGGAAGTCTGGCCCTGGGGTACTTCGGGTTCCCCCTGGATCCGGTGGTTTATTACGTGGACACGCTGCCCGTGCGGCTGGTGTGGTTTGATGTGGTCTTTGTGGGCGTGGCGGCGGCGCTGCTGGTGTTCGGGGCGGTGCTGGTGTCAGCCCTGCGGGCGGCGGCCCGGGCCCCGGTGGAGGGCCTGACGCGGCTGGAATAGGAGTTTTCGATGATCGATCTGCCCATGGTTGCGAAGCTGGAGGCGGGGGCCAAGGTGGCCTCCCTGTTCCTGGTGGGGGAGGTGTCCAAGCTGTCGGGGAAGACCGGCAAGCCCTACCTGACGGTGCAGCTATCGGATAACTCGGGCCAGCTTGAGGGCAAGGTCTGGGACGACGTGGACCGGCTGTTCGGGCTGCTAAAGCCCGGCAGCGCCATCCGGGCCGAGGTGGACGTGAACTCCTACCGGGGGGCCCTGCAGTTGGTGGTGCGCAGCGTGGAGGTCCTGCCCTGGACGCCCGAACTGAAGGCCCGCCTGCTGGCCGTGGGCGGAGGGGACCCGGACGCCCTGTGGGCCCGCCTGCTGGAGCTGCTGGAGGGCCTGAAGGACCGGCCCCTGGGGACCTTCCTGCGGGACTTCATCACCGACCCCGCCCTGGAGAAGCGCTTCCGCAGCGCCCCCGCGGGCAAGCTCATCCACCACGCCTACCTGGGCGGCCTGCTGGAGCACACGGTCTCCATGATGGAGTTGGCCCGGCTGCTGGGCGAGCACTACAACCGGCTGACGCCGGGGCTGGTGAACGTGGACCTGCTGCTGGGGGGCACGCTGCTGCACGACGTGGGCAAGACCGTGGAGTACGACGAGGAGCAGGGGCTGGACTTCAGCACCGAAGGGCGCCTGCTGGGCCACATCGCCATCGGGGTGTCCATGCTGGCCGCCTGGCAGGGACCGTCGCGGCCCGCCCCCGCCGTCATGCAGCGCCTCATGCACCTGGTGCTGTCCCACCACGGGGACCTGGACAAGGGCAGCCCCGTGCGGCCCCAGACCCCGGAGGCCATGCTGCTGCACCTGATTGACATGCTGGACTCCCAGATGGGGGCAGTGACGC
>CAIXZC010000450.1 GCA_903923815.1 uncultured Myxococcales bacterium
GCAGCGACCCCTTACAAACATGCCGTCTCACTCCAGATTGGTCCCCGAAGTGCTTGAAGGACGCCGGGACGGGTGGTCTAATCGGCGCGTTGCAAGTTTTTGGGGGATGAATCATGAAGCCGACCTTGGGCCTGCTGCTGTGCGCTGCGCTGTTATCGCTGACCTGGTCCTGCCAGACCCTCACCCCGGAGGACGGTCAAGACGCCGGCCAGGACGGCAGTGGCTCCAGCATTGATCTGGTCCTGGAACTTCCTGGTTGGCCAGATGGGGGGGACGTGGGGGGGCTGGATACCCTGCCCGACACCCTGGAAGGTGAAGACCTGACTAACCCCGGCGAACTGCACATGGACGACGCCCCCGACGCAGATCCGGGCTTGGACCAGGGCAGCCCTGAAGACACGCTTCCAGACGCCGCCCTTGACGCCCCTTCGCAGGACATCTGCCAGCCCCAGTGCGACGGCCTGGAGTGCGGCGACGATGGCTGCGGCGGCTCCTGCGGGGGCTGCCCTGAGGGGTCCTGCGAGGGCCAGACCTGGACCCCCGCGGGCCAGTGTCAGGAGGGCTTCTGTGTCGCCCCCGAGCCGGTCTTTTGTCTGGACTACATCCCCTGCACGGTGGACTACTGCGACCAGGTCCTGGGCTGCCAGTTTGCTCCCCTCCAAGACACTTTTTGCCGCCCCGCGTTTCAGGTGGACTACCCCCCCAGGGCGGCCTCAATCCTTGGCGACGGCGAACTCCCTCAGGTAACGGTCTCGGGCACCGTCGTCAGCCCCCTGGGCGCCATTACCAGCCTCCTCATCAACGGGCAGGCCACCCCCGTGGACCCCGCCAGCGGCACCTTCCAGTTGACCCTCCCCGTCAGCGTGGGCACCAACACCCTGGTCTTGGAGGCCAAGGACGAGGCAGGCAACAGCGGCGCCGACCTGCGCTCCTTCCTGTGGTCCACCAGCTACCTGCAGCCCGACCCCACCACGGAAGAGGCGGGCCTGCTGCTGCCCGGAGAGGTTGCCTGGATCTCCGCCCAGGCCTTCGACGACCAGGACCACAGCGCGCCCGCCAATGACCTGGCCACGCTCTTCGAGGCCGTGCTGGGCACCTGGGACATCCAGCCAGCATTCCCCGATCCGCTGATGTCCAACCTGGCCTTTTGGGGCCAGGGAATCTATGCCGCCCGACTGACCGACTTCCAATATCAGCAGGTCACCGCCGTGCTGAACACCACCAACAGCGGCCTGCAACTGGTGGCCATCTTTGAACAAGCCACCGGCAGCCTGCCCCTGTCCAAGACCGCCTGCGGGGCCGCCTTCCCAGAACCCTGCTTTGGTCCCAACAGCATACTCGGGGACCTGAGCCTGGACGCCCTGGAGGTGAGGGCCGACCTCAATGTCACTGTGGATTCGGCCCACACGGTCCAGGTGGCGGTCTCGGGCGTAACGGTGTCGCTTGTTGGCCTGTCGCTGGACCTCGACACCCCCTTCGCTGACCTGCTGAACATTCTGATGCTGGGCCTGCCAAACACCCTCCAGGCCTCCGTCTCGGCCGCCTTCCAGCAGGGCATCGCCCCGGCCCTGGCGGACCTGCTGCGCCAGACCCTTCAGTCCCTTGCCTGGAACTTCACCACCCGGATAGACAAGCCCGACGGGTCCCTGGATCCGCTGTCCGGTGAACCCATTGGCGTCCAGATCCAAGTGGTGTCGGACTTCCAGGCCGCGACCTTCACCAAGGACCAGGGGGCCAATCTGAGCTTCCGCAGCCGGGCGCTGCCCCAGCTTTTCACCAGCCCTCGCTCGCAAGAGTTGGAGCCAATCCTGGGCGTCCCTGCCCGCGTGGGCTGCAACCAGCCCCCCTCGCCCCCCACCGCCCCCGCCCTGACCCCCATTGAGCAGGTCCTGGTGCTGGATCTGGTCAACGAGGCCCTCTTCGTCGCCTGGGCCGGTGGGCTGCTGGACTTTCCGGTGCCCGAGGCCCTGCTGGTGGGCCTGGACCAGGTCATGCCGTGGCTGACGGATCTGGCGCTGGAGTTCCAGACCCTGTTGCCCCCGCTGCTGTCTGACTGCAACCCCGACGGGGCCCTGCGCCTGCAAGTTGGGCAGGTGAATATCCTGGCCACGGGGCGCATCTTTGGAGAACCCTTCAGCACCACCACCCGGGCCGCCCTGGAACTGGACGCCACCTGGGCCCAATGCTCCGACGGCCTGGTCCTTCAGACGGGCGAGATCTTCATCGTGCAGGCGGTCACCGAGCAGTCTAACGATGGCACCCTGACGGCCGAGGCCATGCTGAACCATCTGGCCCAGACGGCCCTGCTGCCGGCCCTGACGGCCAGGCTGGCGACCACGCCCTTGCTGAAGTTCCCGGTTCCCCATCCGCTCGTTGTGATGGGCAGCGCCGGGACCGTGGCCATCCAGCCCGCCCCCGTTGCCGAACCCCCGGCCCCGAACTACGAAGCAGGGCAAGCGACGCTGTTCAGCGCCTTTGCCCCCTTTGTCCTTGAATAGATGGAGGTCCCAGATGTTTGCTGAGTTCAAAAAGTTCGCCATGCGCGGGAATGTGCTGGACATGGCCATCGGCATCATCATCGGTGCCGCCTTCGGCAAGATCGTGTCGTCCTTCGTGGCGGATGTGCTGATGCCGCCCCTGGGCCTGCTGATGGGGGGCCTGGACTTCTCCAATCTCTATCTGAATTTGTCTGGCCAGGCCTACGCCACCTTCGCCGAGGCCAAGGCCGCGGGGGCCCCCATCATCGGCTACGGCGCCTTCATCAACACGGTCATTGACTTCACGCTGGTGGCCTTCGCCATCTTCGTCCTCATCAAGCAGGTGAACCGCTTCAAGGCCAAGGAGGCCGCCGCCGAACCCAGCACCAAGGACTGCACCTTCTGCCTCTCCCCCATCCCGCTCAAAGCCAGCCGCTGCCCCCACTGCACCTCGCAGCTTTCCTGACATCACGCCCTACTGGCGCAGGCCTCATGGGCGCCCCCTTGGGATGCGCAGGAATACCACGGAGCCCAGGCCCACCAGGGTCGCCAGCACCGCCAGCGCCCCCAGCAGCAGCCCCGGCCAGACCCGC
>CAIXZC010000451.1 GCA_903923815.1 uncultured Myxococcales bacterium
ACCCTGGGCGACGCCAAGGAAGGCGCGGACACCACGGACACCCAGTTGGACGTACTGCACCCGGCGGGCTGGACCGAAGAGACCCACTCCAACAACGTGGATGCCAACTACGGCGTCGTGTTTGCGCCGGACACGGTCAAGGAGCTGACCTTGGTCTTCGAGGCCGCCGACTGGCAGGCCATCCTGGCCGACATGACGGAGATCTACGGGGAGTTCGGCGCGGGTGGCGACGGCCCCCCCAAGGCCCCCCCCGGTGGCGGCGGTGGCATCCTGGACTACCGCAACTCCATCTGGATCCCCTGCACGGTCCAGTTCAACGGCCTCACCTGGACCCACGTGGGCTTCCGCTTCAAGGGTGCCTCCACCCTGATGCAGACCTGGCAGAAGGGTAGCCTCAAGCTGCCCTTCAAGCTGGACCTGGATCAGTTCGAGGACACCTGGCCCGAGATCAATGACCAGCGCCTCTACGGCTTCAAGCGCTTGTCCTTCTCCAACAACCACCTGGACAAGTCCTACCTGCGGGACAAGGTGGGCGCGGACCTGTTTCGGGAAGCGGGGGTGCCCAGCAACCGCAACACCTTCGTGAGGCTCAGCGCGGACTTCGGCCAGGGCCCCCAGAACCTGGGCATCTACACGCTGGCGGAGATCCCCGACAACCCCATGCTCAAAGCGGTTTTTGGCAACGCCAAGGGCAACCTCTACAAGCCCGAGGACGGCGCCGCCTCCTGGGAGAGTGGCCTGACCGTGGACGACGAGTCCTTCTCCAAGGAGAGCAACGAGGACGCCGCCGACTGGTCCGACGTGGAGGCCGCCATTGCCGCCCTCCACGCCGACCGCAGCGACGCGGCCGCCTGGCGCACGGCCCTGGAGGCCCGCTTCAACATGGACGGGTTCCTCAAGTGGCTGGCGGTGAACACCGTCATTCAGGACTGGGACACCTACGGCAAGATGGCCCACAACTACTACCTTTACGGCAACCCCGACGAGGCCGGCCGCCTGAACTGGATCCCCTGGGACCACAACGAGTCCATGCAGTCTGGTATGGGGCAGAAGGCCCCCCTGGCACTCAGCCTTGGCGCGGTGACGGACGCCTGGCCCCTCATCCGCTTCGCCATGGATGACCCGGTGTACTCGGCGCTCTATTGGCAGTACGTCAGCGACTTCGTCCAGGGCACCTTTGAGGCCAGCGCCGTGAAGGCCCGCCTCCAGGCCGCCCACGACCTCATCGCCCCCTACCTGGAGGACCCCGAGGTGGTGGCCGACGTGGACGCCGCCAATATCAGCGCCACCACCTTCAACGCCGCCCTGACCGCCCTGCTGACCCACGTGGACAGCCGTCAGACCGCCGTGGCCGCAGCCCTGCAAAGCCGGTAGGGCCGGGGCCCTCGGGGTCGCCTAGAAATGGAAGCTCAGACCTGCACGGAACTCCACGGGCACGCCCTTGCCGCCCCACTCCAGATCCTTGCTCAGGGTGGTGTCAGCCTCCACGACCAAGCCGATGGTATTGAGCAGCTTGAAGTCCGCGCCCACGCCGAACATCAGGCCGTAGTCCACGTTGTCCCGCTGCACCTGAAGGGGCACGGCGGCGCGCAGGTACAGAGGCGTCACCGGCGGCGTGAACCGGGCGCCGGGACGAAAGGTGGTGTTCCAGTTGCCCACGTGGCTGCCGGCGATCTTGATGCTCTCCAAGGTCGTGGATACGCCGAAGTCCGCCGCAAACCAGGTCCAGCCCACGGAGGGCACGACCTCCAGGCTGACGGGGCCGCGATAGACCTTGTCGTCAATGAAGTAGGCGCCATCGCCGATGGTGCCGGTCAGGCTGAACTCGTGGCCGCTGCCGGGCTTGGTCCCCGTGGACCCGCTGCCCTCCTCGGCGCTTGCCAGGACCGACACCAGCATCATCGACACCAGACACGAAACCAATACGGTGACCTTCATCTTCTTCTCCAGGGTCAGGGGTTACTCGCCCGGGGACCCTCGTTGGGCCACTCCCGGAGCACCAGATACCCCGGACAGCAGCAACATACGTGCCACGGCCCGGAGAACCACGAAACGCAGGCCCCCGCGGGCCCGGCCAAGACGACCCCAGGTAGGCCACCTTTTCAGTTTGACGCACCCCCCATCAAACTGATGACAGGCAAGCCCCGATAGGCAAAGAAAAAATGCCGCGGGACAAAGGTCTGCACGGGGTCTAATATCGTTCGCACTCCGACGACGATGGAGTTAGCCCATGACCAGCCGCCAGGACACCTCAACCACGCCCGACGGGGTGGGGCTGCCGCCCGATGAGATTCAGACGGACGAGACCACCACGGAGGATCTGCTGGAGGACCCGGCCCCCCCGGCTCCCCCCATGCCAATGGCGGATTCCGAGCGGCTGATGGTGGAGGAGTTGCGCGAGAGCCAGGACCGGTACCGGGCCATCGTGGAGTTCGCCCACAGCGCCATCTGCGTGGTGGACAGTCAGGCCCGACTGATCTGGATCAATCGGCAGATGACCGAGATCAGCGGCTACACCGAGGCCCAGTTGTTGGGCGCCCAATCCTTCGCCACCTTCCTGGCCCCCGAGTCCGTGCAGTTCGTGCTGGACAACTTCCGCCTGTTCCTTTCGGGCCAGCCCTACCAACACCACTACGAGTTCAAGTTCATCCGGGCGGACGGCCAGAAGCGGCTGCTGGAAAAGCACATGACCCACTACCTGGACCGCCACGGGCAGCCCAACCTCATCATCAGCATGTTGGACATCACGGAACGCCGGCAAGCCGACCTGGACCTGCGGGACAGCAAGCTGCTGGTGGAGTCCGTGTTGGAGAACGTGCCCCTCATGATCTTCTTGAAGGAGGCCAAGGACCTGAGCTTCGTGATGTTCAACCGGGCGGGGGAGGAGATCCTGGGGCGGGACCGCAGCGCCTTCCTGGGCAGGAGCGACCTGGACTTCTTCCCCTCGGAGCAGGCGGCCTTCTTCATCTCCAAGGACCGGGCGGCGCTGGCCAGCAATCAAGTGGTGGACATCCCCGAAGAGCCCATCCTGACAGCCCACCGGGGGCAGCGTTGGCTGCACACCCGCAAGGTTTCCCTTCGGGGGGCCGACGGGAAACCCAAGTATCTGCTGGGCATCTCTGAGGACATCACCGAACACAAGCTGGCCCAGGAGCAGCGGGCACGCCTGGAGGGCGAGCTGCAACAGGCCATGAAGATGGAGGCCGTGGGGCGGCTGGCGGGCGGCGTGGCCCACGACTTCAACAACCTGCTGACGGGCATCCTGGGCAACGTGTCCCTGGCCCTGCTGGATCTCAAGCCCCAGGACCCGCTGGTGGCGCCTCTGACGGAGGTCCACCGCGCCGCCGAAAGCGCCGCCACCCTGGTGCGGCAACTGCTGGCCTTCTCCCGCAAGCAGCTCATCGAGCCCAAAGTGGTGAACCTCAACGACATCATCTCAACGCTTCAGAAGATGGTGGCGCGCCTCATCGGTGAGGACGTGGAGCTGACGGTGCGACCGGGGACGAACCTGGGCTCTGTGAAAGTGGACCCGGGGCAGTTCGAGCAGATCCTGGTGAACCTGGTGGTCAACTCCCGGGATGCCATGCCGGGCGGCGGCAGCCTGCTGATTGAGACCTGCAACGTGGACCTGGACCAGGCCTTCTGCAGCCTCCACTCCCACACCCCCGCGGGGCCCTACGTGGCGGTGACGGTGCAGGACAGCGGGGAGGGCATGAGCGACGAGGTCAAGAGCCACCTGTTCGAGCCCTTCTTCACCACCAAGCCCAAGGGCCGGGGAACAGGGCTGGGGCTGGCCACCATCTATGGGGCCGTGAAACAGACGGGGGGACTGATCCTGGTGGAGTCGGCGCCGGGCAAGGGCGCGGCCTTCACCATCTACCTGCCCAGGGTGGCCACGAAGGCCGGCCGCTTCGTCGGTGCGGATGCCACCAAGGAAATCCCCACGGGAATTGAGACCGTCCTGCTGGTGGAGGACGAGCCCATCGTGCGGGACCTGGCCATCCGGTTCCTCAAGCGCCTGGGCTACAACGTCATTGCGGCCCACGACGGTGCCAGCGCCTTGGTCCTGGCGGAGGCCCAGACGGAGCCCATTGACCTGCTTCTGACGGACGTGGTCATGCCCGGCATGAACGGCCGCCAGCTTGCCGAGCGCCTGGCGCCACTTCACCCGAAGATGAAGATCCTGTTCACCTCCGGTTACAGCTCGGACGAGATCGCCAACCACGGCATCATCGACGAGGGCCTCAACTTCCTTGGCAAGCCTTACAGCCTGCCGGACCTGGCCAAGAAGCTGCGGTCCGTGCTGGACGGCCGCCGCGGCGTCACCACTCCTTGACCCGATACCCAACCCCCGGCTCGGTGACCAGCAGGCGGGGGCGGGCGGGGTCGGCTTCGACCTTGCGACGAAGCTGCATCATGAAGACCCGCAGATAGTGGGTTTCATTGGCGTAGGGGGGGCCCCAGACCTCCTTGAGGATCTGCCGATGGGTCAGCACCTTGCCCGCATTCCGGGCCAGCAGCAGCAGCAGGCGGTACTCGATGGGCGTGAGGTGCACCTCCTGCCCCTGGACCTGCACCTCCCGCCGGACCTGATCTATTCGCAGGGGGCCCACCTCCAACACCGTCGAAGAAGTGTCCGTCCCCACCTGGGCGCTGTGGCGCAGGGCCACCCGCATGCGCGCCAGCAATTCGTTCACGCCGAAGGGCTTGGTCAGGTAGTCGTCGGCCCCCGCATCCAGCGCCGCAACCTTGTCGTCCTCCCGGCCCCGAGCCGAGATCACAATGATGGGCACGGTGCTCCACTCGCGGATCTGCCGCGCCACGTCCAGGCCGTCCCCATCGGGCAGGCCCAGGTCCAGCAGGATCAGCTCGGGGCTTTGGGTGGTGGCC
>CAIXZC010000452.1 GCA_903923815.1 uncultured Myxococcales bacterium
CAGTTTTCGAGTTTCGGGTTGTCCCTGATCAAAACTCATCTAGCCGTCCATTCCGGCCTTGATGCCTGACGCTCAATGGCGACATGCCGGCGTTGTTTGACGAAGCGGGGCCCGTCCCAGCCGCGCACGAGGTAAGCGGATCAGACCGCCCTTCCCCACCTTTTGGCCATCCAGACCCCGGGGATGGCCAGGGCCGTGCAGAACACGAAGAACCAGAACCAGCCCAGGCCTTGGGCCAGGAAGCCGCTGCCCGAGGACAGCAGCACCCGGGGCACGCCCATGAGGCTGGTCAGCAGGGCGAACTGCACCGCCGTGAAGCGCTTGTCCGTGAGGCTGGCCATGAAGGCCATGAAGGCCGCCGTGCCCATGCCGCTGCACAGGTTCTCCAGGGCCACCACGGCGCCCAGCCAGGGCAGCGCCACGGGGGCCCCCGCCAGCAGCGAGAAGCCCAGCGTGGACACCATCTGGGCGAGGCCGAAGACCCACAGGCCCTGGCCGATGCCCCGCCGCATGACGAAGATGCCCCCGATGAAGGCCCCCGCCAGCGTGGCCCAGAAGCCGAACAGCTTGGCCACCGTACCGATGGCCGCCTTGCTGTAGCCGATCTCCATGAAGAAGGGGGTGGTGAGGGCCGCCGCCATGCTGTCCCCAACCTTATATAGAAGGATGAACAGCAGGAAGGCCCAGGCGTGGGGGCGCCGCAGGTACTCCCGGAAGGGCTCCACCACCGCCCCCCGCAGCCCCCGCAACTCACGCACTGGCACCGTGGGCTCGGGGGCCAGCACGGTGAAGAACATGGCCGGGATCAGCGCCGCCGCCAGCAGGTTGTAGACCACGGCCCAGGGCAGGGCCTCCGCCAGGATCATGCCGCCGCCACCGGCCAGCAACATGCCAAGACGATAGCCGTACATGTAGTAGCCCGAGCCCAGGCCCAGCTCGTGCTCCAGCAGGTCCTCCCGACGGTAGGCGTCAATGACGATGTCCTGGGAGGCGGACAGGAAGGCCACCGCAAAGGCCGTCAGCACCAGCGCCTGCACCCATTGGGGGCCCAGGCCCGGTCCCACCTGCCCCAGGGCCATGAGGCCCAGCGCCAGGGCCACCTGCAACAGCAGCAGCCAGCCCCGGCGGCGCCCCAGCAGCGGCGGCACCAGCGAGTCAAACAGCGGCGACCACAGGAACTTCAGCGTGTAGGGCAGCCCCACCAAGGAGAACAGCCCGATGTCCGCAAGGCTGACCCCCGCCTCCTGCGCCCGGGCCTGCATGAGGCTACCGGTCATCATCAGCGGCAGCCCCGACGCAAAGCCCATGGCAAAGGCCGTCACCAGGCGCCGGTTCAGATAGCTGGTCCAACCCTGTCCAAATCCAGGCATCAGGTCACCTCACAGAGGGTCAGTCCTGGTCCAGGCCCAGCTTCTTCAGGAAACGCTGGCTGCTTTGGGGGCGGCCCAGGAAGTCCTCCATCAGGACATTGGGGTCGTCCATGGCGCCGCGCTCCAGGATGCTGCTGCGCAGGCGCATCCCGGTGGTCCCATCCAGCACCCCGGCCTCTTCGAACTCGGAGAAAGCGTCCAGGCTGCTCACCTCGGACCAGATGTACCCGTAGTAGCCCGCGTCGTAGCCCCCCATCAGGTGGTCGAAGGTGGCCGCATAGTGCGCCCCCTCCAGCGGCTTGATTCCAAGCAAATCCTCGTACAACTCGTCGTAGACCGCGGTCACATCCACGGGGGTGGGCAGGCTGTGTATCTCCAGATCGAAGATCCCCAGTTGAAGCTGCCGGCTGTAGGTCCAGCCCAGGTTGAAGTCGGCCGCCGCCAGGGCCTTGTCCAACAGCTCCTCGGGCAGCTTCTGGGCATGGTCGCTGTAGTGGCCCGACAGCCTCTGCAGGACCTCCTTCTTGGAGGGGAAGCACTGCATGAGCTGGGAGGGCATCTCCACGAAGTCCCAGGCCACGCCGTTCATCCCGAAGCTGGAAAAACGACCCTTGTAAAGGGCCGAGTGCATCACATGGCCGAACTCGTGGAAGAGCGTCTCCACATCGTCAAGATACAGCAGGGCCGGCCTGTCCCCCTGGGCCGGCGCGAAGTTGGCGACGATGCCCGCGACGGGGGTCTGATACTCGGCGTCCTGCAGGCGCCCGGTGCGCAGCTCGAACATGGCGAACCAACCGTACTTGCCCTCCCGGGGCCAGAGGTCCGTGAAGATGTGGGCCAACAGCTCGCCATCGCTGCGGTCCAGCACCCTGTAGATCTTCACCTCGGGGGCCCAGACCTGGGCGTCCTCCACGGCCTCGAAGTCGATGTTGAAGAGCTCCCCAAAGACCTCAAAGAGGCCCGCCTGGACCACCTCGGTGGGGAAGTAATCGCGCAGCTCGTCGGGGTCATAGGCGAAGTCCCGCTGGGACAGGTTCCAGGCCAGGAAGGGGATGTCCCAGGGGTCCAGGGTCGTGGCCTCGCCGTCCAGTTCCTGCTTGTAGGCCAACAGCTTGGCCAGGTCCGCCTGAAGCCTGGGCTTCAAAGCAACCAAGAGGTCCTCCTCGAATTGCCTGGCGGTGCCCGCATCCCCGGCCATCCGACCATCGATCTGGTAGTCCGCCCAGGTCTCGTAACCCAGCAACTGGGCAGCGGCCTGACGGGCCTCCAGGGCCTGCTCCATGAGGGCCGTGTTGGGCTCGGCGGCGCGGTTCAGCTCGTTCAGCAGGATGAGACGCCGGGTCTCGGGGTTGGTCGCGTTTTGAATCACCTCAAGGTATTCGCTGTAGTCGGCGCCCACCAGGTAGCGGCCCTGGTCGTCCGTGGGCAGGCCCTCCAGGAAGGCCTCGTCCACTCCCGCCAGTTCCTCCTTGGTGAAGGCCACGGTGCTGGCGTCTTCGGCCAGATTCTGGGCGTAGGCGGCCTCGTTGTCAGCGATCTGGTTCATGTAGCCCGCCAGCTCCTCCTGCTGCTCCGCGGGCAAGCCC
>CAIXZC010000453.1 GCA_903923815.1 uncultured Myxococcales bacterium
GACCTGATCCCGGAAGTCCCTCAGGACCCGGACCGTGGGGGCGGAGTAGGAGCCAAAGGCGGCGGTGGCGATGAAGCAGTAGCCACCGTCTTCGTTACCGCCGGACTCCTTGTAGGTCTCCCAGAAGTCCGCCACGGATACGGGAATGGCGCTGATGCTGTCGGAGAGGTCGCTCACATTGTCGAACTCGTCCTTGGCGGCCACGGCGACATAGTAGGTGGCGTTGAGGGCCAGCCCGGTGATCCGGTAGCTTTTGGTCTGGATGCCGGTCTTGGAGCTGACGCCGTCCTCGTCCACGGAGGTGAAGGGGCTTTTGGACCAGTAGAGGCTGTAGCTGACCTCATCCTTGTTGTTCACTTCGTCGGTCCAGGAGGCGTTCAGGCTGTTCTCGCCCTCGGTGAGTTCCAGGGCAGTGGGGGTGGTGGGGGACTCGTAGTCCCAGTTGAAGGGGACCTCGACGACCATCTTGCTGTAGGTGTCGTCGGCGTACTGAAAGTAGTAGTAGAGGGCGGACTCGCCCACGTCCCCGGACTCGCAGGTCTCGCCCAGCAGGGACTTGAGTTCGACGATGGTCTCGTTGTTGGTGAACTTGGACAGGGAGGTCTTGCGGATCACGTACTGGCAGGAGTCGGTCTCCTCGTCGGTCAGGCTGTCCGAGTCCGAGCAGGAGCCCACCTTGATGGCGTAGCTGTAGCCGCTGAGGGCGTTCACGGACCACTTGATGACGATGCGGGGGTTGCCCGTGGGGACCTCGTCGGCCTTGAAGCCGGTGGTGTCCTGCGCCGTGTCCTGGGCGGTGTCCAGCGCGGTGTCCTGGGCGCTGACCGTGTCCTGGTACTGGACCGTGTCTTCGCCCACCCAGGTGTCCTGGCCGGTGCTGTCCACCGTGTCCTGGGTCACCACATCGGTGTCCGTCTGGGTCTGGTAGCCCAGATACAGCAGGCAGTCCTCGTAGTTCACCTGGAAATCGTCCATCAGACGGTCATCCAGGTTGTCCTTCAGGGTGCCCGAGCCCTCGATGGAGTTGATCTTCAACCCGGAATCGGTGGCGAAGGCCTGTTGGGGCGCCATTCCAAGCAGCAGCAGGGCGGCGGCAGCCAGGGAATTTTTGAACGTCAAGAGCTTCATTGCTGTCCTCCAAACTCGCGAGCGCGCTTTCTTTGCAAGAGCGGTGCCAGTTTTCCCGGCCCCTATTTCCGCCTGAATCCAGGACCTTGAGCCGGTCGGCCCTTGGGAAACCTTGCCTTTCCGGCAAGGAGGCGGGATGGGGTCTGACAAGATGTCACAGGAGCCCGGACTCGGCCATGGCCCCGGCAATCTGTACGGCGTTCAGGGCGGCGCCCTTCCAAAGGTTGTCCGCCACCAGCCACAGGTCGAAGGTGCAGGGCAGGCTGGGGTGCTTGCGGATGCGCCCCACCATGGTGTCCATGGCCTCCACCGCGTTGATGGGCATGGGGTAGATGAACTGTTTGGGGGCGTCCAGCACCGTGAGGCCCTGCTTGGAGGCCAGGATCTGGGCCAACTCGCCGGCGCTGCATTCGCGCTCGGTGCGGATCTGGACGGCCTCGCCGTGGCAGGCGAACACGGGCACCCGGACGGCCGTGCAGCTTATGTGCAGCTTGGGCATCTTGAGGATGCGGCGGCACTCGTTGACGACCTTCATCTCTTCTTCGGTGTAGCCGTTCTCCGTGGGGGTCCCGATCTGGGGGATGAGGTTGAAGGCGATGCGGTGCGGGAAGACCTCGCAGTCGGCCGTGCCCTCGGTCAGCAGGCTCATGGTCTGCTGGGCCAGCTCCTGCATGGCGGCGTTGCCCGCCCCGGAGACGGACTGGTAGGTGGCCACGAAGACCTCTTTGAGCC
>CAIXZC010000454.1 GCA_903923815.1 uncultured Myxococcales bacterium
CGTTCGGGGCTAGGTTTGGCGCTGCCGTCCTCGGCATTCCTAGCCGCGCACGCAGCAAGCGGGTCCGGGCGGGCCAACCCCTCACTACGTTCGGGGCTAGGTTTCGCGTTGCCGTCGCGCGGATCCTTGAGGCTGGCCACCACGGCGCCGAAGTCCGCGTAGCTCCCCACCGCCCCCTCAGTGGCCAGGACCTGCCCCTGCTCTTCGCGCCACAGCACCTTGCGCAGGGCCGCCAGGGCGATCTCCAACTGGCTGTCGTCGGGCTCTCGGGTGGTCAGGTGCTGGACCCACAGGCCGGGCTTGACCAGCACGGCGGCCGCGGCCCCCGCAGCCCCCCCCTTGGAACCAAGCTTCAGCACTTCATAGGCCAGGCCCGCGATGGGAAACACCAGCGGGATCTTGATGGCAATGAACACCGCGTGATTCAGCCACACGTGGTCGCTGAAGCGCGGCACGAAGGGGAACACCAGCGAGAACACCACCACGGAGATCAGCAGCACCAGGATCAGGAACGCCGTCCCGCAGCGGGGGTGCAGCGCGGGGAAGTCCCGGGCGCCCTCGACCGTCAGGGGCGCGCCCGCCTCGAAGGCATGGACGGCCTTGTGCTCGGCGCCGTGATACGCAAACAGCCGCCGCACGTCGGGCAGCAGCGAGATGCCTGTGATGTAGCCCACGAAGACCGCAAGCTTGACCAGCCCATCCACAAGATGGAAGGGCAGGCTTTGGCCGTCCGCCATGGACGCCACCCCCAGCAGCAGCCCCAGGCCGCCGGTGACCGCGTGGGGCAGCACCGTGAACAGCCCGATGGCCAGCGCGAACGCGAACACCATGGTGGCCACGGTGCCGCCGCTGGACAGCTTCTCGTCCTCCGGCGCCGCGATGGACGCCGACCAGTTCAGCGCCGAGATGCCGTTGTGCATGGACTCGGCCAGCACGACGCAACCGCGCAGAAAGGGTGTTTTGGATAGTTTTCTGGTGAACGAAGAGGTTTCCCAGGGGGACTCGCGCAGCATGATCCCACCCTTGGGGCCACGCACCGCCACGGCAAACGACCCGGGCGAGCGCATCATGACGCCCTCAACCACCGCCTGGCCACCTATTTGAAGATTTCGGGGCCTTGCCAGCATGGGTGGGTCGGACCGAATCAGGACTGGGGCTGAGTAGTTTCGCGACCGTACTTACGGTTGAAACGCTGCACGCGGCCTTCGGTGTCCATCAGCTTCTGCTTGCCGGTGTAGAACGGGTGGCAGTTGCTGCAGATTTCCACGCTGTAGCTGCCACGCGTGCTGTGGGTCTCCACTTTGTGCCCGCAGGCGCAGGTGATGACGGCTTCGGGATACTTGGGGTGAATGCCCTCTTTCATGACTTTGCCCTCCAAATCACTGGTTCATGGAATCAAGGAATTCCTGGTTCGTGTCGTACTTCGACAGACGGTCCAGCAGGAACTCCATGGAGTCAATAACATTCAGCGGATGCAGCAACTGCCGCAGGATCCACACGCGGCTCAGGGTGGCCGCGGGCTGGAGCAGCTCTTCTTTACGGGTGCCGGACTTGTTGATGTCCAGGCAGGGGAAGATGCGCTTCTCCATGAGCTTGCGGTCCAGGTGCATTTCGCAGTTACCGGTGCCCTTGAACTCTTCGAAGATGACTTCGTCCATGCGGCTGCCGGTGTCGATGAGGGCGGTGCCGATGATGGTCAGCGAGCCACCGTCTTCGATGTTACGGGCGGCGCCGAAGAAGCGCTTGGGCTTGTGCAGGGCGTTGGAGTCCACACCGCCGGAGAGGATCTTCCCGGAGGGGGGCACCACGGTGTTGTAGGCGCGGGCCAG
>CAIXZC010000455.1 GCA_903923815.1 uncultured Myxococcales bacterium
CAACAGCTCGGGCGAGTAGAGCGCCAGGATGGGGTCCCCCACCTTCACCAGTTGCCCCGTGGCGTTCACGAACAGCTTCTGGACCCAGCCCGCCGTGCGGGTGTGGATGTGCTTGACCCGGGTCTCGTCGGGCTTGACCAGACCCACGGTGCGAAACGAGTAACGCAGGTCCCCGGCCACCGCCGGCGCCGTCTGCACACCCGCAAGGGCCAAGCCCTGGGCACTGGCCGTCACCTCTGCGCGACCCTCCGGCAGGGGGACCGGCACCTGGACCAGGTCCATGCCGCAGGTGGGGCACTTGGCGGGGCCTTCAGAGAGCACCTCGGGGCACATGGGGCACACGTACTGGCCGGGTTTGCCGTGGGGGGGCGCGGGGGGCGGCACGGGCGTGTTGGTCCCCGCCGGCCCCACGGGCACCAGCTTCATGCCGCAGATGGGGCAGTCGCCGGGGCCGTCATTCACGTAGGTTGGATGCATGGGGCAGTGGAATTGCTGGGAGTGCTGCTCGTGACCCCGGGGCCCGCAGCCCGCCCCCAGGCCCCCGGCCAGCAAAGCCCAGACCACCAAGAACGCTGCCATGACGCCAAGCCTGGCCCAGCCCTGTTTCATGTGCGACCCCTGTCTAAAGCCAAGTCAACCCAAGTGCGCTGCCTACTTCGCGGGGGCCGGTGCGGCCTTCCCCAGGTACTTCTCGGGGTCGGCGTCAAAGGCCGGCTTGCAGCCGGGGCAGCAGAAGTACACGTACTTGCCCTTGTACTCGGAGAACTGCGTGTCCTTGCCGATGGTCAGCTCGTTGCCCATCACAGGGCAGGTGGCCTTGGTGCCCTCGGCCTGGGGCAGATCGAAGACGCTGGGGGGCGCGGCGGCCTCCGCCTTGGCCACGGGGGCCGGGGCAGGCTGGGCCTTGTCGCCGCAGCCCAAGGCCGCGAGGGAGAGACTGACGGTCATCAACAACATCAATGCAAAGGTCTTCATGGGAGCTCCTGTCAGTTGCACAGTTTGAAACCCTACCACCAGGCCCGGGCCGCCGCATCTTCCAGTCTGGCCAGCGCCTGGAGGGCCGTCATGCGGGCCTCCAGCAACACCAGCCCGGCGTCCAGGATCTGTTCTTCCATCTCAAGCACTTCAAAGATCCGGCCCGTGCCCCGGGCATAGTTTGCAAGGTAGGCCTCGTAGGCGCGCTTCGTCCCCGGCAGCACCTCGTCCCGGTAGACCGCCACCTGCCGCAGGGCGATGTCCAGTTCGCGGCGGGCCTCGGCAAGCTGCCGGCGCACCGCGAGGCGCGCGGTCTCCGTGGCCCGGTCCAGGGCGCCCAGTTCCAGTTGCAGTTCGCGCACCACGGAGACCGCCGGGCCGGTGCCAAGCTGGCCCGCCGTGTGGTCCGGCAGGTCCATGGCGCCCGAGGTCCCCTGGAGGCCCAGGTTGGAGGTGCCCGGGGCGCCCTCGGACAGGGCGGGGTAGCTGCCACCCTGTTCCAGCTTCACCAGGGTCTGCAGACGTTCTCGGCGCAGCGCCAGTTCGCGCAGTTCGCTGCGCCGGCTCCAGGCGTCCTGGGGGCGCAGGTCACCCGTGGGCTGGGGGGGCGCGTCGGGGAGGGTCGCCGCAGGCACCTTTGTGCCTTCAGGCTGGTTGGCCAGGGTCAGCAGGACGGAGCGGGCGCGGCCGGCCTCGTCCCGGGCCCGGGCCAGTTCTTCCTTGAAGCGCTGGGTGCGGATGCTGGCTGCCAGGGCATCGGCGCTGGCCGCGGCGCCCGTCGCCACCTGGGCCTGGACCTTGGATTCCAGGTCCTGACACAGCTTCAGGTGCTGCTCCAGGAGGGCCACCCGGCTGCCTCCCCAGGCCCACTGGGCAAAGGCGGTCTTGACCTGGGTCACAAGCTGCCGTGCCCGGGTGTCGCGCTGGGCCGCCAGGAGGTCCAGGTCCAGGCGGACCAGTTGGCCTTGCAGCTCCAGGTTGCCTGCGCCGCCCCACTTTTCCTTGGCTTCGGGGGCGCTGCCCTCCACGGGGAAGGAGCCGCCGTCCCAGTCCCTGACGGAACCTTTGAGGGTGTCCAGGTAGTCCACCTGTTCAAAGCGCTGCTGGGTTGCCTTCATCAGCTCGGTCTTCTCGCGAAGCTCGGGGTTGGCGGCCAGGGCGCGGCGCAGCAGGGCGTAGAGGGCAGCGTCGTCGCCGGATTTGGCGGCCCACTTGGCGCGGTCCACGTTGGGGGGCAGGGCTTGCTTGGGCAGGTCCAGCGGGGGGCGCGGGGGGGGCGCGGGGGAGGAGGCGGCGGCGGGGTCGGGGGCGGCGGCGGGGTCGGGGGAGGGCTGGGCCGGCGCCCCCGAGGCCCCCTCCAGCACAGTGAGTTCAACGGGGCGGGAGACCTGGGCCTCCAGGGCGGCGATGGCGCGGTGGGCGTCCACCAGGGCGCGCAGATGGCCAAGCTCAAACTGGAAGAGGAGGGCGCGGCGCTCCAGCAGGGGGCCCAGGTCGCCGCGGGACTGACTGGTGGGTTGGGCGGCCTCCAGGGCACGGCGGGCCTGGGGCAGCAGCACGTCGCGGTAGAGGCGCAGGGCCCGCTGGGCGGACTGCAGGGAGGCCCACTTGGAGGCGATGCCGGAGCGCAGCTCGGCCTGGGTCTGGCGCATGCGCGCGCCGGCAGCCCGCCACCAGGCCGCGGCCTGCTGACGGTTCTCGGCCAGATAGGAGCGCCAGATGGGCAGGTCCAGCATGAACTGCAAGGAGAGCTCGTCCTCGCCCAGCATGGGGTCCAGGCCGTTGGCCTGCCGCACGGTGTAGAAGGCGCCCAGGCTGAAGTCGGGGTAGCCGGCGAGGCGGGCCTGCTGCTGGGCGAACTGGGCGGAGGCGACCTCGGCGCGGGCCTGCTTGATGGCGGGGTGGTGTTCGAGGGCCCAGGCGGTGAGGGTGTCGAGGGTCTCGGCGGGCTGGACGTCGGGGATGGGGGTCAGCTCCAGGGAGGCAAGGTCGGGCAGGCCGGTGAGCGCGCGGAGCTGTTCAAGCTGGGCGGCCTGGCGGTCCTGGAGGACGGCGCCGTCGAACTCCAGGCGGGGCAGCTCGCCCTGGGCGCGCATCAAATTGTAATAGAGCATGGTGTCGCTGGAGGACTGCTTGAGGCCCAATTCGACGACCTTCTGGGCGAGGTCCAGGTTGCGGGCCACCAGGGCACGGGCCTGGGCAAGGTACTGGTATTCAAGCCAGGCTTCCTTGAGCTGGGCACCCCAAAGGACCACCTGGGCCTGGGCGGCCTGGGCCTTGGCCTCGGCGGTGAGGTTGGCTTCGTCCCTGCCGCTGCCCAGTTTGCCGGGGTAGGGGAAGCCCTGGGAGAGGCCCAGGCGCAAGGGCTCCATACCAAGGCGGGCGCCGAAGGGCGCGAACATGGTCATCACCTCGAGCTTGGGATTGGGCAGGGCGCCCTGGCTGCCGGCGGCATGGCGCCAGGCCTGGGTTTCCGCCTGGAGGGCCAGCAGGCGGGGGCTGTGGGTGAGGCCCTCGGCCAGCAGGCGCTGGAGGGTCCAGGGGGAACCGGCGTCGGCCTCGCCGGCCTCGTCGGCCCTGGCGGCGCCGGCCCAGGCCAGCAGCAGGGCCAGGGTCAACCAAGTCAGCAGACGACCCATCGGGGGCCGGGTGGGGGCAGGCATGAGCAAGTTGGCGCTCCAAAAACCAATCCTGAACAGGCAGTTCCACAATGGCAAAGGAGGAACCACGCAGGCAGCAGTATGGTGCCTGCAGCCAAGGTAATCAAGGCGCAACGCGGCATCGGGGACGGTCCTAACTTGCCCACACTTGGTGGTGCGAGAAGCCAGGCGCGTACGGCATCGGGGACGGTCCTAACTTGCCCATGGTTGGCGGCGCGGGAGGTCGGGGCGGCCGGCCGGGCTAGGGGAGGCGAGTGGGAGGCGAGAAGGCGAGAGGAAATTAGGACCGTCCCCGGGAAGTTGAAGATATTAGGACCGTCCCCGGGAAGTTGAAGATATTAGGACCGTCCCCGGGGCTAGTCGCCGGCCAGGTGGCGGGCTTGGGCGACGTCCTCGGTGCGGCCGATGACCACCAGGGCGGTGCCGGCTTGGAGGGCCTCGTTGTCCTTGGGGCGGTAGTCGAAGCGGGCGTCGTCGGGGCGGCGGATGGCCACCACGTGGAGGCCCGTGCTGTGCTCGAAGTTGGAGGACTCCAGGGTCTGCCCGTGCAGGGAGCCGTGGGCCTTGATGATCAGCTCCTCAAAGCGGGTGTGGTCCGCCGGGTCCCGCAGCATCCGGTCCAGGAAGGTCACGGCCACGGGGCGCACCAGCTCGCTGGCCATGCGCATGCCGCCGATGAAGGCCGGCAGCACCACCTTGTCGGCCCCCGCCGCCACCAGCTTCTTCTCGGCGCTGGGCTCCACGCCCTTGGCGATGATCCTCAGCTTGGGGTTCATCTGCCTGGCGGTGATGGTGACGAACAGGGTCTCCTTGTCCGTGGGCATGGCGATGGACATGCCAAGGGCGCGGCTGATGCCGGCGGCCTCCAGGACAGTCTCCTCCGAGGCGTCCCCGTCGATGTACAGCATCCCGTCCGCCCGCAGCCGGTCCAGGCGCTCGGCGTCCCGCTCGATGATCACGAAGGGGTGGTGGGAGTCCCGCAGTTCCTTGGCGATGTAGTGCCCCGTCTCCCCGCCTCCCGCCACGATGATGTGATTGCGCAGCGCCTGGATTTCTCGGTTCATTCTCCTAAGCCTCCAGAGTTGGCGAAGGTCCCCCTCCACGAGGGACGCCGTGACTGCGGACAGGGCGTAGACGACCACGCCCATCCCGAAGACCACCAGGGACAGCATGAACAGCACGTACTGAGTGTCGTAGTGGACGCCCAGGTCGGTGGGGAAGAAGGCCTCGTTGATGCTGGCCAGCAGCACGATGGTGCGGGCGGCACACTGCAGCAGGGAGAACTGGGGATAGAGCAGGAAGAAGTGCCCCAGGGTCCCGTACAGCAGCACGCCCAGCATCAGCCCGATGGCCACCGCAAACCTGCGCATACCGCCCCTCCTTGACCGAATGTTCCAGCAGGCTACACCCGCCCCGATGCCATTTCAACAGGCGCGGCGACGCCGGCGCAGCCACCCGCTTGCCGCCAGCAACAGCGCCAGGGGGGCAAGGCCCGAGGGGGCCGCTGTGGGGCTGGTGTTGCAGCCGGAGGAACGTGCGGAGCCGAAGGTGGCCGCGGTGTCCGTGCCCCCGGACGCCTGGTCACGATCCGGGCCCCAGGGGGTGTCGGAGGTGTCGGGGGACTGCAGGGTGTCTTGGGTGATGGTGTCGGGGGACTGCAGGGTGTCGGG
>CAIXZC010000456.1 GCA_903923815.1 uncultured Myxococcales bacterium
CCCGGAGACGGCTTTTGCCATTCGACAGATCAATCACCTCATGCTGTGCAGTCTCCTGGCCCTGGACCTGGAGGACTGGCGCTCGCCCCTGCAGCGCCCCACGGCGCACCTGCCTGGGTTCGTGGCCGACCAGCTTCAGGGACTGGGGCTGAAGGCCCAGCCGAAGGTGGACCCCTTCGCCGACTTCAACTGGTTGGCCTTCGTACGCGATTAATTGCCGAACTGCAGGATGTCGTAGAAGTGCAGGCGGTTGAGCTGACCTTGGTAGCGGTATCCGCAGCTTTCGAAGTCCTTCTTGACCTCCAACGGCGGCTGCAGCGGGTCGTCCTTGATGGCATAGCCGTCCATGACCCCCTCGGGGCCGATGTAGCGAGCCTCCAGGATGATCCAGTTGATGGTCCAGATGCCCTTCTTCTCGTAGGCTGAAAGCTGGTCCTTGGATTTATTGAAGGCCCCGGAGAAACGGTTCAGCAGCCAGCGGAACAGGTACTGCCGATTGTTCCCCACCTCCCGGACCAGCCCGTCCAGGCCCAGGTTTCCGTGCCGGACGGCGTACCCCATGACGGCCCTGGTGAAGGCCGGATCGGCCAGGGCCGAATTCAATTCTCCGACCAGCGCCTGGTAGCCAGACGTGCTCATGTTGTTGTTTATAATAAAGCTATTAACAGACTGTTTTGAAAGCACTTTTAGCATTGGTGAATCATCGCCCTCGCGGCCCACTGCGGACCGAAAGGCGTCCAGGTCGATGACCCTGTCCTCGGCCAGCCCGGGGTAGACCTTGGGGTGGACCACGACCACCCTGGCACCCGGGTTCAGGTACGGCTTCAGGGCGCTGAAGAAGGCCTTGGGATCGAACATGAACTCATAGACGCCAACCAGCACCACCAGGTCGTAGCGGGCCTTCGTGTAGGCTGGATCCAGGCCCAGGGCCTGAACCTGTAGAACCGACACATTGGCCAGCCCGCGACTGGCCTTGAGCTTCTCCAACTCTTCAACCAGGACGGGGTCGATTTCCGTGGCGATGACCTTGCCCTGGGGCCCCACCGCCTTGGCCAGACCCTCCGTCAACAGCCCCGCGCCGGCCCCCAGATCCAGCACCGTGGTCCCGGGCTTGATGGTCAGGGACTCCAACAGAGTCGGCACCTGGGCGGCGGCCACCCGCTGGTCGGAGCGCATGGTCACCAGGAACATGTCCGTCGCCGGAGATGGATCCACTCCCAGGAGAGTCAGCAACAGCAGGGAGACCAAACCAACGGTCATTTCCGCCTCCCTTCGAGGGCGACGTCGTAGTCGCTGAACAGCGCGGGGGCGTCACGGAAGACGAACCAGGCGTCCAGGCTGGCACGGACACAGGCAAGGTCGCAGTCGGCGTGCCAGGAATAGGAACTTTGGTCGGGCCTGGCCCCGGGATTGTCGACGGAAAACAGGGACGCCAGCAGCAACGTGTTGATGGCCTCCACCTCGGGCCCCCGCTGGACCGCCGCCTCGTCAGCCAGATCGACGACCTCCCCCAGGTTGTAGGTCAGCCAGTTCAACTGGACCAATTCGGGATGGGACACCCGCTGGGCCATCTCCGAATAGAACTGGACCCAGGGAAAGAAGCCGCGCAGGGCAAAGTACAGCGAGCTGTCCTGGCGAAGGTCATTGAGCGCCCCCAGGAACCGATCATCAAGGCAGACCTCGACGCCGGCGGCAGGGCCGGCCAGGGCTCCGGCGAGGCAGTCCTTCAGGGGTGCGGGAAGCCGCTGCAACACGGGAAAATCCGGGCCCATCAGCCTGAAGACGCCCGCCACGTAGGCCTTTGACCAACCCGAGTCCAGCCCGAAATGGGGTGCCAGCCGTGGTGCGAAGACCGCCAGCACACCGGTGGGTTTGAGGGCGTCGTGCAGGGTCTGGGCGAACGCGGGACCAACCGCCATGGGGTTGAAGGAGTTGAACCAGATGACCCGGTCGAAGGTGCCCGCCTCAAGCGAGGGGATGGCCCCCGAACCCGGCTCCAGGAAGCTGCTGTGGAACCAGGACAGACCGGCACCGGCGGCCTCGTGGTTCAGCAGGCTGGAGTGGGCAGAATTCTCCGTCCAGGACTGCAGTTCGCCCTGGGGCCCCACCGCCCTGGCCAGGGGAAACTCCAGATAGCCCGACCCCGAGCCCAACAACAACACCTTCATGCCGGACTTCAGTTCCAGGGCCTCAAACAGGGCCTCAAGTGGCGCGGATTTCTCGAAGGGAAAGCGCACGGAGGCCCGATCCAGGTAGCGCAGGGAGGGCAGCAGCGGGGCGGACGGCACCGGCGATGGCTGGGCAGCCGACCCCGGGGAAACCGCGGGCGCACGCTGACAGGCGGGGCAGGTGGCAAGCACGGCCAGCACACCCGCGCCGGCCAACAGCCGCAGAAGGTTCGATGGGGACCGGACTCTCAAGGACCGACCTCGCTTTTCTTCAGGACCAGAACCTGGTACCTGGGGATCTGGTCGCTGCTGGAAACCAAGGACAGGCCCACAGTGGCGGCAAGCTTCACCAGAGCCTCCGGGGGCAGATAGACACCCCGACCCAGGGCATAGCCCCAGGCCTTGGACTCCAGCCCCAGGAAGCTGACCAGCGAGTACCAGTTCAAGATGCGCAGCACTCCGGGACGGGGTCTGCCGCCACCCGCCTCCACCTGCAGGGAGGCCGCCGCCATGACCCCCCTGGAGTCCTCCGTGGAGGCCAGGTCCAGGCTTTGGCCGGGCGAGGTAGAGTGGGGACGGAGGAAGGCTGAAAACGCCCAAAAGAACCCACCATCGGCCAGCATTTGATTGAGGGCCCGCGCAAACGCCGCGGGTTGACAGTTGGCAGACCCGTGAAGGGAAACGCCGGCGGCCTCCAGGGGGGCCACCAGGGGCGACCCATCGGGGAGTTCACGGACCCGCGCCAGGGCCTGCTGGCAAGGCAGCGCCTCGGTGCCCGGAAAGTCCGGGTAGATGCGCGGATAGACCACCACCACCAGGCCCTCTGGCTTCAGCAGGGCGGCGGCCTGGGCCAACAACTCGCGGGGCGAGGGAACCACGTCCAGGACGCTGTTCAGCAGCACCCGGTCAACCCGGACGCCGGCGTAGGGATCGGCCTGGCCCGGGATCGCCGGAATGGCAAGGGTCTGAAGGTTGTCCAGATGTTCGGCCTTGGCCTTGGAAGCTATGAGTTCGAGCATGGCGGGGTCTGTGTCGGAGGCGTGGACCAGCCCGTGGGGCCCCACCGCCTTGGCAATCCCGACGGAGTAGTAACCGCTGCCCGCGCCCAGATCCAGCACCGACATCCCGGGCTTCAGGTCCAACAGGGGCAGCAGCTCGCCAAGGGATAGCTCGGCCAGGCGCCCGGAGGTCTCCATGGAAGCAGCCTTCGCACCCTTTGGCAGGGCGCTGTGCCAGGCCATGCTCTGGTTGTATTGGTCGGAGGCGGACAGCCGCAGATCATCCGCGGGGGCGGTCAGCGCGGCGGCGCACAGCGTGATGTAAAGCAGCAGGCCCATGGCACCCGACGGTCAAGGTTTGTCCAACGGGCGGTACTGTACCACCAGCCCGGCATTCCTGGCCAGCACTGCGTCCACCCCAGGGGCTGCCCCACCCAGCACCAGCAAGCGAAGGCCAGCCCAGGACTCCAGCCAGGTGGCGCCGTCCCGACCAAGGGTGGCGCCGCGCAGCTCCAGGTGTTGCAGCTTGGCCATGCGCCGCAGAACGCTGAGGGCCTCGGGACGGGCGCACAGGGGCCCCCCGGACAGGCGGTTCAGTTCGGGAATGACCAGCAGTTCGGTCAGGGTCTGGGCCCCCGCAAGGTCCGGCAAAGCCAGCTCCTTGAGGGTGGCGCGGAAGGCCACGCTGCTGAGGCCCGATTCCGTCAAGGCAGTGCCCGTCAGGTCCAGCCGACGCAGGCGCTGCAGCCTGGAGAGGGACATGACGAAGCTGTCGTCCACCGCGGTGCCAGCCAACGACAGGCTGCGCAGGGACTGCAGCAGGTACAGCTCCGCAAAGGGGCCCGGGGAGAGGCTGGAGCCGGACAGATCCAGGTGCACCAGGGCGGGTCCCTGGCTGAACAGCAGACCCAGGTCCCCCTCGGAGATGCTGACCCCGTGGAGGCCCAGGTAACGAAGGCGGGCGCTGCCCAGGATGGCCCGCAGGATGGCGCCACCCACCTGGGTGTCGGGGGCCCCCGTGATGACCAGGGAGCGCAGCCGCGGCACTATGCGGAAGGCGGGGAAGGCGCTGAGGTTCAGGCCCCCCAGCTCCAACGACTGCAGGCCCTTGAGCTGGGCGATGCGGGCCCAGGCCCCGGGGGGCAGGTCGGTGTTCACCAGGCGCAGCCCCACGAGGCGCTGGCCGAAGTCCGCCAGGGACAGCATGAGGCCGTCATCCAGCTTGCAGTTGCTTAGGGCCAGGGCCACCTGTGCGGTGTCCGGTACGGCCTTCAGCAGGCCCAGCATGTCGTCCGCGTTGGGGCAGGTGCCCTCGGCCATCAGCGTGACCAGCCCGGTGGTGATGGCGGGCAGCCCCTTGCCGGGCTGATGCCACACCGCCAGGGGCTGGGTGCCGGCCACCAGCATGCGGCCGTCGGTCTTCAGGTCCAGCCGCACGGACTGCACCGGGTTGACGGGCTTCTCCTCCCGGGTCATGGCCTCGATTTCTTCTTTGGTCAGGTCCACGGTGCCGAAGGTTCCGTCCCAGTAGACGCAGGCCTGGGGCCTGCCCTCAAAGCACACAAAGGACGCCTCGGGGGGGGCCACCTGAAACTGTCGCGGCTTGCCATCAAGGGAGGCCTCAAGCCTGGGGATGGGGGGTTCCTTGCCCAGGTTCTCCCGGCGAATCGCCTCGGGGTCGAACCAGGACTGCCCCAGGGGCTCCCGGGCCATGCGGTGAAGCTGGTCAAGCTGAAGCCGCGACTCCTGGCAGAACTGATCGGCCTGACGCTCGCAGCCGGAGGTGGGCACGGCCGAAGCGGGGACCCACAGGGAGGACAACAACAGGATGGAGAGAACGGACATGGCAACCCTCCAGTTCAACGCGCCTAGGATAGGGGCTGGGGCCGCGGCGGTAAAGGCGAAATTCAGGTCCGAGGGCCGTCAAGCCCTGAGGGTATTCCACCAACGGTCACCCGAAGCGGGCGCGCAGGTCCGTCATGGTTCGCTCCAGGGCCTTCTGGTCCAGAATGAAGGACGCCTTCTTCCGGACCGCGGTCCGGGCCAGCTTGTAGCGGGCGCCCGCAAACATCCGCTGGAGGCGCGTGGAGACGGGCAGGATCTGCTCGCTCTTGAACCACTGGAAGCGGGTGTCTCCGGACTCGTCCCGCAGGGCCCCCGACTCCATGGCCCAGGCCAGTTCCACCACGGGAATGGGCATGACGTCCCGCAGCAGGGCGTCCAGGCGACCCTGGACCTCGGGCAGCGCAAAGCGGAAGTGGGGCAGGTACAGAAAAGCGTTGTGCAGGAATTCGGGGCGGTTGATGACCCCGTCCAGCCGCAGGTCCGTGGCCACCGCGTGGATCAGCCCCATGACCTGGTGCCCCACGCCCAGCCCCGGGTGCTCCTGCCCCGGCAGCGGCAGGACGCCGGCCCCAAAACCCCGCCGGGGGTCCTGCAGGCGAATCCACTGCACCACCAGCAGCTTGGCCTTGCCCCCGCGGCTCCAGGGGCACAGCTTGCCCAGGTCGTAGTCCAGGGCAGCCAACCCCAGCTCTCCCAGCAGGCCACCGTCGGGCAGCCGGAAGTGCAGCTCGTGGCGCTGGGGATTGGTGGTGTCCATGGAGACCCGGTAGTCGATGCCCCGGCTGACCAGCGCCGAGTGGATGCCCCAACGACGCACCGCCGCCTGGATGTCGTCCAGGCTGAACCGGTCCAGCAGCAGGCTTGGCCGCCGCAGGTTGCCCAGCAGGTCCTCCATGCCCTCGGCCTTTCCGAGGCCGGACAGGTTGGGCAGAAAGTCCAGCAGCTTCCTGGTCTTCACGGCTTGTTTTCCTTTGGGCCGGAGAGCCGGCCATCCAGGACCGCCAGATCCCGGAAGTCAAAGTGCCCAACGGCCCCATCTGTCCCGAGGCCACGGGCCAGGTTGGTGGGGGCTGCGGGGGTCCCGGGGGCGCTCAGGGGCAGACCCGCGGCCTCCAGGCGTCCCGAACCATCCAGGTGCAGGTCCACCTCGTCGTTGGATTCGGGGTCCAGGTAGCCCTCCTGCACTATGAACGGCGGCCGCGCCAGATGGGCGCCAAGGCCCGCGGGCCAGCGCTCGCCGAACAGCCACAGCCCCTGGATGCGCCCCGCCTTCAGGTCCGCCCGAAGTTCTTCCAGGCCCAGGGTCAGGCCCAGGGAGACCAGGGCGCTGCCGCTGCCTCGGGGGTCCACCGGCACCAACGCCGCATCCCGTCCCAGGCCCACCAACAGGGCGTCCAGGGCCAGGATTGGGGACCGCCCCCAGGCCCCCGGGCCCTGGGTGGCGAACAGCCCGACGACCCGACCTTGGGCCCCACGCAGCAGGGCGGCGGCGGCCTCCAGGGCACGGTCCTCCGTGGGCGCGCCCACACCCTTGGCCAGGGCCAGCAGCTTGTCCAGCAACGACGGCGCCTGACCGGGCTCACAGGGCAGCTCCACCGAACCTTCGGCCAGCCACAGCGGCGCCTCGCAGCCCAGCAGGATGGGCGTCACGCCCCGGGCCTGCAACGCCCGCACCTTGGCCCGCAGAGAGGGTCGGGCCAGGGCCAGCGCGTCCCCCAGGACCACCAGCGCCGAGGCGCTTCGCAGCTCCCCGCTGTCACCCACCACACAGCCCACGCCGGCGGCAGAGCGCGTCCCCAGCAGCGCCGTGAGGCTGCTGACCCGGGCCCCCAAACCCTGGGCCAACTTCTGGACCGACGCGGCCTCCTGCAAGGTGCAGTCCGCCCCGACGCAGAACAGCAGCGCGCCCGGGCCGTGCTTGGCGGCCAGACTTGTCATGGTCTCCAGGGCCAGCTTGCGGACCTGGGCATCCTCCAGCGTCTCCTGCACGCCGTGCTCCCGCCGGAAGCTGGCCACCGGCTGCTCCTTGGCGGCCTGGGCCCCGTAGCGCCCCAGCCCACACAGCAGCGCCGACCCGCCGTCGCCCATCGCCGCCCGCACAGAGCTGCCAAAGGGACCGTCGTGCCGTTCCGTCTCGCAGGCCTCGCCGCACAGCCCACACACCGTCGGCACCACCGAGGTGGAGGGCCGCTGGCGGGCCATGTCCTTGAAGGTCAGGGCCCCCGTGGGGCAAGCGTCCACGCAGTTGCCGCAGTCAATGCAGTTGGTCTGGGCCAGGGGCCGCCCCACGGAGGGCATCACCTGGGCATCGAAGCCCCGGTCCACCAGCCCGAACACGTGCACCCCCAGGGTCTCGCCGCAGGTGCGGATGCACCGCGTACAGCGCACGCACTTGTTGGGGTCAAAGGCCAGATGGGGGTGGGACACATCCTTCTTGAGGATCCGGCTGCTGCCCGTCACCGTCTGTTCGATGCCGTGGGCTTGGGCCAGCTCCCTCAGGGTGCAGTCGTGCCGGGACAGGCAGCCGCAGGCCAGGCAGCGCCCCGTCTCCTCGTGGGTCTCCTGCTCGCCGGGCGTCAGCTCCACCTCGTCGAAGCTGTGGCGCCGGGAATCCTCAATGAACTCCAACTCCAGGCGCTTGCCGGGCCGCGCCAAGGGGTACTCCTCGGCCTTGATGGTCCCGAAGGGTTCGCGCTTCTGGGCGAAGTCCACCTTCGGGTGCCGGCGCTGGCCCGTCCGCAGGAACAGGTCCACGCCCAGCGCGCCTCGACGCCCCTGGGCGATGGACTCGATGACCGTCGAGGGCCCCAGCACCGCGTCCCCGCCCGCGAAGACCTTCTCATGGGAGG
>CAIXZC010000457.1 GCA_903923815.1 uncultured Myxococcales bacterium
GTGGACCGGCGCGGCGAGGTGCTGGACCTGTGCCTGGCGGCGGGGGTGCTGGAGAAGGCGGGCTCCTGGTTCCGCTACGGCGAGCGGCAGCTTGGCCAGGGCCGCAGCGGTCTGCTGGAGGCGCTGGCGGCGGACCCCGCCATGGAGGCCGAGCTGAGCGCCAAGGTCCTGGGCCAGGCCCCGACCATGACCCTGGTCCCGGTTGAAGAAGGGGGCGAGGGGGAGGCCGCCGAAGGCTAGCCCCCAACAAATCCGAACCCCGACCGCAAGGGAGGGGGCTGTCCTATCCGAACCCCGACCGCAAGGGAGGGGGCTGTCGTTCCATCCTTGAGTCGGAGACGCGGTCGGTAGTATAGTTCGCGGCCGCGTAACCGAACGAGGGTGTCCCATGACCGCACAGCCCAGGCTCTCGGCCCACTTTGCCGCCCGCAACCCCAGCTCCATCAGGCTGGCCCAGATTGAGTTCGCCAAGCGCGGCGGCGGTGTCAAGGCCATCAACGTGGCCATCGGCAACGTGTCCCTGCCCATGCACCCGGCCATGACGGCGCGGTTGGCCTCCCTGGCAATCCCCGGTGGTCCCCTGGCGGGGGGCGTGCTGCGCTACACGGCCTCCGTGGGCACGGACGAGTGCCGGGGGGCCTTCCTGCACCTGCTGGCCTCCAGCGGGCTGGCCACGGAGGGCCTGAACGTCCAGATCACCGACGGGGGCTCGGCGGCCATGGAGCTGGTCCTGCTGGGGGTCTGCGGGCCCGCGGGCAGCGGCAGCCAACCACTGTTGGTGATTGACCCTCTGTACACCAACTATCTGGCCTTCGCCGAGCGCCTGGGCCGGCGGGTGGTGGCGGTGCGCCGGCGTTTGGACGCGGGCGGCGGCTTCGCCCTGCCCTCCGAGGACGAGCTGGAGCAGGTCATTCGCCGGGAGAACCCCGCGGCCCTGCTGGTCATTCCCTACGACAACCCCACGGGGCAGTTGTTCGACCGGGCCACCATGAACGCCCTGGGCCGCCTGTGCGTGAAGCACAACCTTTGGCTGGTCAGCGACGAGGCCTACCGGGAGCTGAACTACACCAGCGAGCCCACGCCCAGCGTGTGGGCGGTGACGGAGGCCCAGGTGCCGGGCATCACGGGGCGGCGCATCAGCATCGAGTCCGCCTCCAAGGTGTGGAACGCCTGCGGCCTGCGCATCGGGGCCCTCATCACGGACAACGCCGAGTTCCACCGCCGCAGCGTGGCGGAGAGCACGGCCAGCCTGTGCGCCAACGCCATCGGCCAGCAGGTCTTTGCGGCCCTGGGCCAGGTGCCCCACGCCGAGCTGCAGCAGTGGTACGGCCACCAGCGCGAATACTACCGCCAGCAGATGACCCAGCTATCCACGGACCTGCGGGCCCTGCTGCCGGGCATCATCGTGTCCTCCCCCCTGGCCTCCATCTACACGGTGGTGGACCTGCGGGACTTGGTGAAGCCGGGCTTTGAGGGCCTGGACTTCGTCATGTACTGCGCCCGGGAGGGCCAGGTCCTGGTGGGAGGCCAGCCCTACACGCTGCTGACGGCGCCCCTCACGGGCTTCTATCAGGTGGCGCCGGGGCAGGCGGACCCGGGGGCCACCCAGCTTCGCATCGCCTTCGTGGGCACCCCCGAGGAGAGCCGGCTCATCCCCGGGCTGCTGGCCCAACTGCTGAGGGATTACGAGGCCGGGCGGAAGAGCGCTTGCTGACGCGCGCGGCATGGTATTCGTTGAGTTGGCAACAACACCCCTCATCCGGCGCTGCGCGCCACCTTCCCCCGGGCGGGGGAAGGAAAAGTGGATGGGGGTGTTGGGGATGGGCCAAGCAGGCCCCTCCCTGGCGGTCGGGGTTCGGTGCGGGCCGCGGGAATAATTGTCCAGGTTTTGTGTTTTCAGGCCGTCGGTGGGTTGTTTAGCCGACCCCCAGTGAAGGAGGAGAGGATATGGAAGGGGACATCAGATACATCAATGACCTGGTCAGGACCGAGAGCGCCTTTGTGGACGCCCTCTTTGAGGAGATGGGCCGGGTCCTGGTGGGCCAGCGGGAGATGCTGGAGGCCCTGCTGACGGGCCTGCTGACGGGCGGTCACATCCTGTTGGAGGGCGTGCCCGGTCTGGCCAAGACCTTGACGGTCAAGACCCTGGCGGACTGCCTGGACACCGGCTTCCAGCGCATCCAGTTCACGCCCGACCTGCTGCCCGCGGACATCATCGGCACCATGGTCTACAACCCCAAGAGCGGCGAGTTCGCCGTCCACCGGGGCCCCGTCTTCTCCAACATCCTGCTGGCGGACGAGATCAACCGCGCCCCCGCAAAGGTCCAGAGCGCCCTGCTGGAGGCCATGCAGGAGCGCCAGGTGACCATCGGCGACA
>CAIXZC010000458.1 GCA_903923815.1 uncultured Myxococcales bacterium
CACCAGGTGGGTGGGCTCCAGGCGGCCCTCGGTCCAGTCGGAGGTGATGGGCATGGGCAGCTCCCTGGTACCCTTGAAGCCCCCCTTCTGGTCGTTCAGGAACAGCAGGATCTCACCCGTGTCCGTGTTCGCCACGGCCAGATCCGTGTAGAGGTCCCGGTTGAAATCCCCCACCGCCAGGGGGCCAGGGCTGGCGCCGCCGTTCAGGAAGAAGGTCTGCTTGAACTTCCCCGAGCCCAGGGCATTCTCCACCCCCCAGAACAACGCAATGGTCTTGTTGGCCTGGATGCTGGCCGCGAAGTCCGGGATCCCGTCCTGGTCAAAGTCGGCGATCTCAAGATCGAAGGGGTTGGCATCCAGCACGGGGATGTCGCCGATGGGCAGATCGCCGTGTTCCGGGTCGGAGTCATTGATGCCGTTCTCCGGGTTCACGGCCACGCAGTGGACCTGCCCGAAGGTCTTGTCGCTCATCCCCAGGCTTGGTGCCGGGGTCTGGAAGTAGCCGTCCCCGCGGCCCCTGAAACCGAAGATCGATTTGAAGCTGGCGTTGAAGACCAGCAGGTCCGGGAAGCTGTCCGCCGTGTCCAGGTCCGCCACCCGCACCAGCTCCGAGCCCACGCCGATCATCATGCTGTCCAGGCCCATGGGGAACTCGCCCTTGCCGTTGTTCGTGAAGACCGTGACCATCTGGAAGCCCTTGCGTCCCAGGGCCAGGTCCAGGTAGCCGTCCTCGTTGAAGTCCGCGGCCGCCATTGACACGGTCTGGGCGGCACCCGTGAAGGTGGTGGGGGTGCTCAGGAACTTGATGGTGCCCTCGTCGCCATCCTTGGCGCCCGTGTGCATCACCAGGGTAAGCGTCTCCAGTTCGTTCTGGGAGGCCACCGCCACGTCCTTGAGCGTGTCCCCGTTGAAGTCCCCCAGCACCATGGCGGAGGCGTAGTCGTTGAGCTCTTTTGTCTCCACCAGGGTGAACTTGCGGGTGCCGCCCAGGGACTCGTTGTTGTTCTGGCGCCAGAGCTCCACGGCGTACTTCTTCTTGGTGCCACTGCCGGCCAGGGCCACGATGTCGGGGTTGCCGTCCCCGCTGAAGTCGTAGAACAGGGCCTCCAGGATGTCCTTGGTGGTGGTCACGGCCTCGCCCTTTTCGAAGGCCTTCTTGGCGGCGTTCCACCACCAGACGTAGACGCCGTCGGCGCTGGCGCCGATGAGGTCCAGGCTGCCCAGGGTGCCGTCGTTGTCTCCGTTGGCGGCATGCAGGGTGCGCATGCCCACTCCAACCTTGGTCTTCTTGAGGGCCGTGGGGGTGGGCAGCACGAACCGGGGCACGGCGATGATGCGGACGGGCACACTGGCCGAGGCTTGATTTCCCAGGCAGTCCGTGCCGGCGACGATGAGGTCCGTGTCGGTGGTCTCGAAGGGGGTCAGGTCCAGGACGCCAATGAAGGGGCCCGAGCTGGTGGGGTCGGGGACGGGGATCACGGTGTTGGTGCTTTGGGAGCCCAGCAGGACGTCGAAAGAGCCGTTCCCTGAGCCGGGGTCCTCTGACGAGAACAGCAAAGTGGCCTTGGCAGAGAGCTTGGCCCGGGCGTCGGCGCTGCCAACGGGCTGCAGGATCTGGATGCTGGGGCCCGTGAAGTCGATGTAGAGCTTGAAGGAGGCGCCCCGGGAGATTATCTGACCGTTGGCGTCGCTGATCTTGGAGAAGGCCTCCACGCGGAAATCGTAAAAGCCATCCACGTAATTGCCGTCGTTGTCTTCGTCCAAGAACGAGCGAGCCGCCTCGAAGTCCAGGGTGAAGAAGCCGTCGGTGCCCACCTTGCTGGTCTCATCGAGGAACTTGGCCTGCGTCTCCACGATTCGGAACATCTTCACCTTGGAGATGCCATTGGCGCCGTTGTAGCCCTCGGCCGTGTGCCCGGCCTTGACGCGGATCTCGGCGAATTCGTTGGCATACCAGCCGCAGGTAGAGGTGGGCTGGGGCGTCCCCAGGGCGCAGCCGCAGGTGCTGGGAGCGAAGACCTGCAGTTCCATCTCGGGGATCTGGACAGTGTCCTCTTTGACCGTGTCCGGGAGGGTGTCCTTGGGGGCCGTGTCCTGGGGCTCGGTGTCGAGGGGGGCCACGGTGTCCTCCCCAGGCTGGTTGGTGGGGCTGGCGGCGCAGCCGGCTGCGAGGGCCAGGGCCAGCACACACAGGAACCCTGACAGAGCCCGGGAGACGGGGTTCAGCCTCTTCATCTTGGCCTCCTACAGCGACCGGACACACGCAGCCGCGTGGGCATTTTCGCTGGGCTGGGGGGTGCCGTCAAGTTTATGGGGGCGAAGGGGGCCTGGGGGAAGATCAACGGGATGACAACAGCCGCGACATCAGCTCCAGGTAGCGCTGGGCCATGGCCTCCCTGGTGTGGCGGGCCAGGACGAAAGCCCGACCTGACTCACCCATGGCGCGTCGGCGGTCGGGACTGGCCTTGAGGTCCTCTATGGCCTGCGCCAGGGCGGCGGAATCGCCTGGGGGGATGCGAACGCCGGCTTGGGCCGAGTGGACGATTTCCCAGGCCGGCCCCTCGGGGATGATCGCCAGCATGGGGATGCCGCTGCCCAGGATCTCGAAGGTCTTTGCGGGGATCCGGCCCCGGTGCTCCGCCCGGTCCTCCAGGGCGGCCAGGGAAAGATCGGACGCAGCGTAGGCAAGGTGGACCTGATCCGCGGGCAGGTGGTCTCGAAAGTGCACGGGCAGGTTGCGCGACCGGGCCTGCTGCTCCAGGGCCTCCCTCGAGACTCCCTGACCAAGCACCAGGAGGGCCAGGTCGGGATGCCGGGGGGCCAACTGCGCCAGGGCCTCCAGGCAGGTCTCCAGGCCCATGCCGGTGCCCACCGTGCCGATGAACGAGACGACGAAGGCCTCGGCGGGCAGGTCCAGGGTCCGGCGGGCCAGGTCCCTGGGAGGGGGCCAGGGGAAGCGCTCCGAGTCAAAGCCGTTGGGGATGGTGGTGTAGCGCTCCGGGCCCACCCCGAAGTGGGCGGCGAAGTTGGCGTACTCGGGGGAGACCCCCACCACGAAGTCGGCCCGGGGGTAGGCGTAGGCCACGGTGAGGCCGATGGCCTTCCAAAGCAGGTTGGCGACGGCTCCGCCCTTAGGTGCGGTCTGGGGCCAGTGGTCCCGGATGTCCAGGATGCAGGTGGCGCCGCAGGCGCGGGCGGCCCGGACGGCAGCGGGCAGGATGAAGGAATGGGGAGAGCTTCCCACCACCACGTCAAAGGCCCCAGGGGCGAGGCGTGCGCCCCAGCGGGAGGCGGAGATCATGAAGGAAAGATGGTCCAGCACGCGCCGCAGGGACTGGCCCGAGCGGTAGAAGAGGTTGAAGGTCCGGTGGACCTCGATGCCCTCCAGCACCTCGTGCTTGTAGCGTCGGTTGCCGTAGTCAAAGCCGGGAAAGCGCTGGCCCGTGGGGTAGTTGGGAAAGCCCGTCAGGACCGTCACCTGGTGGCCGGCGTTCTTCCAGGCCCGGGCCAGGCCCTTGACCCGGATGGTGGCGGCGGCGGCCTCGGGTTCGTAGCACTGGCTGATGAGGAGGATCTTCATGGCCGGGGGCTCCGCAGCAGCACCACGTAGGGGACGGGGATGCCGTGGGCCTGGGCAGTCACGGATTGGGAGCCCAGGCGCGTGGCCAACTGGGTGGAGGACCCGCCGTCCAGGTTGAGGGCGTCGGTGACGGCCCAGCGGCGCAGCAGGTAGTCACTGACGGTGCCCAGTTCCACGGGGCGGGGGAAGACCACCACCAGGATCCGGCCCTCCGCCGTGATGGCCAGGGCCGTGCGCCGATCCCTGGAGGGCTTGAAGGTCAGAGCCTTTCCGGCGACCACCAGCCGGGGGCCACACTCAATGGCGAAGACGGGCGCCGGGGTGGGCGCCAGGGCGGCGTAGTCCTTGCGGTGCAGGATCCGGGGGTTGCCCTTCGCTTCCAGGTAGAAGACCCCCCAGTCAGCCTTGCGCAGAGGGTTCAGGGCCTTGCCCTCCTGGACCAGGAGTCCCAGGGGCTTGCCGCCCGGCAGGAAGTAGCCACCGTTGAAGGCCGCGAAGGCCTCGGGGTTGGCCTCCAGTGCGGCTGAGGCAGTGGTCGTGCCGCCGCCGTTGCCGGGAAAATGGAAGGTGGCGTGGAACTCCGCCGGGGTCAGGCTGAGGACCTTCACGGGCACCCCGTCCACCGTCTCGGACAGCAGCTCCGGGGCGGCCTGGGCCGGGAGGGCCAGCAGCAGGCCCAGCAACAGGGCGGGCAGGGTCAGCAGCAAAAGTCTCATCTGCGTCCCACGGTCTTGAGCAGTTGCTCGGGGTAGGGCGCGCGCACGACCCCGCGGTCGGTGATGATGGCGGTGATAAGCTCCGCGGGGGTCACGTCGAAGGCAGGGTTCAGCACGGGCACCTGCTCGGGGGCGCTTTGGACGCCCTGGAAGAAGCGGACCTCCTGGGGCGAGCGTTCCTCGATGACGATGGACTCCCCGCTGCGGGTCAGCAGGTCCACGGTGGAGTAGGGGGCCGCGACGTAGAAGGGGATGCCAAAGTGTCTGGCCAGGATGGCCAGCCCCTGGGTGCCGATCTTGTTGGCGGTGTCGCCGTTGGCGGCGATGCGGTCAGCGCCCACTATGACCGCGTTGATGAGGCCCCGGGACATGGCGTGGGCCGCCGCCGAGTCGCACAGCAGGGTCACGTCAATGCCGTCTTTGAGCAGTTCCCAGGCGGTGAGCCGCGCGCCCTGCAGGAGGGGCCGGGTCTCCCGGGAATAGACCTTGAACTGTTTGCCGCCCCAAAGGGCGCTGCGGATGACCCCCAGCGCCGTCCCGTGCCCGCCGGTGGCCAGGGCGCCGGCGTTGCAGTGGGTCATGACCCCACCCCGGTCCGGCAGCAGGGCAGCGCCGTGCCTGCCCATGGCAAGGCAGAGCTGCAGGTCTTCTTCGTCTATGGCGATGGCCTCCTCGGCCACGGCCAGGGCCCGCTCCTGGGGGTTCAGATTGGACGCCGCGGCGGCCCGGCGCATCACGCGTTCCAGGGCCCAGAACAGGTTCACCGCCGTGGGGCGGGTGGCTGCCAGGGTCTTGGAGGCGGCCTCCATTTCGGAGACGAAGACGGCCGCAGGGCCACTGACCTGGGCCGCCCGCAGGGCCATGCCGTAGGCCGCGGCGATGCCGATGACGGGAGCCCCACGGACCACCATTTCCTTGATGGCGAAGGCCACCGAGTCTATGCCGTCGCAGGCCAGCCAGCGCTCCTCCACGGGCAGCAGCCGCTGATCAAGGAGTTCCAGAACCTGCCCATTCCAACGGACTGCTCTGACGGTGCTCTTCATGCGCGTTTCTCTTCCAATGCCTGTTTCATCAAGGTGGGCAGGACCCGCGGATTGGCCTTGCCCTGGGTGCGCTTCATCACCTGGCCCACGAAGAAGGCCACCAGGCCTTCCTTGCCGCCCAGGTAGCGGCCCAGTTCGTCGGGGAACTCGCTGGCCACGGCGCGGCACACGGTCAGCAGGGCATCCTGGTCATCCACCTGGGCGCCGCCCTCGTCCAACAACTTGGAGGCGGCCAGGCCCTCGGCCAGCATCCGCCCGAAGAACTCCTTTGCCCGGGTCACCGAGACCCTGCCCTGGTCCGCCGCGTTGATCAGCAGCGCCAGCTCGGCCTGGGGCACGGGGAACTCGCCCAGGGTCTTCTTCTCCCGATTCAGATACCCCAGCACCTCCGTCATGACCCAGTTGGAGGCGGCCTTGGGGTTCTTCACCTGGGTCACCAGGTCCAGGAACCACCGGGCGATGTCCTTGTCGGCGCTGAGGACCTCCGCGTCGTAGGGCGGCAGGCCAAGCTCCCGAAAGCGCGCCCGCAGTTGGGCGGGCAACAGGGGAAAGTCCTGGTGGGCCTCGGCCTGCAGGACGTCAATGTCCGTCAGGTCCAGCAGGTCGGGCTCGGGGAAGTAGCGGTAGTCGTGGGCCTCTTCCTTGCCGCGCATGCTGCGGGTGACGCCCTCACGGCTGTCGAAGAGCCTGGTCTCCTGGACCACCTTGCCGCCGGCCTCAAGCAGGTCGATCTGACGCTTGACCTCGTACTCGATGGCCTTGGCCACGAAGCGGAAGGAGTTGACGTTCTTCACCTCCGCGCGGGTGCCGTAGGTGGCCGAACCCCGGGGCATGACGGAGACGTTGGCGTCGCAGCGGAAGGAGCCCTCGTCCATGTTGCCGTCGCAGACGTCCAGGAAGCGCAGGATGTTGCGCAGCTCTTTCAAATAGGCCACGGCCTCGTCGGCGCTGCGCAGGTCCGGCTCGCTGACGATTTCAATGAGGGGGACGCCGCAGCGGTTGAAGTCCACGAAGCTCTCGGGCAGCCCCTCCAGGTGCAGGTCCTTGCCCGCGTCCTCTTCCATATGAATTCGGGTGATGCCCACGCGCTTGTCGTCGCCGTTGGCCAGCGCGATGGTCAGGTGGCCGTGCTCGCAGATGGGCTTGCGGAACTGGGTGATCTGGTAGCCCTTGGGCAGGTCCGGGTAGAAGTAGTTCTTGCGGTCAAAGCAGCTATGGGGGTTGACCTTGCAGTCCAGGGCCCGGGCGGCGCGCAGGGCCAGCACCACGGCCTGACGGTTCACCACGGGCAGGGTGCCGGGCATACCCAGACACACGGGGCAGGTGTGGCGGTTGGGCAGGTCCCCGTAGTCCGCCTTGCAGGTGCAGAACATCTTGGTGGCGGTGCGCAACTGGGCGTGGACCTCCAGGCCAATGACGACTTCGTAGTCCTTCATCTTGCCAGCCCCCTCTCCTTGGCGTTGCAGGCGGCGATGGCGGCCTCGGGGGGCTCGGGCAGCGGGCCTCTTGCCTCCTCGAACTGAAGGGCCGCCGAGAACAGGGCATCCTCCTTACCCCGGGGTGCCACGAACTGCAACCCCACGGGCAGCCCCTCGGGCGTCAGGCCTGCGGGCACGGACATCCCCGCCGCCCCTGCCAGATTCACAGAAATGGTGAGGATGTCGTTGAGGTACATCTTCAAGGGGTCCGCCAGGCACTCGCCGAAGCGGATGCCCGCGTTGGGGGAGACGGGCCCCACCACCAGGTCCAGGTTGTGCTGGGCCATGGCGTGGTGCAGCTCGTCGGCGATGAGCCGCCGCACCTTCTGGGCCTTCAGGTAGTAGGCGTCGTAGTAGCCCGAGCTGAGCACGTGGGTGCCGATCATGATGCGGCGCCGCACCTCGTCCCCGAAGAGCTGGCCGCGCATCTCCTCGTACCAGTCCTTCAGGTTGTAGCTGCCGACTTCTGCGGGGCGCTTGCCGTAGCGCAGCAGGTCGAAGCGGGCCAGGTTGGAGGAGGCCTCGGCGGTGGCGATGATGTAGTACACCGACACGCAGTACTTCACGCTGGGCAGGCTGATCTCCACCAACTGGGCGCCGGTTTGCCGCACCAGCAGATCCAGCGAGCGCTGAATGATGTCTCGGACGGCGGGCTCCAGACCCTCGCCCAGCCACTCCTTGGGGACGCCCAGACGCAGCCCTTTGCGGGGTGCGGGGGGGGCCAGGGGGGCCGTGTCCAGGGTGGTGGAGTCCTTGGGGTCCCGGCCCACCATGGCGTTGTAGAGGGCCAGGGCGTCGCCCACCGTGCGGGTCATGGGGCCGGCCTGATCCAGGGAGGAGGCAAAGGCGATGAGGCCGTAGCGGCTGACCGTGCCGTAGGCGGGCTTGAAGCCCACCACGCCGCACAGGGAGCCGGGCTGGCGGATGGAGCCGCCGGTGTCCGTGCCCAGGGCCAGGGGGGCCAGGCCCGCCGCCACCGCGCAGGCGGAGCCACCGGAGGAGCCGCCGGGCACGTGGTCCGGGCTCCAGGGATTGGCGCAGGGGAAGTAGCCGGAGTTCTCATTGGTGGACCCCATGGCAAATTCATCCATGTTGGTCTTGCCAAAGATGATGGCGCCGGCGTCCCGCAGCTTCTGCACCGCGGTGGCATCGAAGGGGGGCCGAAAGCCCTGAAGGATCTTGGAGCCAGCCGTGGTGGGCTGGTCCTTGGTGGTGAAGATGTCCTTCATGGCCACGGGGATGCCCAGCAGGGGGCCGGTAGCGCCGGTGGCGCGGGCCTGGTCGGCGGCGGCGGCGTCCCGCAGGATCTGGGCCCGGTCCAGGTGCAGGAAGACGCCCAGCCCGGGGTACTGGTCGCAGCGGGCCAGCAGGTGGGTGCACAGCTCCACGGAGGAGAGCTTGCGGTCGGCCAGCAGCCCGGACAGTTCAGCGGCGTTCAGGTGGTGCAGTGGTTTCATGGCTACTCCTCCCCAAGGACCCGGGGGACCACGAAGTAGCCGTCCTCGGTCTGCCCGGCGTTGGCCAGGGCATCCTTCACGGACAGGGAGGCCTCCGGGGCGTCCTGGCGCAGGGGCGTACAGGCGGGCAGGCCGTCCTTCTCCGCGTGGGAGAATGGCGCCACCGCCGACAGGTCCAGCTCCTCCAGGTTCTTCATGTAGCCAAGGACCGAGGAGAGCTGGGCGCTCATGGTCTCAACCTGGGTTGGCGACAGCCGCAACCGGGCCAGCCGGGCCACCCGAAGGACATATTCTTTTTCCAGCCGCATGGGCACCTCCAAGCGGGCGATTCAATAGCACGGAACACCCCGACCGGCAATTGAAAGGGGCATCCGGCGGCAATCTTGTGTTCCCGGGGACTCTGGGGAATAATGCCGCCCGAACTGGAGAGGCCCGATGGATTCGTTGCTGGTTCTAATTCTGCTTGCGCTAGCCGTGCCCACACTGGTGGTGCTGGCCCGGACGCCGAGGTTCAGCCTCTACCTGCTGGTGGGGACCTTCCCGCTGGTCAGCCTTCCGGAGTTCATGAGCACCGGCAATTCTCTGCTGTCCCCCCAGAAGCTGATTGGCGTTCCCACCGTGTTTCTGTTCATGTTCGACATCATGACCAACGGCCGAAAGCTGGACTTGAAGGGGCCACTGCCCCTGCTGACCGTGCTCCTGTTCGTATTCCTTTTGGCCTCTCACTTCGTCAATTCCGTGGCTGAGTCCTCATGGGTAGAGCGCTATCTTGCCAATGCCATCTTCGTGTTCCTGGTCCTGGTCTGGGTGGAGAACCGGGATCAACTCCTCAAGGTTGGCCTGGTGTACGTGGGAGTGGTGCTCTTGGCGGTGCTCACCACGGAGATGATCCCGGGCTACTCCTGGGTGCCCGAAGGTCAGCGGGGAGACGAGGGGATCTGGGTCCGGCGCATGGTGGCGTCCTTCGGCAACCCCAACACCGCTGCTCAGGCGTACCTGCTTGGTCTGGGTCTGGGCGGGGCCTGGCTCATCGCCAAGGCCAAGACGACCCGCGACTGGATGTTGGGGCTGCCCATGGTCATCTTCATGGCCTACCTGTTGCTGGCCACGGGGGCCCGCTCGGCCTTTCTGGCGTTCATTGTGCTGGTGCTATCCACGGTGACCATCTTCCTGCGAAGCCGCGGCGGCCGCTTTGGTGTGGTGGTGCTGTTGGTCTTCAGCGTCTGGATGGTGCTGGACCCGCCGGAGTTGATGGCCCTGCGCGTCAAGACCATCCCCTTCCTCACCGAGGAGGCCCGGGAGAAGGATCCGGAAGCCAAGGAGCCCAGGGCCCTGCAATACGGCTTCGCCATCGATCAGATAGCCGACCACCCCGTCTTTGGCCTTGGGCCCGAGCGATTCGCGGCCATCTACTCCCAGCGGGTGGAGAACAGGGCACGTGTGCTGCATTCGTGGTACCTGGCCGCAGCGGCTGACGCGGGCATTCCCGGCCTGCTGGCCTACCTGGGGCTGTTCTTCTATTCCCTGCGCGCCTTCTGGCAGTCGGCCAAGGCCGCGCGAAATGACCGAGACCGACTGGCGCGGAAGTTCCTGGCCATCAACCTGCTGGCCACGGCGGTGTTCGGCACCTTCAGCTCGATCCCCTTCAACAAGTTCCTGTTCTTCCTGGTGGGCATCGCCGCTGCAGAGTGGAAGCTGACCCGGCAGGAACTGGCGGCAGAGGCCGCCCTGGATGTCTCGGAGGAGGTGGCGGTGGTGGTGCAGGGGCGGCCCCTGGGCAGCGCCCGAAGGAATGCCTGGCGTTACTAGCGGCGGGACTCCAGGGAGACGCCCCAGATGCCCTCGAAGTAGGTCAGCGCAGCTTGGACCACGCCCTGGTCAGCAGTCCTCACCCCAATCTCATGGTTCTTCACGAAGCCGCCGTAGCCCCAGTTGTTGGAGCCGATGAGGGCCTCCTTCTCGCTGACCAGCAGCTTGGCGTGGGAGATGGTCTGGGGGGTCTCGAAGCGCACGTTGAAGCCCAGCTTTCGCAGCTCCGCGGCATTGGAAGTGTTGAGGCGGTTCATGGTGCGGTCGTAGCTGGACCAGTCCAGCACGATGCGCACCTGGACGCCCCGGTCCTGGGCTGCCTTCATGGCCTTCAACAGCTTGTAGACTTCGGAGTCGGGCTGGTCCGGGTCCACGTTCATGCCATACAACAAAAGGTCCACGCGCTCCTCGGCCCCGTTGATGAGGGCCATGGCCTCGGGCACGTAGGAGGCGTCCCCAAAGGCCCGGCCCAGGGGACTGACCTGGACGGGCTGCTTCCAGGTGGTCCGGGGGGCGTTCCACAGGGCGTCGGCGTAGTCCGCGAAGTAGCCGCAGATTAGCTGGTCCTCCACCAGGACATTGGTCTCGTTGTTTTTTCGCATGGAGGACCAGGACCAGTTGGTGGACCCGAAGAGGGCCCGCGACCGGTCCGCCACCACCAGCTTGGTGTGGGTCATGCGCCCCGCTCCGTCCAGCTTCACGGCAACCCCCGCGGCCCCCAACTCTTCCACCCGGGCGGTGTTGGATTCGACCTCATCATCCAGCACCACCTGCACGTCCACCCCCCGGGCCGCGGCCTGGGCCAGGAGTTGGGCGATCTCGTCGCCGGCGCTGTCATGGTTCAGCTCGAAGTGGACGACCTTGAGGCTGTCCTGGGCGTTCTCGATGACCTCGTGGACCTCCGTCCAGTAGACCTGATTGAACACCGGGGTGATGGTGCCACGGGGGTCGCCGGAGTCAGTGCCGGGGCCGTCTGACTGGCTGTCCGAGCCCGCCAGCAGTTCCACCGTGTCCCCGGTGGAGTTGCCCCCCTGGGAGGCGGAGCAGGCGGCCAGAAGGAGGAGGAGGGAGAGGGATACGTAGCGCATGTGGAGCTCCTTGTTGGCCGGACACCCGCTTGCTTGCGCGCGGTTCGCAAAAAAAAAGGCCGGGTACGGGACCCGGCCTTCCTTGGTTCGAACGGAGAGGCTTACTCTTCCTCGCCCTTCTCATCCTTGCCGGGGACCGTGTTGTCCACGACGCCCATGCGGCTGAGTTCCTCGCCCATGGTCTTCATGAGGACGTCGCCCATGACGGTGCCGGTGCGGGCCCGCTGCTGACGCTTGTTGGCCGAGTAGATGTCGGCGGCTTCGTCATCACGGACGCGGCGGATGGACAGGCCGATCTTCCGCTCTTCGGGGATCAGGCTGACCACTTGGCCTTCACGGCGTCACCTTCATGCAGCACGCTGGAGACCTGATCCACCTTCTCGTCGGAGATCTCGGAGATGTGGACCAGACCTTCGATTTCGTCGTCGATCTGCACGATGGCGCCGAAGTCCAGGATCTTGGAGACCTTGCCCTGGATCACGGTGCCGATGGGGTAGCGGCGATCCACCACGGCCCACGGGTCCTCGCTGAGCTGCTTGATGCCCAGGGAGAAGCGCTGGTTCTCGACGTCGATGGCCAACACCTTGGCTTCCACTTCGTCGTTCTTGTTGTAGGCGTCCTGGGGGTTCTTCACCTTGGTGGACCAGGAGATGTCGGACACATGCACCAGACCGTCGATGCCGTCCTCGATGCCCAGGAACAGCCCGAAGGGGGTGATGTTGCGGATCTTGGCGCGGATGACCGAGCCGATGGGGTAGGACTCGCGCAGGCGCTCCCAGGGGTTCTCTTCGATCTGCTTCATGCCCAGGGAGATGCGCTTGTTCTCGATGTCGATGTCCAGAATGACGGCGTCCACGTTGTCGCCGGGGCTGACCATCTTGGAGGGGTGCTTGATGCGCTTGGTCCAGCTCATCTCGGAGACGTGCACCAGGCCCTCGATGCCCTCTTCCAGCTCAATGAACGCGCCGTAATCGGTGAGGTTCACGACCTTGCCGCTGACCCGCTGGGCCACGGCGTACTTCTCCATGACGTGCAGCCAGGGATCCTCGGAGATCTGCTTGAGGCCCAGGGAGACGCGCTCGCTCTTGGGGTCAAACTTGAGGACCTTCACGCGCACTTCGTCACCCACGTTGAACATTTCGGAGGGGTGATTGATGCGGCCCCAGGACATGTCGGTGATGTGCAGGAGGCCATCGATACCGCCCAGGTCCACGAAGCAGCCGTACTCGGTGATGTTCTTGATGATGCCGTCCACCACCTTGCCCTGCTCCAGGTTCTCCAGGGTCTTGCCCTTGAGCTCCTCGCGCTCTTTTTCAAGGAGGGCGCGGCGGGACAGCACGATGTTCCCACGCTTCTTGTTGAACTTGATGACCTTGAACTGGAAGCGCTGCCCGAGGTAGCGCTCCAGGTTGCGCACGGGGCGGAGGTCAACCTGGGAACCGGGCAGGAACGCCTTCACGCCGATGTCGACGGTGAGGCCGCCCTTGACGCGGCTGGAGATGACGCCTTCCACCAGTTCGCCACGGGCGCAGGCAGCTTCGATCTCGTCCCAGATCTTCAGCTTCTCGGCCTTGTCCTTGGAGAGCTGGATGGTACCTTCTTCGTCCTCCAGTTCGTCCACGTAGACGTTGATGGTGTCGCCTTCTTTGACGGAGATGGTGCCGTCCATTTCGATGAACTCGTCAGCAGGGATCATGCCCTCGGACTTATAGCCGATGTCCACGGTCACGAAATCCTTGGTGACCATCACAACCCGACCCTGGACAACCTTGCCCGGTTCGATGCTGTTGTTGGTCTCAGCCTCGTTCAGCAGGGCTTCGAAGTCGAAATCAGCCCCATCCATCATGTTGAAATCCTGTTTGGCCATGTTTAAAAAAAACCCCCTCGTGCGTGAATTTGCCCGGGCCACAGCCTAGACCGTCCCCGAAAGCGAGCGGAAATCTATATGGCAAGCCACCGATTGTCAAAGGAAAACGCGAGGCCCTCCGGGGCCCCCGTCCGGGCATGGAAAATCTAGCTTGACGCAGCGCGCGGCTTCGCCCTATAACCAGACTCGGCTAATCGGCGGTGGTGGAGCGTCAGCTTGTCGGAAACAAGAAACACCCAGACCAACAACCGGCGCGGGTATCCCAAGCCCCGAACCATCGCCCGCAAGAGACTTACCCGCAAAGAGATGATGGAGGGCAAGGAACTCCTGCCCCTGGTGGAGTACCGCCGCCCCCGCTTCAGATCAGAATGTAAAGACGGGGCCCGCCCCTGTCCCTTCGTCAGTTGCAAATACCACCTGTTCCTGGATGTGAACCCCGAGACCGGCTCCATCAAGATCAAGTTCCCCGATCTCCAGGTCTGGGAAATGCCCTTCTCCTGCGCGCTGGACGTGGCGGATCAGGGGGGCATCACCCTGGAAGAGATCGGCTACATCATGAACCTCACCCGGGAGAGGGTCCGTCAGATAGAGGCCTCGGCCATCGGCAAGGTCCGGGGCTGGGTGGACTCCGAGCCCGGAGAATGAGCCCAGAAGTCCCCGCCAACAATCTTCCCAGTCTTCCATTGTTTCAGTTTGGTTCACCGCAGGACCTCAGCGTGATCCTGGGGCCCCTGCCCTGGGACCTGCTGGCCCGGTTGCCGCAGCCTGTGACCCGGGTTGGCTGGGGGGGCGCGGGGGGGCCGTCGGCGAAGGTGCATCCCCGCCTGGCAGCCATCCCCGCCAGCCTGCCGCCGTTGGCCCTGGCCGTGGCCGCCCGCCTGCTGGAGCTGGCCCCTCGGCACGTCTACACCACCCTGGAGCTGCTGCCCACGGAGTACCGCGACCTGCTGTTCTTGCTGCCCCCGGAGACGCAGATCCACGCCGCCGACCTGGACCTGTCGGACCCGGCGCGCTGCGGCCAGAAGCTTCGGGGTCTGTTCCCCAGGGAGTGGGCGGGGCCCACGAAGCTGACCCTGGAGGAGGCCCGGGGGCTGCTGGCAGAACAGGAGCAGGGGCTGCACCCCTCGGGGCCGTTCTGGCGCTGGGTGGGGGGGCTGGAGGGGCGGGCCTGGCAGCTTGCGGGTGGCCAGGACCACGGCCAGGAGGCTGCAGGCACAGAAGGATCGGGGCCGAAGGCTGGAGGCCCGAAAGATGAGGAGCCCGCCTGTCAGGAGGAGCGCTGCCAGCAGCACCGCCCCCAGGCTTCTGGCCCCGACCCCGCAGACCTTCAGGAGGGTGCGGCCCTGCCGCTGCTGGTGCTGGGGCGGGGGTTGCTGCTGACCGATCTGCACGAGTTCTTGGAAGCCGGGGGGTTCTTCGTGGCCCACGACGAGGAGCCGGCGGCGGAGCTGCTGGCCTGCCTGTCCGGGCCCGAGGAGTTTGCCCGGCGCCTGTTCTGGACGAACAGACTGGACGCGGCCCTGGAGGCGGGTCTTCGGGCTGGGGCCCGGGGGGCCGTCTTCGTCCACGAGGCCTTCTCGGGCCGGGGCGTGGAGGAGGCCCTCTACCGCAGCCGGGTGAACCTGCCCTTCCTGTCCCTCCCGGTGGAGGAGTTGGGGCCCCTGGACGGGCGCCTGCGCCTGCGGGTGGCGGCATTCTTGGAGCTGCTGGCGGCCCGGGAGGTGGGACGATGAGGCCCACCATTGGCCTGTTCTCCACGGTCCCCGTGGAGGTCCTGCTGGCGGCGGGGATGCAGCCCCTGGACCTGAACAACCTGTTCGTGCAGGACGCCAATCCCGGGCGCTTTCTGGCCGCGGCCGACGCTGCCGGGGTGCCCATGACGGTGTGCGCCTGGACCCGGGGTCTGTACGGCGTGTGCAAGCTGCTGGGCCTGGAGCGCGTGGTGCTGGTGACCCAGGGGGACTGCTTTGCCAACCACGCCCTGGGGCGGCGGCTGGCACAGGAGGGGGTGGAGGTGTTGCAGTTCGCCTACCCCTCGCCTTTTTGCCCGGACCCGGCGGCGGAGTTGGGGCGCGCCCTGGAGGTCTTCTGCCAGCGTCTGGGCACCAGCCTGGAGGCGGCGGAGGCTGTGCGGCGGGAGCTGATACCCCTGCGGCGGGCCCTGGGGCGGCTGGACCGGGAGACCTGGGAGACGGGCCGGGTCACGGGGTGGGAGAACCACCAGTGGCTGCTGTCCTCCACGGACCTGGGGGGCCGGGAGCCCGGCGAGTACCTGGCGGGGCTGGAGGCCTTCCTGAAAACGATCGCGGGGCGCCCCCCCATGCCCCCCCCAAACCCAAGACTGGGCGTGTTTGGGGTGCCCACGGCGCTGACGGACCTGCACCAGCGGGCGAAGGAATTTGGCGCCTCCGTGGGGTACAACGAGAGCCCCTTTGACTTCGCCATGACGGCGGAGGCGGGCAGCCTGGGGCAGCAGTACCTGGGGCTGGCCTGGCCCCTGGGGGTGCCCCGGCGACTGGCCAAGGCGGCGCAGGAGGGGCGGCGGCGGGGGCTGGACGGCTTTGTGGTCTACGAGCAGTTGTTCTGTCATCATGGCGTCACCGCCTCGCTGCCGGCGGAGCACCTGGGGGTGCCCGTGCTGCGGCTGGAGGGCGGGGAGCCGGGGGCCTTGGAGCCTCGGGACCTGTTGCGGCTGGAGGCCTTTGTGAATTCCCTCAAGACCCAGGCTGGGAAGGTGGTGGGGCGCGCGGACCGGGGGCCCACGTTGGGGCTGGACCTGGGGTCGCGCTTTGCCAAGCTGGTGTTGCAGACCCCCGAGGGGCGGCGGCAGCAGCGGCTGGACAGCGTGACCTTCTACCGGCGCTATGCGCGGCGGCGGGAGGGGCGGCTGGAGCTGGCGTTGCCGGCGGTGCTGGAGGAGCTGTTCGACTACCGGGGGCCCCTGCCTCGGGCGGTGGCGGCGGGCTATGGGCGGCACCTGGCGGGGGGCGCGTCTTGCCGCGTGGTGACGGAGATTGCGGCGCATCAGCGGGGGGCCGTGGCCCAGGTGGGGGCGGGGGACTTCGTGCTGCTGGACCTGGGGGGCCAGGACAGCAAGGGCCTGCTGGTGAGGGCGGGGGCCCTGGCGGGCTTCGTGATGAACGACCGCTGCGCCGCCGGCGGAGGGCGCTATGTGGAGAACATGGCGGCGGTGCTGGGGCTGCAGCTTGAAGAGCTGCTGGCCTGCGCGGAGGCACCCGTGAAGCTGAACAACATCTGCGCCACCTTTGGCGAGTCCGAGGTGGTGGGGCTGATCGTGGACGGGGTGGAGCTGGGCCGGATAGGGGCGGGGGTGCTGCAGAGCGTGGCGGACCGCGCGGCCCAGATGCTGGCGCGCCTGGATGGGGCGGCGGGGTTGCCCGTGTATCTGGCCGGGGGCCTGGCCCGGGGGCCGGGGCTGCAGACGCTGTTGGCGGCCAGACTTGGGGTGCCCGTGGTGGGCCTGCCCGAGCCGGACTACAACGGGGCCCTGGGCTGCGCCCTCCTGGCGGAGGAGGCCTGATGGAGATTCTTCGCCGCATTCGCTGGTATGACGGGCCCTGCATCGCCCCCCAGAACATCTGGTTGGACTGGTCCCCGGCCCAGGGTGGGCTGCGCTTCCTGGGGTCCGCCCTGGAGGCCCCGGGGCGACGCTCCGACCGGGCCATCTGCGGGCGCTTCACGGGGCAGTGGGCCTACGGCCAGAAGGGCCTGTACCTGACGGCGGCGGACGGGGATGTGATCCAGCTTGGGGACTCTCTGCTGAGCCTCCACCCGACGGGCTTTGCGCCGGGGGCCCGCAGCCTGCTGTACCAGTCGCCGGAGGGGGACTTCCTGTACGCCGGGGGCTATGGGCGCTGCACCCTGCCGGGGGAGGCCGCGCGCCATCCCAAGGCGGCGGTGCTGGTGCTGGGGGCCCGCTGGCCGCTGCTGCCCCTGGAAGGGGAGTCGGACCGGGTGCTGGCGGACGTGCTGGCAGCCACCAAGGAGATCCTGGCCGCCGGCGGGCGCGCCCAGGGCAGTTGCAACGACCTGTTCTTCGGGTTGGAGCTGGCCCTGGAGCTGGACCGCCGCTTCCCGGGGGAGTTGGCCCTGGGGCTGCCCTCCCGGGTGGCCACCCGCTGGCAGTTCTCGGGGGGGCGTCTGCCCGGGGCGCCGCTGGGGGTGCCGGGGGTCAAGTTGCAGGTGGCGCAGGCGGTGCTTGCGGGGGCCTGTCAGGTGCACCTCAAGGGTGGCGCAGGGGCCCAGGAGTTCGGGCTGCGGCGGGCCTGCTCGCGGCAGGAACTGGTGGAGGCGGCGCGGGCCAACGGGGCCACCCTGGCGCTGCTCTTCGGGGAATATCGTGACGATTGGCGGGAGGCCCTGGAGGGCCACCTCGAATGTCGGCTGCTGGAGGCCGCCCCCCAGCGCCAGCTCTTCCCCAGGGAGAATATGTAATGGATGCCGAGGCACGGATGCCCCTCATGGGGCACCTGGAGGAGCTGCGCTCCCGGATCCTTCGCAGTCTGCTGTGGATGGCCCTGGCCCTGGTACCGGCCTGGGTGTTCCGGCTGGAGCTGCTGGAGTTCGTGCTGGGCCCCCTGAAGGTGGTCATGGCCTCCCGGGGCATCTCCCGGATGGTGGCCCTGGACGCGGGGGACACCTTCCTGGTGCACCTGTTGCTGGCGGCCCTGGCCGGGGGGGTGCTGGCGGCGCCCCTGGTGCTGCGCGAGGTGTTCGCCTTCGTGGCCCCCGCCCTGTCCTCCCCCATGCGGCGACGCCTGTGGCCCGTGCTGCTGCTGATGCCCCTGCTGGCGGTGGTGGGCTTCCTGTTCGCCCATCGGGTGGTGCTGCCCTTCATGCTGGACTTCTTCATCGACTTCTCCCAGGCGGGGGACACCAACCTGTTGCTGGGAATCCGGGGGGTGTTCAGCACCGCCGTCATGACCCTGCTGGTGTTCTCCCTGGTGTTCCAGTTGCCCCTGCTGATGATGGCCCTGGGGGCCGTGGGGGTGGTGCGGCCGGCGCTGTGGTTCAAGGGCTTTCGGTTCATGATCCCGGGGTCCCTCATCATCGGCGGCATCCTCACCCCACCGGACGTCTTCTCCCAGTTGCTGTTGGCGGTGCCCATCCTGGCCCTCTACCTGCTGGGGGCCGTGATGGCCCGGGCGGCGGGGAGCCGGGGCATGGCACCGGTGGCGGCCCTGAGCGCGCTGCTGCTGTTGCCCGCCGTGCCCCTGCTGTTGTTGCCGGGGCCCGCGGCGCCGGTGTCCTCGCGGCTGCCCGCGGGGTCCGAGTTGGTGGCCCGGCTGCCCCTGGATGCCCAGGCTGTCGGCCTGGCCCAGCGGCTGTTTCCAGGGGTGCCGGTGGCCCCGGGGCAGGGCTACCTGTGGGTAGCGCGGCGGGACACCCAGGTGCTGGGGGTGCTGGAGGGGCTGAAGGGCGCGCGCTGTCCCGCGGGGCCGGCCCCCTGTCTGGAGCTTGAGGGGCGGGTGCTGGGGGGCAGTCCGGAGCTTGTGGCCGCTTACGAGGCCCGGGCCCGGACCCTGCGAAGCCCCCTGATGCCCTTCTTCCTTGGGGAGTTGGCGCCCGGGATCGGCGGCGCGCTGCCGGGGGGGCAGGGCTGGACGCTGGGGGAGCGAGA
>CAIXZC010000459.1 GCA_903923815.1 uncultured Myxococcales bacterium
CCCTCCTCCCCCCGCCGCCCTCCGTCCCCCACCCACCTTCTTGCATCGCCCCCGCCACGGGTGTAGAAACGGTGCCATCATCACATCCAGCGTGGAGACAAGAATGGTCAAGAAGATCAGTGTGTTGCTATTCGTTCTTGCGGCCTGCGCCGCCCTGTCCGCCTGCGCCGAGAGCTCCGACGACAAGGGCACAGACACCGTCGGGGACGTGGTGGGCGATCAACTCACCAACCTGGACTCCGCCAACCTGGACACCGGGGCCGACACCACCCCCGACACCCTGGTGGTGGGCGTCACCTTCACCGAACCTGGCACGGGCTTGACCTGGACCGTGGACCCCGTGTCCGACATGGCCAACCGCGACGCCGCCGTGGCAGCCTGCGAGGCCGCCGAGGTTGACGGCCACACGGACTGGCGCCTGCCCACCATCGAGGAGGCCCGGGGCCTCTACCGTGACTGCCCCGACCTGGAACTGGGCGGCGCCTGCACCGTCGGCGACAACTGCCTGAACAGCACCTGCAACGACGCCAACTGCAAGACCTGCCAGACCGCCAGCAGCCAGCCCTCAGGCCAGTGCAAAGCCGTTCAAGAGATGCAACAGGGCTGGGACGGCGGCCCCTGGTACTGGACCTCCAGCGAGGCCGCAGACGTAGAACAATACTGGGTCTTCAACCTCTGCCAGGGCGCCCTCAACGTAGTCTTCGGCGGCTCCTCCTACGGCGTCCGCTGCGTGCGGTAGCCGACCTGCTCCAGCATTTGCATCACCAGTGAACGAAGGGTCCTGTCGTACTCGGAGAACTCCACTGACCGCGAGAACGATGCCCCGGGCCCAAAGGTGTCGTCCGCCCGAGGGAACCATGGTTCGTCCAAAAAAAACCCGCCAAGGGCGCGTCGAGGCTTTCACCAAGAGAGGCGTGGCGGGTATGTTGCCGGCAATTTCGCACGCAACTGCCCGCATTTCAAGCCATTTCTCTCGCCAAGCACCGTGCGCGCAGGGAGGGCCCCAATTCCGCTGCGCGTTGCCCAGCCCGCACGTCATCAAACGAAGGTCACTGGCAGGTCCCCGTGATCCCGTTGCAGGCCAGCCCCTCGCTTCCGAAAGCTCTTCCACCGGAAAACCCTCGCCGGCAGGATTGACGCCCTGTTCGCCAATACTTGGTCCGGGGACTGCAAGGGTCTGACCGCCCGGACCCGATGGGGATGCTGAAGGCGCTGAGTCGGAGAACCCCTCAACCGCCGTTGACCTGCTGGTGGACGAGTTGCTCAGTTCTCTGACCTAGCCCCGTCGCACATGCAGGAGCCAGAGGGCCAAATGCCAGAGCAAATCGCAGGCAGGCCCCTTAGAACCTCTTCACCTTGAAATGGCAAGACGGCTGCTGGCCTTTGTGGTCGTAGTAGTCCTGGTGGTAGTCCTCGGCGGGGTAGAACTTCTTGCCCTGGGCGTCGGTCAGGTGGGTGGCGACCTTGAGGCCCTTGGCCTTCAGCTGACTGGTCAGGTTCTCCAGGATGGTGCGCTCGGTGGGGTCGGTGTAGAAGACCTCGCTGCGGTACTGGGTGCCCAGGTCGGGGCCCTGGCCGTCCACCTGGGTGGGGTCGTGGATCTCGAAGAACAGGCGGGCCAGGGTCTCGTAGGACACCTTGGAGGCGTCGTAGGTCACCTCGACGGTCTCGGCGTGGCCCGTGCGGCCCGTGCGCACCTGCTGGTAGTTGGGGTTGTCCAGGCTGCCGCCCATGTAGCCGCTGACCGCCCCCAGCACCCCGTCAAGCTGGTCAAAGTAGTACTCCACGCCCCAGAAGCAGCCCCCCGCAAACCAGGCCTTCTTCAGCAGCGGCGCCGCCACAAAGTCCATGGAGACGGAGTTCACGCAGAAGCGCGCGCTCTTGGGGGTGAAGCCCTCGCCCTTGAAGACGTGCCCCAGGTGGGCCCCGCAGCGCTTGCAGCTGATCTCCGTGCGCTGCCCGTCGGGGTCCGGCGTCTGGGCCACCGCCCCGGGCAGGGCGTCGTCAAAGCTTGGCCACCCCGAGCCCGACTCGAACTTGGCGTCCGACGGGAACAGCGGCGCCCCACAGCGCTTGCACGTGTAGGTGCCCGCCTCCTTGTTCATCAGGAGGTGCCCCGTGAAGGGCAGCTCTGTCCCCTTCTCCACGATGACCTTCTTCTCCTCGGGCGTCAGCTCGCGCAGTCTCATGCAACCCTCCTGTGGCGCAGGCTTCGCTGGGGCAGGCTCGGCCGCACAACTGGTCAACAGCAGGAATAAAAGCAGCGTATTCATAATGGAATCTCCCCCAGCAATCCACCCCGGACTCAATATCGTGGCGCCGGGTCGCGAGGGCAAGGGTTCGGTGATGCAAAATTCCCAAGTGGTGCTACCATGCGCGCCCAGAAGGAGGCGCCCTGCTGATGACGCGGCAACTGGAAATCCTGGCACCCGGTGGGTCTGTGGCGGCGGCTGCGGCGGCTGCCCACGCCGGCGCCGACGCGGTCTACATGGGGGTCGGGGCCCTGAACGCCCGGGTCCGGGCCGCCAACCTGGAGCTGGACGAGTTGGCCTCCACGGTGGGCTTCCTCCACGGCCAGGGGCTGCGCCTCTACGTCACCTTGAACCTGCCCCTCACGCCCGAGACCCTGGACCCCACCCTGCGCACCCTGGCAGCCTGCCACCTGGCCGGCGTGGACGCGGTCATCCTGCGGGACCCCTGGCTGGCCGCCTTTGCCCACCGCTACCTGCCGGACCTGCCGCTGCACGCCAGCACCCAGGCAGGCATCGCCACCCCCGACGGTGCCCGCCGCGCCCGGGACCTGGGCTACAGCCGCGTCATCCTGGCCCGGGAGTGCAGCCTCCAGACCATGCGCGCCATCTCGCGGGCCGTCCCCGACCTGGAACTGGAGGCCTTCGCCCTGGGCAGCATGTGCTTTGGCATCTCGGGGCGCTGCC
>CAIXZC010000460.1 GCA_903923815.1 uncultured Myxococcales bacterium
ATTGGTGTCGTCACAGACCCTGGGATTGCTGCCCACGCAGAGGCCCGCAGTGCAGGTGTCCGTCTGGGTGCAGTTGTTGCCATCGGAGCAGGTGTGGGTGTCGTCGTTGGTGTAGACGCAGGCGCCGGTGGCGGGGTCGCAGGTGTCATCGGTGCAGACCTTGGTGTCATTGCAGACCTTGGGATTGGTGCCCACGCAGCAGCCTATCGCGCAGGTGTCTGTCAGGGTACAGCCGTCCCCATCGGAGCAGGTATTGGTGTCGTCGTTGACGGCGGCGCAGGCGCCGGTGGCGGGGTTGCAGGAGTCGTCCGTGCAGGGGTTGGTGTCGTCACAGACCTTGGGGTTGCTGCCCACGCAGGCGCCCGCCGCACAGGTGTCCGTCTGGGTGCAGGCATTGCCGTCCGTACAGCTTTTGGTGTTGTTGACGTGAGTACAGGCCAACCCATTCCAGCCGTCGTCAGTGCAGACGTTGCTGTCATTGCAGTTTGGTATTGCAAGCGCCTTGATGCATGCATCGGTATTTGGGAAGTATGTCGTTACGTCAGCCCACGCTGATCCATTTGAACTTACGAACGTATGCCCTGCCGTCGCCGAGCATGCAGCAGAATAACCCGCAATTGGATATTCAATAGGTAACGGGCTGGTGAATGAAGGAGTTGTGTATTTGACCACGACTGAAAATGCGCGACCATTTTGTAATGCTATGTTCTGTTCTGCCAGGGAGATCGTGTGATACCCGGCGTTGCTGACGGTCCCCGTGGCGGTCCCCACCAAAGTCCCGCCCCGTGGCGTGTTCGCGGGAGGGTTATCATAGACGTAGATCTCGTAGCTTGACCCGTTGGAGGCGAAGTAGGTGGCCACGGCCCCCAGATTCTCATTGGCCGTGGCAGCGAACATGGCGGCCCCCCAGGCGGTGTTCACGCCGTAACCGGCGCCGCTGGTCTGGCCCAAAGGATCGTAGGAGTACTGACGCGTGTAGTTCGTGGCCACTTCACTTCCGACAAAGGCCACGTTGTTCTTCACAAACTTGTCGTAATAAGAGATGTAAAAATATCCACCATCTCCCCATCCCGACCCCCAGCTATTGCGAATAATGAATGCGCCATTACCTGCCGGGGCGGTGCCAAAATTCGATGCAGCGTAGTTGTCATTCCATCCAACAATTGAAACAGCGTGATTTGACGCCGTTTCGGCGCCATTGTAGTAATATGCATTAGTGCTTGATCTGAACGATGCATCCTCCCAACGCATTGACGTTGTGATTGCGCCATAGTCCACCACCGCATTCTTGATTGTGTCATTGTCGGTGGAGCTGAGTCGGTCCGGCAGGTTCAGCACGCGCTGCAGATGCATGACGGGGCTGAGGCCCGAGGGGGAGACGTTGGAGGTCTCGGAGTAGGGGTCGCTGGTCTCCAGCACGGGCCCACCGTAACGGACCATGTAGGCCGTGGCCATCTGGGAGTTGCCACCGGCACAGTGGGTCAGACTGAAGCCGTGGGTGTTCTTCATGTGGTTCTCGGCAAAATCGCGGCTGGTGGCCGGCAGCAGCGCGGACTCCATGGAGGCCAGGCTGCCGAAGGTCCAACAGGCCCCGCAGACGCCCTGATTGCGCACCGCTGGCAGCCGGCCCGTGCCGCGCAGATCGAAGCTGGGAGCGGGGGCCTGGTCCACGGTGATGCCCACGGGCCTAAGGGGCAGGAAGGTGTTGTGGGACAGGTCCAGGGGCTCGGGGATGTAACCCAGGGAATGGGCCTGACTTGACGCCGACGCGCGCAGCAGCTCGGGGGCAGCGGTGTATTGCAGCAGGGCCGGATTCACGGGGGCCAGTTGGAGCTCCGCCGGGGCCGTCGGCGCATTGGTCAGGGCCAGCCCCTGCGCGCCTGAAGCCACCTGGTCGGGGGCCGCCTCGTCACAGGCCAACACCAGGGAGGCCAACAGAAATGCTGCCACAACAAGAACGGAAGATGCCTTCATGGCGGGCCCCCTTCAGCCGCTGGAACACGATTCACGCGGGTGTGAAGGGGCACATTGTTGGACTCACCGCGAAGGTTTCGTCCCTGACCCCAGCCTGCATGAGTGCCGCGAGCCTAGCCGACACGGGGCCAAACGTCAAGGTCTCGGACCACCCGGAAAGCAGGCGGAATCGCGGACTTAGTTGATGGAGGCGTTCTTGCTGATGTAGTCGTGCAGCATCTTCTTGTAGTCGGGGAAGATGTGCTTGAAGCGGATGCGGCGGACGTCCGGGCCCATGTCCACGATCTCGCCAAGGGCCGAGATGGTGGTGCTGGTGTCACCCAGCTTCATGCGCAGCCACACGTAGCGCTGCTCGGGAGTCATCTCGGGGTTGGCGCCCTCAAGCATGATCTCGTCCTCGGAGATGGCCCGGGCCACGGCTGGCACGTTCCGCCCGCCGCCCAGGATCTCTTCTACCTTCAAGGAATCTGTTCTGCCGGTGTCAAAGGAAACAGTCATTTTGCAATCCCCCAATTGCGGTTCGAGGGCAGACTACCTCGGGCAGATCGGGGCGCAAAAAAATCAGGCGTAATTTCTTGGGCCAAAGAGGGCCGTGCCGATGCGCAGCATGGTGGCGCCCTCCGCCACGGCGTCCTCCAGGTCGTCGGACATGCCCATGGAGAGCTCCAGGTGGCTGCGCTGGTCGGGGGGGAGCTGGGGGGTGAGGCGCTGCAGCAGGTCCCGCAGGCTGGCGAAGGCCGCGCGGCGCTGGGCCTGGCTGGCTTCCTGAGGGCCCACGGTCATGAGGCCGCCAAAGCGCAGGTTGGGCAGGGCCAGAACCTGGGCCAGCAGGGCGGGGGCGTCCTGAGGCGCGCAGCCCTGCTTGGACTCCTCGGGGGCGGTGTGGACCTCCAGCAGCACCCTCAGGGGCGGCAGGGTTGCGGGGTGCCGGGCGGCCAGTTCGAGGGCCAGGGCCGGGCGGTCCAGGGACTGCACCATGTGGACCAGCCCCGCAAGCTTTCGCACCTTGTTGGTCTGAAGGCCTCCAATGAAATGGAAGCGGGCCTGGGTGGCCGCGTCTCCCAGGGCCTCCAGCTTGGGCAGGAGTTCCTGGACGTAGCTCTCGCCAAAGTCCCGGTGGCCGGCGGCCAGGGCCTCGAGGATGGCCTGGGGGCCGTGGCCCTTGCTGACCGCCACGAGGGTGATGCTGGAGGGGTCACGGCCAGCAGCAAGGGCCGCCCTGGAGATGCGCTCCAGGATGGCCTCGCGGCGTTGCAGGAAGGTGGGTGTGGTCATGGGCGGTTGGGCTCCCCGGAGCCCCTCACCAGACTAGAGAGCGTTGAAGCAGGCGGCGTACATGGTGACGCAGGCCCCGCCTTCCGCCTTGGCGCCGTCGAAGCACTCCTGGGAGGGGGGATTGTCGCAGGTCTCGATGATGCAATCCACGAAGGAGTTGTAGTCGGTGATGCCCTTGATGCTGGTGTTGGCGTCGCAGCCGTCCATGCAGACGCTGTCCTCGGCCTCGCAGGCGCCGATGCAGTCCCACAGCTGGCCGCAGGTGCCGGTGGCGTTGTTGCAGGTGTCGTACTCGTTGGCGCAGAAATCCAAGATGACGTCATTCTGGCACTGGGCGGTGGTGCAGTCGTTGAAGCCGTTGCCGATGGCGCAGTCGGCGAAGGAGCTGTACTGGTCCTGACCCTCGGTGGAGCCATCGGAGATGCAGTTGGTGGCGCACTCCTGGAAGGTGTCCTCGGGGCAGACGTTGATGCAGTCGTTGATCTCCTTGCAGGTCAACTCGCCGGGGGGGACGCAGGTCTCGTACTCGTCCTTGCACAGGACGCTGAGGATTTCATCTTTGCACTCGTTGTTGGCGCAGTCGTTCCAGCCGTTCTCGGCCATGCAGCCCTGGAGGGCGTCGTCCTGGGCCTTCACGGCCTCGGGGGCGCTGTTGTAGCAGGCCTCGTAGCAGGCCTGATCGGAGGCTTCACACTGGCTGTAGCACAGCAGCAGGCCCTTGCAGTCAAGCTCTTCGGGGGTGTTGTCTTCGCAGACGCCGGCGCTGCAGGTCTGGTCGTTGCCGCAGGTGCCGCAGGAGCCGTTGCAGCCGTCGCCGCCGCAGTTCTTGCCGGCGCAGTCGGGGACGCACTCAGTGGTGTCGTCGCCGGGGTTGGCGGTGTCATCACCGGGGTTGGTGGTGTCGTCGCCGGGGGTCGTGTCGTCGCCGGGGTCGGTGGTGTCGTAACCGCCGAAGCCGGAGTCGTCGCCCGCCACGGTGTCCTTGTCACTGCCACCGCTGGAGCTGCCACAGGCAGCCAGACCAAGGGCCAGAAGCGCAACCATCGAGAACCTGAGCAGAGTCTTCATTTTCTTTCCTCCAAATTGGCTGTTGCCGGTTTCCTATTCAAAAAAGCTTTTCACTTCACACAAAGCAGAAGGGAGGCGGCGCAGGCGTTGCTTTCCGCCACCAGCAGGCACTCCGCCGTGGGCTGGACGCCACAGATGTTGGCGACACAGTTGGCGTAGAGGGCGAAGGAGTCCTGGGCGTCGGCGGTGCCGTAGGCCAGGCAGTGGGCGGCGCACTTGGCATCGCCGGCGGTGCAGTGGGCGCGGACGCAGTCGTAGATGGCCGAGCACTCCAAGGTGCCCTGGAAGCAGCTCAGGTACTGGGTGCTGCAGTCGCCCTTGATGATGGCGTCCTTGCAGGGCTGATCGGCGCACTCGTAGTAGCCGTTGGCCGTGTAGCAGTCCGTCAGATCCTGCCAGTCGATCCGGGCGCTGTAGCTGCCGTTCTGCTCGCAGGTGTAGGCGCAGGTGTAGTTGCCCGCGGCGCACAGGTCGATGCAGTAGCCGATGTCCTGGCAGCTCAGGTCGATGTAGGCGGGGGGCGCCGTGCACTTGTTGTTGAAGTAGTTGTCGTAGCACATGTACTTGGTCTTGTCGGCGGCCGGGGGGCACACGCCGCAGACGCCGCCGCAGTTGTCGTCGCCGCAGTCATTGCCGGTGCAGGCGGGCTTGCAGCTATCGGTGACGCAGGTGCCAGCGATGCATTTCTTGCCGGAGGCGCAGGTGCCGCAGGAGGTGCCGCACTCGTCCACGCCGCAGACCTTGCCGTTGCAGCCCGGGGTGCAGGTGGTGCAGACGCCGTTCTTGCAGGGGACGCCGGGGTCGCACTCGCCGCAGGTGCCGCCGCAGCTATCGTTGCCGCAGTTGCGGGCGGTGCACTTGGGGACGCACTCGATGCATTTGAAGTTCACGCACTGGTCGAAGCCCAGGCAGGAGCCGCAGGTGCCGTCGCAGCCGTTGTCGCCGCAGTCCTTGCCGGTGCAGTCGGGGGTGCAGGCCACGCACTGATTGGCGGTGCACTTCTCGTCGGCGCCGCAGGGGCCGCAGGAGTTGCCGCAGCCATCGTCGCCGCACTCCTTGCCGCTGCAGTCGGGGACGCAGTCGCACACGCCGTTGTTGCAGACCTCGTTGTCGCCGCAGGTGCCGCAACTGCCGCCGCAGCTATCGGCGCCGCACTCCTTGTTGGTGCACTTGGGGGTGCAGTTCTCGCAGGCCTGGGAGACGTAGTAGTCGTCGGGGCAGACCTCGCACAGGTCGGGGCAGCAGTTGTTGTTGTCGAAGCAGTCGGCGTTGCAGTAGCAGCCGCCGTCCGTGGGCATCCAGTCGCTGCAGAGCCCCTCGCAGGAGTGGGCCACGTCCTTGCACTGGCCCTCCACGCAGTCCAGGCCGTTGCCACAGGTGCCGCAGACGCCGCCGCAGCCATTATCGCCGCAGACCAGGCCGTTGCAGGCGGGGGTGCAGGCGACGCACTTGAAGTCTTCGCACTTCTTGCCGTTGGGGCACTGGCCGCAGTCTTCGCCGCAGCCGTTGTCGCCGCACTGCTTGGTGCTGCAGTCGGGGATGCACTCGCCGTCGATGCAGATGCCGATGGCGTTGCAGTTCTTGCCCTGGGAGCAGGTGCCGCAGGTGCTGCCGCAGGTGTCGTCGCCGCACTCCTTGCCGCCGCAGACGGGGGTGCAGGGCTTGTCCTCACACTGGCCGTTGGCGGTGCAGGCCTTGCCCTGGGGGCAGTCGCCGCAGGAGCCGGTGCAGCCGTCGCTGCCGCAGACCTTGCCGTCGCAGCTTCCCACGCAGGAGGCCTGGCAGACGCCCTCGGTGCTGCAGTTGGGCAGGACCTGGGGGCAGGTGCCACAGTTGCCACCGCAGCCGTCCGAGCCGCACTCGCGGTTGCCGCAGGCGGGGGTGCAGGGGACGTCGGTCTTGCCGCCATCGCCCTGGAGGGTGTCGTCATCCCAAACTATGGGGTTGCCGTCCTTCTTGCTGTCGCTGCCACAGGACAGGGCGAGGGCCGAGAAGGCAAGCAGCAGGGCGGCCAAGAGCATCCAGGACCTGTTCATATTCATCTCCATCTGCGAAATCTCACGGCTCGAAAAACGGCACAATCTAACCTGAATCGCGCGCGAAGGCAATTGTCTTTGACAAGCGGCGGCGTCCGTGAATGCTTCAGGCAGGAGAGGGGGTGTCCGGTGCCCAAGACCGTCCGTCAACTGTTGTCCCGGCTTGCCGCCGCCTTGCTGTGGTCCCTGCTGGTCCTGGGGCCGAGCTGCGGGGTCGAGGCCGAGGAGGATGGGGATGTGGCCGGTGGGAACCGGGACACGATCGAAGAGGTCCTGCCCGCCGCCGTGGAGTGCAGTGGGGGGGCCTCGGTGGCGTTGTGGCAGGAGGGGCCCGGGGAGGCGCTGCTGCTGCTGACGCCATCGTCGGTGCCGGGCTCCCAGTTGACCCTTGAGGATGCCTCCGGGGAGGCCGTCCCCCGGGCGTTGGCGACGGCCTTCAGGCCCAGGGGCGGGTTGGTCTTCCTGGTGACGGGGACGGGCTTTCCCGCCTGGACGGACGCGGACCTGGCGGCCTTCGAAGGGGCCCTCCTGGCGGCCTCCCCGGGGCTGCACCTTGGTCTGGCTTCAGCCTGTGACGGTCCCGCCCAGTTGCTGTCCCTGGATGCCGTCGCCCGGGGGGCTCGGCTGACCAGCGGCCTGGCCCCAAGGCTGAGCGGGACCTGCGTCGAACCGGACCTGACCGGCGCCCTTGCTGCCGCCGCCCGGAAGTTGGCCGACCTGCAGCCCCGGGAGCCCCTGCTGCGCCTGCTGGTGCTGGCGGGAAACCCGGCGGACCGGGAGGCGGGGGGCCAGCTACCTGCGGGGGTGCAGTTGCTGTTTGTGGATGCCTCCGTCCCTGCCCTGCAGGCGCCAGAGGCCCTGGCCGGGGCCGTGACCGAGGCGGCCAGCGGCGGCCTGGACCGGTTCGCGGCGCTGGGCCTCTGCGGGGATCTGCCACTGGGTAGCATCCTGGCCTCGTCGGCGGGCTGGCGTTGCGTCTTTGGTGAGGCCCACGCCGGGGGCGCTTCGGAGGCCTGCGACGCGGAGGCCCTCGCCCGCTTCCCCCGCCAGCCCCCAGCCCTGGTGGACCTGAGGTTCACCGAGGAGCAGCGCCTGCTGTATGACCAGCTTTATGTGGACAAGGCCAAGGACGAGTTCCTGGTCTCCGTGGAGTTTGACGGCGGCCCGCCCGTGGCAGCCAGCGCCAGGTTCCATGGCCAGACCACCATGGACTGTGTGCGCAAGAGCTACTCGCTGAACCTCAAGGGGGCTCGGGTGGCGCTGCCGGAAGGGGGCCTGGACGACGAGTTCTTCCTGATTTCCATGTGCGGCGACGACCGCTATTTTCGGCAGTACAGCGCGGCCCTGCTGGCCCGGGAGTTGGGCCTGTTCCAGGACCCGCTGGGCTACGTGGAGCTGCGCCTGGACGGCCAGACGGCGGGGCCCTACCTGCTGGTGGGCAAGACCCACGAGATCCTGAAGAAGGGGGTCAGCGGGTTGACGTCCGTCATCAGGCGGCGCTTCGATCCGGAGGACCAGGCGCCGGAGGTCAAGTTCTCCCTGGGGACCCCGGCCCAGGCCCTGGCCGACTACCGGGACATGGTGGCGGCGGGGGAGGGGCTGGCGGGGCAGGCCCTGGCGGCCCGGGTGGACCAGGTGCTGGACCTGCGCGCCTTCCTGCGCATGGTGGCGCTGTTCTCGGTGCTGCGCGTCGGGGACTGGATTGATGAGACCATGTTCTATGCCGAGGACTTCGCGGCCAACAGCCTGGCCCCCTGGGGACGCTTCCGGCCCCATGCCTGGGACCTGGATGACTGCAACGAGAGCTGCCATCACAGCGGCAAGCACGCCCTGGTGGACCCCTTTGGGCTGGCGTTCTGCGCCGAGGGAGACCTGGAGAAGCTGCTGCTGGTCGACCCCTTCGTCTACGGGCTGTTTGTGGAGGAGCTTGAGGCCCTGCTGGACGGTCCCCTGGCGCCGCCCAGGATTGCCCAGGCGGTGGCGGCGGCGGGGGAGGACCTGCTGCCCTATTTTGACCGCCCGGAGGTCTGCGCGGTCATGAACGAGCTGCTGAAGAAGAACCCCGAGGCGACGGACCCGGCGGTGGCCCGGGCGGACCTGGAGCAGACCATGCAGGCCTATGTGGAGGCCATGGGGCGCCGCAACACGCTGCTCAAGGAAGGCATCGCCGCCTGGCGGGCGGCCCAGGAGGCCAGATGAAGACGGGGCGGGCGACCAGGTCTCTTGCGGCGCTGCTGCTGGCTGGGGCCCTGACCTGGGGCTGTGG
>CAIXZC010000461.1 GCA_903923815.1 uncultured Myxococcales bacterium
AGGCCGTCGCTGGCGATGTCGAAGTCCCGGTTCCAGTTGAAGATGTCGAAGCCCAGGATTTCGATGTCAAAGCCGATGAGGCCGCGCAGGCCGCCGACCAGGCCCCAGCAGGGGCTGGCGTCGGAGTTGGCGTTCAGCTCCAGGAAGCCCGTGACGCCGGCGTAGGGGCCGGCGATGTCGTAGAGGCGCAGGTGGACCTGGGGGCCCACGTCGACGCTGACTTGAGCGGACTCGGAGGAGGTGACGGCGGGGGCGGGGAAGTCCAGGTCCGCGTGGGGGGGGATGAACTCGGCGCCGTCCTCCGTGCTGAGGTGGGCGCCAAAGCCGGCCTCGGCGGACTGGCTGACCTGGACCGAGTAGGCACCCCGGGCGCCGCCCTTGATGGTGGCCTTGACCTCCAGCTCGGGGAAGAAGACCAGGAACCAGACGGCGAAGGGCTTTAGGGGGACCTTCATCAGGCTTTCGCTGCGGCTGAAGGCCTTGGAGGCCATGCCGTCCACGCGCAGGTCCACGGCCTCACCGGCGCTGACGTCCATGCCCAGGGTGACCTCGGGGGCCACATCCGGGGGCCAGTCGATGACATCGGGCCAGTCAATCTTCATGCCGTACCAGTAGTCCAGGTGGCCCTCCAGCGAGCCCTGCACGTGGACCTGGTCCTCGGGCGTACCCGGGTCCTGGTCGCCGTTGAAGGCATAGAAGTCCACGACCAATTTGCCCGTGCCCAGGGGGCGGAGCTGCGTCTCCAAACCTGGGGTGGTGGGGGCGCCGGGGGCCCCGGGGGCGGCCTTGAGATCCTCAAAGTTGGCGGCCCCGTGGACCCGCATGTCCAGGCTCTTGAAGGCCCAGGTGATGGGGCACTTGGCGGTGGTGACGCGCACCGAGTCCACGCCCGGCGCGACGGCCGTGACCAGGCCCATGAAGCCCTTGGGGGTGGCGTCGGTGATGCCCATGGCCACCACGTCGTTCACCGCCAGGGCCGCTGCAAAGGCGCTGTCCGCTACGAAGACCAGCGTGCCGTCGGCCTCCAGGGCCAAAAGCTGCTCGGAGGTCTCGGGCTCCACCACCTTGGTGGTTGGGAACAACTCGGCATGGAAGTACTCGGACTCGGTGTCGATGACCGGGCCCGCGGCACCGTCGTCACCGCAGGCGGGGAGTGCCAAGAGGCCCAGCAGGCCCAGGCCAAGGAACAGGATGGGGAGACGTGTGCGGGGGAACATGGACATGGGAGGCTCCTGTTGACTGCTCAGTACGGGGCAGGCGAGCACTATGGCCCCGCAGCGGTGGCAGGTCAATCGCGGACCGTGGGGTGGGTGGGTGGGCCTCACCGTCCTGGTTGTTTTGGCGTCTCCGGGCCGTTGTCAATTGACTTGTCTTTGGCAGTGCCCATGTTCTACCCATGGGCCCGGGACTAGCCCGCGCCAAACCTGAAAACAAGAGACCCAAGGAGCATCCCATGAGAAGCACATATATACCCGTGTTCGCGCTGTTGCTGTCCCTCTTCACCCCAGGCCAGGCCCAAGCCCAGCAGGACCCTGGCACCGGCGTTGGCAAGTTGGAGGCCCTCAGGCTACCGGGTCTGCCCGGGGCCCTGCGAGGCCGCCTGGACCTGGAGGCCAAGGCCTGGCCCCAGGTGGCCAATCTGCTGCTGGAGACCACTGACCTCAAGAAGCTTGGCACCCTGACCACCACGGCCGCGGCCACCCTGGACCTGCCCGAGGCGGGCCAGCACTCCTTTGTGGAGGTCTTCGCGGCAAGCACCAAGCAGTTCCCGTCTGCCAAGACCTACGCCGTGACGGTCAAGGTCACTGACGAGGGTGGGGGGTTGCTGGGGGCCACCACCGTCACAGTGGACCCCACCCAGCCGCCCCCGGTGCTGGCCCTGACCTACCACAAGGACGTCAAGGCCAAGGTGAAGATCGAGGTGGTGGCCTCCGGGGCCAAGGGCCGGGTGGTGGTCACCCTGGCCGACGAGGCCTACGGCCTGGCCCACGGGGTGAATGTGGAGGTGGTAGGTCTGGACGAGGCCGGCAAGCCCAGCGGCGGCGCCAAGGCCCTGACCCTGCCCCAACAGCGCAGCTTCGTGCGGCTGCAGGCCCCGGCCCAGGCGGCCGACCCCATCATCGCCGCTGCGGGTCTTTGGCAGCAGACCATCCCCACGGTCTGGAGTCTGGACAGCAACAGCGACGGCAAGCCCGAGCTGCTTGGCGAGGCCTCCCTGGAGCTTGATATCCGGGATGTGAAGCTGGCCTCCGGTGAGCTGCTGGTGTCCCCCGAAGGAACCGTGGCCCTGGACCTGGCACTTCAGGCCTCCAAGCCCCAGTACCTGTCCAGGGGCCTTGAGGTCTTCATCTGGTCAGAGAAGGCCGAGACCCCGGCCTACCTGTGGGTGGCCCCCCAGACCCTGGGGCCCCAGTTTCTGGTGGAGCTGCCCTTCAGCGCCGACCCTGAGGGTACCCCCGTGGAGTTCTCCGTGCAGCTTTTCAACCAGGACGGGAAGCCCCTTGGCGCCCCCGAGGCCTGCACCCTGACCGTGGCCGACAAGGCCCGATGCAAGACCCCGTCTGGCCTGCTGCTTCGCGTGGGCGGTTGGGGCGGCGGTTCCTGGGCGGGCAGCGGCAGCAGCACTGTCTCGGGCTCCTTGCAACTGCGGGTCCAGGCCCCCAGCCAGCCCAACTTTGAGCCGGCCCTCTGGCCCCACAAGATCGCCGTCACCGCCATTGCCAAATCCGACAAGCTGAAGGCCACCGGGCCCTCCAAGACCCTGGGCCAGAAGGTGGCAAGCTGGAACGCCTACGACGGCACCCCCCAGGAAGGCCAGGCCACCCTGGCCGGCCCCAACCCCGGCCCCTTCACCCTGGAAATCCGCATCCCCAAGGGCCCCGAGACCCCCGCCGTGGGAGCCTCCTTCAAGGTCTCCGGTTTTGGCGAGGTCCTCATTGACGGCCCCAAGTTCGAAGTGGAGTAGGTACCAGCCCTCCCGCCAAATTCCCCTTGTCATCCATCCCGGCCCTTGCTATCTTCCGCACCCGTTGGGGCTATAGCTCAGCTGGGAGAGCGCTAGAATCGCACTCTAGAGGCCGCCGGTTCGATCCCGGCTAGCTCCACTATCAATCCAGCGAAATCCGTCTCTTGACAGCGTCACGCCGTCCGGGGATGGGTGCGTCAATGACCAGCATCTCCGCCAGTCCCCAGGCCGTGTCGTCGTTCCGGCCCAGCCACGCTTGCGACCAAACTCCGGGCCTTGATTCGGCCTTCATTGGACCCATCCAGCCGCTTTTGCCCCGTTTCTCTCTCTCCCTCTCTGAAAAGCCCGGGCCTTAAGAGCAGGCCCATAGATTGGCTTTGTGCCCGCAGACCCGCATTGGAGGCTGAGGAAATGGGCCTCGGGGCGTTTCTGGACTCCGGTCCGAGTTTCGGTCACATGAGGTATGGTTGGGGGGCTGGCGAACTCGGGGCGGGGGCCCCGAAACCGGTCACGGGGATGCCTGAATTCTCGGAATGGCTACGCATGGCATCAAAAGACAGCGCCGTTGACCTCGTCGGGTTCCCAGCGATGGATCTTGGCGGCGCAAGCACTGACATGGAACGCGCTGAGGAACGCCCGTCTGTCCAACTCATTGGCACCGGTCTGGGCCATCAAGGTGTGGTGGTTTCCCAGTTGGTGGCCCTGTTGATGACAATCCCCGGCGTGTACTCCGTGGACCTGGCTTCGCCGGCGGCCACCGTCGTCATCGCCCCAAATCAGGTCCCAGCCCTGGGCGCCGTCACCTTGACCATGGAGGCCCCCTCCAATGAGTGACCGACGGCCCGCCGAGACTGTGGCTCATCTCTCTGACTACCTCTGGTGGCTCCTGCCGGGCTTCCTCAAGAAGAAGGACCGGGAGGCCTCCCTGGTCGGGGCGCTTTGCGCCGTCTGGGGCGGGCTGCTGGACGATGCCAGGACCACGCTTTCTGAGACCATCCCCCTGATGCTGGTCGAAACCGCCACCGGCGACTGGCTGGATCGCTTGGCCCGCGCCAGGCGGATCTTTCGGGGCGGGGGGGAATCCGACGAGTCGCTGCGGACTCGCGTCCTGGCCGCCTGCACCATTAAACAGAAGGGCGGGACGCTCCCTGGGATGATCGAGGGCCTCACCGCCCTCGGCTACGGCGTGGAGGTTCTGGAGCCCTTCGAAGGCACCGACAAGTGGTCCCGGTTCGTGGTCCGGTTGCTGACCTGGGATGGGATCGTCCAAGACCAAATGATCGTTTTTTCGGCGGTCCGCGCCCTCAAACCGGCCCACGCGAAGGCCCATTACGACAGCCTCTTGTCGCCTGCTACCTGGGATGACTGGGAGCTCGGCGATCCTGAAGAAGCCCTCGATTCCGGGGGCCAGCTGGACGACTGGCTCCCCACGCAAGGAGATTGACCATGGCTCAGAAACGCATCCACGACTACCGCGGCCCCCGCTCCTCTGAGAACCTCAACAGGCACCTGGTGAGCCTGATCCCGCCTGGCGTCTACGCGGGCTTCCGAGTGGATGTCGGTGGCTGGATCTCCCCCGGGGTCCTCTTGACCGCCGAGGGCGTCCGCCTCGAGGAGACCGAAACCGTCGAACTGCCTTCAATTCCCATGGGAGATGCCCTGCACCCGCGCCTGGACCTGGTCGTCTGCAGGCACGAGTACCTGGCAACGGTCCCGGCTGAGGAGGC
>CAIXZC010000462.1 GCA_903923815.1 uncultured Myxococcales bacterium
GTCTGTCGGGCCAGGGCGTGGGGTGGCGCTTCGGAGGCTGCCTCTTCAAGCGGCTTACCTCTAAAAAGGGGGGAGTATGCCGCTTGAAGGGGCTAGGCGGAGAGGGGGGAACAATCTCCCCGGCCGCCGGCTCTCCGGGGCGCTACCCCCGTCCTGGCCCCTGGGAAAAGGGTGGGCTCGGTCTAGATGTGACCAATAGCAAGCGGCAAGGGAGGGGACTTTTTTCGCCTGGAAGGCGAAAAAAAAGGGGCAGGAGGTTTCCCTCCCGCCCCTCTTTGGTCCGAGGACCGGTTTCGGCTTAGAGGCCGAAGCGGTAGCCGGCGGTGACCATCAGGCCCATGTAGTCGCCCAGATCGCCGATGCTGGGGAACAGCAGGTTGCCACGGAAGTCCAGGTTGCCCATCTCGTAGCCGACGCCGGCGGTGAGGCCAAGCTTGGTCTCGTCAGCAGAGCTGTCGAAGGACACGCCCATGAACTTGCCTTCAGCCTTGAAGGTCATCATGGTGAGGCCGGCTTCGCCAGCGGCGTAGAAGTTGGGCATCACGTAGTACTTGATACCGGCGTAGATGGGGATCATGGTGAGGCTGCTGTCGATGCCGCTGACGTCCTTGGCCAGGCCGTGCAGGTAGCCGACGCGACCGGTGACGGTCATCTTGGCATCAAGCTGGTACTCGAAGACGCCCAGGGCGCCCACGTTCATACCAGCGCCGTCGGACCAGGTGGAGGAGATGGGGACCACGACGCCAGCGTCAACGCCGGCCTTCATCTTCTTCTCACCGGCCATGGCGTTGGAGCCAATGGCAGCAAACAGACACAGGGCGCTCATCGCAACAAAAAACTTCTTCATAGGCGTTCCTCCCGTTTCGCGGCTTCGGACCGGTGATGAAACCATTCACCGCCAGGCACGCCGAAACCGAATCAGATGGTTGGGAAGTTAGTGCAGCCTCGGGTGCTTGTCAAAAAATCATTTCGCAGAAAGGCCCGCGGAGCCGCGCCAAAGCGAGGCCGCGGCCGCAACCAGGCTGCAAAGAGCGGCGAATCCGAAGGGCAGCCAAAGGGCCGCGTGGTCGGCCTCGGTCCAGGCCGCCGTGCCACCGGCGCCGCCGGCCAGGGTGAACAGCATGGCTGCCGAGCCGCCACCGAAAAGCTGCCCCAGGTTGCGGGCCAGCGCCAGGTACGCCCCCGCCTCCGAGCGCCGATCCGGGGGCACCGCGCCCATCAGCGCGCTGGAGTTGGGGGCGATGAAGATGCCCGTGCCGATGCCCAGCACCGCCATGACCACACACAGAGCCCCCACGGACTGGCTGACGGGGCCGATGGCCAGGGCCAGGAAGGCCGCCGCCGACAGCAACTGCCCCAGCACCGCCGGACGCGCCGTTCCAGCCCTGTCCGAGCGTGCCCCGGACAGGGGCGCCGACACCGCCATCAGCAGTGGTTGAACAGTAAGAACAATTCCCATCACCGAGTGATTCAGCCCCAGCCCGTTGCGCAGCAGGAAGGGCACCAGGACCACGAAGATGAACATGGCCCAATAGTTCATCACGGCGGCCAGCACTGACCCGGCGAAGGCTCGCTCGCGGAACAGGCCAAAGGCCGGCATGGGCTCGGCCTTGACCCTCGCCCCGGCATCCTTGGGCAGCCCCCGGGCCACCAGCAGCAGCGCCAGCACGGCGGGGAACATGACCCCGAACAGCGCGTTCCATCCAAAAAACTCCAGCAGCAGTCCGCCCAGCGGCGGCCCCCCCGCAAGCCCGATGTAGGTGGCGGTGGACACCAGGCCCAGCGCCCTTCCCCGCCGCTCCTTTGGCACCACGGAGGTCAGCACCGCAGGCCCCGAGGACATCAGCAGCGCAGCCCCGATCCCCTGCAGCACCCGGGCCGCCAGGACCTGCCACAGCACCACCGAGAAGTAGCCCGCCAGGGAGGACGCCGCAAAGATGCCCAGGCCCCAGAACCAGGCCTGCCTGGACCCGATGCGATCCCCCAGCCGCCCCGCGGGCAGCAGGAACACGATGCAGGTCAGGAAGAACGCGGTCATCACGTGGGAGATGGACCCCATGTCCACGCCCAGCTTCTCGGCCATGTCCGGCAACCCCAGGGACAACATGGAGCCGGACAGCGACGAGATCATGGTCCCGCCCGCCACCAGCCACAGCACTCGCTTCTCGCTACCGCTCATTTCGTCTCCCCGGCCCCGGTCCAGTCCCGCAGCGTCAAGGTGCCCCGGGACAGATTCGTCAGTTCAAGTTGAAACGCCGCCTGCTGTTCCCGACGCAGCACCAGGCCCAGGGTCACGCCGGCGTCGCTGAAGGTCTCGCCCGTCTTGGTGGCCCCAAAGGTCTCCAGCAGCCGATAGACGGGGGACTGCATGGTGTAGGGCAGGTCCAGGGCCAGTCTCACCCGGGGCACCAGCTCCCGCACAGGGGCCGCCGCCAGGCACTGTTGGGCCGCCTGGGAGTAAGCCCGCACCAGCCCCCCCGACCCAAGCGTGATGCCCCCGAACCAGCGCGTCACCACCACCAGGGTCAGGTCCAGCCCGCTGCCCTCCAGCACCGAGAAGATGGGCCGCCCCGCGGTCCCCCCAGGTTCGCCGTCGTCGCTGAACTGGTGGCGCTCGCCGACCCGCCAGGCCCAGGTGTTGTGGGTGGCATCCCGACGCGCCACGGAGGCCACAAGTTCCTCCGCGTACTCAGGCGCCGGCAGGGGTATGGCGGTGCCCAGGAAGCGGCTCTTCTTGACCACCAACTCCACGCTGGCAACCTCCGTCGTGACCCGCAGTGGGGCCCCGATAGAGAACTCCAATTCACTTATTGTTTTGCCATGCAACTGCCCGATATTCATTTATATTCCCAGGGCAATCCACGACGCAGGAGCTCGGCCTTCAGGGCCTCTCGCTGGGCCCCGACAATCTCCGGCAGGTTCAAATCCCGGCAGCGAAACAGGATGGACGCCACGTGCTCCAGGCCCTCCAGGCGCTGGTAGGCCTCCTCCAGATCCGCCCCCAGCGTCACGCAGCCGTGGCGCTCCAGCAGCAGGGCCTTGGCGCTTCCCAGGGCCGTCACCGCCGCCCGGGCAAAGGCCTCCGTCCCCGGGGTCTCCAGGGCCGCCGTGGGCACGGGCCCCACGAAGTACGGGGACTCGGTCAGCACCAGCCGCGTCAGGTCCAGCCCCGCCAGCGTGCAGGCCGTGGCCCAGGGGGCGTGGGCGTGGATGATGGCCCCCACCTCGGGGCGCGCCTCGTAGATGCGCAGGTGCAGGCGGTACTCGCTGGAGGGCGCCCGCTGCCCATCCAGCAACCTGCCCAGGCCGTCCACCAGGGGCAGGTCCGCCGCCGTCAGGAAGCCCTTGTTCACCAGCGAGCAGGTCAGCAGGTAGCGGTCCGGCCCCACCCTCACGCTGAGGTTCCCATCCAGCGACCGGTTCAGGCCCTGCTGGTGGATGCGCCGGCCAATCTCCAGCATGGAGTCTCTAAGGCGCCCAAGATCCGCCATGGTCACTCTCCCTTCCTGAGGGCCGCCGGCAGACACAGATACCAGCGCCCGTCCAGCTTCTCCAGGTCCAGCAGCGCGCCCGACGGCGGGGCCAGATCAAAGCGCGCCCGGGTTGCCGTTTGGGTGAGGGGCCGGGGGGAGCCCAACCCGAAGCTGGCCAGCGCCGCCGGCGTGGTCACCCCCGCCCCCCGAGAACTGGCAAAGGCCAGGGCCA
>CAIXZC010000463.1 GCA_903923815.1 uncultured Myxococcales bacterium
CAGGGGCTGCTTCGGGAGGGCTCCCCCCGCGCCCCCCTCACCATCTATGGCCAGACCCGCGCCGAGGCCGAGGACCTGGTGGCCAGCAGTTGCCCTCGCCACTACATCTTCCGGGTGGCCGGGCTGTTCGGCGTGGCTTCCCTGGGGCGGGGCGGCAATTTCATTGAGAAGGTCCTGGGGGACCTGGCCCTGGGTGCCCCCCTGACCTACATCGGTGACCGGGTGGGCAGCGCCACCTACGCCCCGGACGCCGCCACCGCCATGCTGGAGGTGCTGCGCCGCGACCTGCCCTTTGGCACCTGGCACACGGTGAACGCCGGCGCCTGCAGCTGGTTTGATCAGGCCGCTGCCGTGGCTCGCGCCATCCACGCCACCACTCCGCTGCGCCCCTGCCGCCTGGAGGACTTCGGTTTTTCCGTGCCCCGCCCGCGCCACTGTCCGCTTTCGGTGGAAAAGCTGGCCCTCCATGGTGTAGATATGCCGCCCTGGCAGGATGGCCTGCGCCGCTACCTGAACCAGCGCGGGCTGCTTTAGCCCCCTGCCCCACGTGCCCCGGAGGTTTGGTTGCCGCCCTCAGACGACAGGATCCTTGGCAAGCTCAACGAGCACCAGCTTGAGGCCGTGCTGCAAACCGAAGGCCCCCTGCTGGTCCTGGCGGGCGCCGGCAGCGGCAAGACCCGGGTCATCACCCGCCGCTGCGCCTGGCTGCTGCAGCAGGGCGTGGCCCCGGAGAACATCCTGGCGGTGACCTTCACCAACAAGGCCGCCGGCGAGATGAAAGAGCGCATCCGCGGGCTGGTGGACGCCGAGGCCGCCTCCCAGGTGCTGATCTGCACGTTTCACGCGCTGGGGCTGCGCATCCTGCGCAAGGAGGCGACGTCCATCGGCATGGACCGCAAGTGGTCCGTCATTGACGACGAGGACCGCCAGAGCCTGGTGCGGCAGGTGGTGCTGGAGGCGGGTGGCGGCCAGGGCAACGTGGGCGAGGACTTCGGGGACTTCGTGGACCTGGTCAAGGGCCGGGGCATGGAACCCATGGAGGCGGCCCAGGCGGCGGGCCCCATGAAGGGCAAGCAGTTGCTGCGGTGCTTTCGCGCCTACCAGAACCGCCTGGAGCTGATGCACTGCTGGGACTTCGATGACCTGCTGTGGCTGCCCAAGCGCATCCTGGCCGAGAACCCCGCCATCCTGGAGAAGTACGCCACGCGCTTTCGCTACATCATGGTGGACGAGTACCAGGACACCAACCTGTTGCAGCTTCGCTTCCTCAAGCAGCTTGCCAGCGTCCACGGGAACATCTGCGTGGTGGGGGATGACGACCAAAGCATCTACGGCTGGCGCGGCGCCCGGGTGGAGAACATCCTGGAGTTCGACAAGCACTTCCCCGGCGCCAAGACCATCAAGCTGACCCGCAACTACCGCAGCCAGGGGGCCATCCTCAGCATGGCCAACCAGCTGATCCGCAACAACACCAAGCGCAAGGACAAGGACCTGTGGACCGAGGCGGGCCTGGAGGTCAGCATCCACCGGGCCGAGTTCCCCACCCCCGAGGTGGAGGCCGATTGGGTAGCCGCCCACATCGCCAACAAGGTCAGCGCGGGGGAGTCGCCGGGGGAGGTAGCGGTGCTGTATCGCACCAAAAGCCAGGCCCAGCGCTTCGAACAGGCCCTGGCCCTGCGCCGCGTCCCCTTCCGCGTCATGGGCTCCTTCGACTTCTTCAAGCGCAAGGAGATCCGGGACTGCCTGGCCTACTTCCGCCTGCTGGCCAACCCCCGGGACAACGGGGCCCTGAGCCGCATCCTGAACCAGCCCGATCGGCACCTGCGCTCTGCCGAAATTGAGGCCGCATCCAAGCTGTGCACGGAACAGCGCCTGCCCCTGCTGGAGGCCCTGCTGGCGTTGGCGGAACAGGGAGCGCTGAACCCCCGGGCGGCCTCTGAGGTCAAGAAGCTGCGGACCTCCCTGGACCAGCAGGCGGCGGCCCTGGAGCAGGCCCGGCGGGGGGCCATCGGGGACGTGCTGGACCAGTGGATTGGCCTGTCCGGATACCTGAAGACCCTGCCCGTGGAGGCGGAGGGCCTGCGCCGCAACGTGGACTCCCTGATGGAGTCCGTGCGCCGGACCTTTGAGCGGGGCGACTGCGAGAGTCTGGGCGAAATGCTGGAGCGCCTGGCCCTGGACGGCAGCGAGCGTCTGGGTGAGGGCAAGGACGAAGGCAAGGAGGGGGTCTCCCTCATCACCCTCCACGCCGCCAAGGGGTTGGAGTTCAACCGCGTCTACATCTGCGGGCTGGTGGATGGCCTGCTGCCCCATTTTCACTCCACCCAGACCCGAGCCGGCATCGAGGAGGAGCGGCGCCTGCTGTACGTGGGCATAACCCGGGCCCGTCAGGATCTCATCCTCTGTGGCTTTCGAACCCGTCGCACCAAGGGCGTCAATGAGCCCTGCAAACCCTCTCGTTTCATAGAAGAATTGCCCGCCGAGCTGCTGGAAGTGGAGGGTACGCCCAGCGCCCCCCAGCCCGATCCCGAGCAGGATAAGCTATGGAAATCATTGCTTGATCTAGTCAAGGGTTGACTTAGAGGGCCCCACCAATACTATACTTCGCCCTGTTTTCCGGAATTGTGTGGAGGTTTTCTGATGATCAAACGCTCCCGCTTTGCTGGCACCTGGTATCCTGGCACCAAGGCAAAAATCCTCGAGTCTCTGGCGGAGTTCGACTCCAAAGCATCGGGCATGCGCAAGCTGCGCAAGAAACCCAGCTCGGGGGTGGTGCCGCACGCGGGGTGGGTCTACTCCGGGGCGGTGGCCTACGAGGTCTGGAAGGTGTTGGCCTCCAGCAAGCCCGACACGGTGGTCCTGTTTGGTGGGCACCTGGCGTCCCACCAGCGTCCCATGCTGCTGCTGGCGGAGGGCTTCGAGACCCCCCTGGGGCCCATCCAGATCGATCAGGAGGTCACCAACGCCCTGTCCTCGTCCTTCCGTTTCAAGGAACTGCGTGAAGAGCCCGAGACCTGGGCCCCGGAGAACAGCATTGAGGTCCAGTTGCCCATGATCCAGAGCCTCATGCCGGGCGCCAAGATCGTCGTCCTGCTGATGCCGCCACGGGACGTGGTGCTGGACGTGGTGTCGTCGCTGTCCGACGTGCTGCGCTTCTACAACCGCAACCCCGTCACCGTGGGCTCCACCGACCTTACCCACTACGGCCCCCGCTACGGCCACACCCCCCACGGCGTGGGCCCCGGCGCCCTGCGTTGGGTGAAGGAAGAGAACGACGCCCGCTTCATCAGCAACCTGCTGGACCTGAACGCCCTGGGTTGCATAGACGAGGGCCTCTCCAGCCAAAGCGCCTGCTGCCCGGGTGCCGCCGCCGCCGCCGTCACCGCCGCCCGCCTGAACGGCTCCGAGTGCGGCGAGCTGCTGACCCACACCACCAGCTTCGATGTCCTGCCCATGGACGAGCCCGACAACTTTGTGGGCTACGCCTCCGTGGTCTTCTGAAAGGCTTCCCTTCCCATGAAGTACCGCGTCGCCAACCCCGCCCGCGCCAGAAAAGTGGGCGACGAGATCTTCTCCCTGACGGACAACGGTGACCTGCTGTCCCTTGGCAATGAAAGCGCCGTGCTCCTGTGGGAACGGCTGTGCCGCGAGGACGCCGACGTGGGGGATCTGACGGCCACGCTGCTGCAGGTCTACAACGTCGACGACGCCACCGCCCGCCGGGATGCACAGTTGTTTCTGGACAAGTTGGCCAAGGCCGGGGTGCTGAAAACGGCCCCTTGACCGGGAAAATCCACCCCTCACTTGAAGAATTCACCAATTAACTGATTGAACTCGCCCGCGCTACGCCCCATAATTCGGCCCACGCGGCCCGTTTAGTGTGAGTTGTGCCAAGACAGGGCCGTGGCTCCTGACGTGGACGGAGGCCATCATGAACCTTTTCAATATCAAGGCTCTTTCAATCCTGATCCTGGTGTCCGTGCTTGCCGCGGCCTGCCCCAGCAGCCCCCCTCCGGAGGCCTTCATGGCTGACGTGGATGGCTTGGGCGTTGACCTCTCGGGGGACAGCACGGATCCCGACGGCGTTGGCCTTGACACCCTGGACACCACCGACACCGGCGTGGACACCGTGGACACCGGCGAGGACACCACCCCACTGTCCATGCCCTTCTGCGTTGTCAGCCCCGTCACTGGCTGCACTGGCCTGGACGTCGACACCGTGGCCCTGACCATCGTGGACGATCTCTACCCGGATGCCCCTGGCCTGCAGGTCAACGTCGAGGTGGACGTCTCCCAAATCCCCGCCTACACCGCGGTCGAGCTTTGGCTGGACGGCACCCGCCTCTCCAGGCAGATCAAGAGCTCTGCCCCCGAGCTGACCTTCAGCCGCGTAAGCCTGACCCATGCCCCCCAGCCCGACTGCCACCAGATGACCGTTCGCGCCGTGGGTGCCGTGACCGTCGAAACCGTCAAGACCGTGTGTGTGGATACGGGCCTCTGCGGCGCTCGCCTCCAGCCCAGCAATGGCGCCTGCCTGCTGCAGGACGCGGACCCCGCTGCGGAGGGCTTCCAGGGCCAGTTCGAATTGTCCAACCGAGGCACCATCTGCTACGCCGGCAGCCTCACCTATGGCGAATGGACCAGCGGCCCCCTGGACCTCTCCCTGGGCGCCGCCACCACCATGTTGACCGTGGCCGCCATCGCCGAGGGCCACAGCTGCACCGAAGTAATGGTCAAGGCCACCGTGGAGGACGCCACCAACCCCGAGCGCATGGTCTCCATCGAGGTGCCCTACCGCCTGTCCAACCTGCGCCCCGCCATGACCTTCACGGCGCCCCTCAAGAAGGTCCTGAACCTGGCGGACGACCTGGACAACGACGCCGCCAATGGTGTGCAGGTGGCCGTGGAGGCGCTGATCGAAAACGTGGGCCCCCAGGACGCCGTCATCCTGGAACTCGACGGCCAGCCCGTGACCTCTGTGATGGGGGCCTCGGGGACCACCAGCTTCGACACCATCACCCTCACCACTGAGGGCCTGCATACGCTGGAGTTGACGACCACCGACTCCTGCTGCGGCCTGGAGACCCGGGTTTCCCTGCAGGTCGTCCTGCTGCTGGCC
>CAIXZC010000464.1 GCA_903923815.1 uncultured Myxococcales bacterium
ACAGCAACGCCATCCCGGGCATGGCGCCGGCGGGGTGCAGCTCGCTGTATGTGGAGATCCGCAACGACCGGCAGGTGGGCAACGCCGAGGTGGTGGCCCACACGCTGGAGGTCTTGAGCGAGATTGGCCCCAAGGTCACGCAAAACGAAGTGGAAGTGCTGCGTTTTGGTCGCATCCCCCACGCATATGTGATATACGACCACGCGTATGGCGCGGCGCGCCAGGTGGTGCTGGACTGGCTTGCCTCCCAGGGTGTGCAGTCCATCGGCCGCTACGGAAGCTGGGTGTACAACTCCATGGAGGACGCCCTGCTGGAGGGGCGCCAGGCCGCCCAGGTCATAAAGGAGTCCAATAGACCATGAGCAGTGACGTGAAGGCCCCCGCGGCCCCCCAGGTAACCATCGTCATCCCGGTGTACAACGAGGAGAGCATCCTTTACGCCGCGGTGGTGGAGCTGATTGACAAGCTCAAGACCTTCCAGACCAGCTACGAGATCCTGCTGTCCGAGAACGGCAGCAAGGACCGTACGCGGGAGATTGGGCACAGCTTGGAGCGCGAATATCCCCAGGTGCGGCTGCTGACCAGCGACGAGCCCAATTACGGGAAGGCGCTGCGGGCCGGCATCGAGGACGCGCGGGGGCGCTTCGTGGTGTGCGACGAGATCGACATCTGCGACACGGGGTTCCACAAGCGGGCCCTGGAGGCGCTGACCTTTGACCAGGCGGACATGGTGGTGGGCAGCAAGCTGCACCGTGAAAGCAAGGACAAGCGGCCCATGTCGCGCCACGCCGCCACCATGATCATCACGGGCATGCTGCGGGTGCTGGTGGGCTTCAAGAGGACGGACACGCACGGGCTGAAGGCCTTCAACAAGGACCGCGTGCTGCCCGTGGTGAAGCGCTGCATCGTGGACAAGGACCTGTTCGCCAGCGAGCTGGTCATCCGCGCCGAGCGCATGGAGCTGCGCGTGTTGGAGCTGCCCGTGGACCTGGAGGAGAAGCGGGTCACCTCTATCAAGCTGGTCAAGCGCGTGCCCAACGTGCTGAAGAACCTGGCCAAGCTGTTCTGGGCCATCCGAATCAAGGGCTGAACCATGCCGCGGGTCCTGTGCGTAAGCGTGGATGTGGACTCGCCGGCCCTGTACCTGCGCCTGTATGGCGTGCACCCCGACGAAGAGTTGCAGCAGAACCTGGCCACGGAGGCCTACGCGCTGGGGGTCCAGCGGTTTGTGGACCTGTTTGCGGAGTTTGGGGTGAAGGGGACCTTCTTCCTGGTGGGGCAGGACTTGGCGTCAAAGGGGGCCGCGGGGGTCGCCAAGGCGCTGGTGGCCGCGGGGCACGAGGCGGCCAACCACAGCCAGACGCACCCCTATGACCTGATCCATCGGGGGGAGGCGGCCCTGGAAGAAGAGCTGCGGCTGTGCCACCAGCGGATCGGGGCCGTGACGGGCAAGGCGCCGGTGGGGTTTAGGGCGCCGGGGTACAACACCAGCCCCGCGCTGCTGCAGCGGCTGGTGGACCTGGGGTACGTGTATGACGCGTCGCCGCTGCCCTCCTGGCCCTATCTGGCGGCCAAGTACGCGGTGATGGCGGGCCTGCGGCTGAGGGGAAAGCGCAGCAGCAGCATCGTGGGGAACCCGCTGATGGGTTTTTCCCCCCGCCAACCGTCAGTCACCTCCCAAAATCTAGTAAAGATCCCGTGCACGGTGACGCCGTGGCTGCGGTTGCCGGTCATCGGCACCACGCTGGTCAGCGG
>CAIXZC010000465.1 GCA_903923815.1 uncultured Myxococcales bacterium
CGGCGGCGCGGCCGGACAGCTCGGCGTCGGGGCTCTCCAGAAGCTCCAGCAGGCGCTTGCCGGCCAGGGCGAATTCGGAAGGGGTCCGGGCCCCGGCGGCGCGCTTGAAGAAGCGGTCCTGCACCAGGGGGTCGGTGCTGCGGGAGGCGGTCAGCAGGATCAGCTCCTGGTGGCTGCCCAGGACCTGCAGCTCGTAGTCCGCAGGGAGCACCGCCCGGGGGTCCTGGGGGTTCAGCAGCCGGGCCAGGGGGATGGCGGAGAGCTGGCCCGCCAGCAGGATGCCCGCCACCGATCCCAGCAAAAACCCCAGGACCACCAGCAGCCCCTTGGGTCGGCGAATGGAGAGGGCGGCGCGGACGTCGTCGGGGTCCTTGCTGGGGTCCCCCATCAGCAGGGCCGCCAGGACCGCCATGGCCACCCCCGGCAGCACGCAGAAGAAGGTCCATAGCAGATTGAACCAGATGACCTGGTCGTCGCTGTCCGAGTGGAAGACCAGCATCTTGGCAAGAGCCGGGGAGAGGGCGGCCACCAGCCCCAGGGAGGCCAGCGCAGCTGCACCTGGCAGGATCAATCGCAGTGGTAGCTTCATGGCGATGGGATTACTTGAGCTTGGAGGGGTTGCTGTGGGCGTCCTTGATCCAGCCCTCCAGCACGTCGGCCTCGGGGACCACCTCGGAGGTGCCGTGGATGGCGTTGGCCTTCTTCATGGCCTCATAGAGTTGGGGGGCCTTGGCCTTGCCCAGGTCGCTGCTGTCGAAGACGCCGGAGAGGCGCAGCAGGGAAGCCATCTTGGGACCCACGCCGCGGATGCGCAGCAGGTCGCAGATCTCGGCCAGTTCGGTGAGGCGCTTGTCGGACAGGGCGGTGGTTGTAGCCACGGCCTTGCGGCCCGTGGGGTCCAGGAGGGCCTTGCCCAGGGACTCGGTGTCGGGGACGCCGGCAGCGGTGAAGGCCTTCATCTCCTCGGGGCTGAAGAGGCCGGTCTCGTCCAGGGGATAGTGGCTGGCCAGGCAGGGGGCCGAGAAGACCAGCAGGCCAAGCAGCACCAGCAGACTATTCTTCATGCACAACCTCCGAAGGAATGAAGACCGAGATGCCCAGGTTCAGCATCACCAGGTTCTCCCACTGGGCGTCCTGCACGTTCCCAAGCCGGTCGGCGTGGGTGGTCATGCGCGCCAGGTGGTCCCTGACCTCCAGGCGGAGGGCGACATTGTCCTTGATGAAGAAGCGGAAGCCCACGCCCGCCGAGGGGGCAAAGAGGAATTCGCCGTCGGCGTTCACGTCGGCGTCGCTGTTCCACTGAGTCTGGATGACGCCGGCGCCCAGGGTGACGTGGAAGTCGTAGGCCAGGGCGCGCTTGCCCCGCCAGAGCTGCTTGCCATAGAAGGGGATGAAGGAGATGTGGCCCTCGGCGGTGAGGCCCAGGTGGGTGGCGGGGATCTCGTAGGGCTTGGAGGCGGTGCCCCGCTCGTCCTCGATGGAGCCCGCCAGGGTGGTCTTGATGGGCAGGGCGTAGCCCAGGGCGGCGCCCAGGGAGAGCCAGTTGGTCAGGTGACGGTCATAGCCGCCGCTGACCAGCAGGTTGTGATAGTAGTCCGTGGTCAGGGTGTCGCCCAGGGTCATGGTGACCTCGTTGCGGGCGCTGCGCCATTCCTTGGCCTTCTTGAGGACGGGGGCGCGGCTGGCATCGAAGGACTGGGCCTGCCCAAGGTTGGGCAGGAGCAGCAGGACGGTCAGGAGGGTGGCAAGGGCAGTGGTCTTCATTTTCCGTACCTGCCTTCCACGCTGAAGGGGAAGAAGATGGACAGCCCCAGGGTGGCCTTGAAGTTGTGGACCGGGGACGTGCTGGCCAGGAATTCCTCCATGTAGGCGGAGTCGGCGACCTCAAAGACCAGGGCCAGGGCGCTGCCGATGAACATCCTGGAGCCCAGGCCCAGGTTCACCGTGGGGGCGGCCTTGGAGATGCGGGTGCCGGTGACGCCGCCGCCGCCAGCCACGAAGAGGTCGAAGTACACGGGGCCGCCGCCGAACAGCGAGGCCTTGCCCATGATGGGCACCCAACCCACCCGGGCCAGACCCTGGTAGGCCAGCTCGGCGCGGTCGGTCAGCAGCTCGAAGTCGTCCTCAAGTTCGTGGCGCAGGCTGGTCTCCTGGGAGAACCACTGAGTGTATTCGACGCCGGCGAACCATTCGTTGTTGAAGTGCCACCAGGCCTGGGCGCTGGGGCCCCAGTGGTAGTACATGCCCGGATTCAGGTTGGAGGCAGCACCAAGGGACAATTCAAAGCGCCGAGCCTCCACGAAGGGGCGCTTCTGCATGATGGTGATGTTCTTTTGATATTCCTCTTCCGAGAGCCCCTGGGCTGCCAGAAGTGACGGGAGCATTAGAAGAACTGCCAGAAGCAGTAAACGGCGGACCCACATTGGCATATCACCCCAACCGTTTTGACGGAACCGGATCATAGTCGGCAGGCCAGGGGAATCAAGCACTTTCGTCGGCGCCGTCCGCTTCCGCGAAAAGGGCATCCACGAACTCTCTGGCCTGGAAGGGCCGCAGGTCCGGGACCTTCTCTCCGACCCCCACCCAACGCACGGGGATGCGGTGGGTCTGGCACACGCCCAGGACCACGCCGCCCTTGGCCGTGCCGTCCAGTTTGGTCAGCACCAGGCCGTCCACGCCCGTCTCCTTGGAGAAGATCTCGGCCTGGGCCAGGGCGTTCTGCCCGTTGGTGGCGTCCAGGACCAGGAGGGTCTGATGGGGCGCACCTTCGCAGGCTTTGCCCGCCACGCGCCGGACCTTCTTGAGCTCCTCCAGGAGGTTGGCCTTGGTGTGCAGGCGCCCGGCGGTATCCACCAGGATGTGGTCGTAGCCACCCTCCACGCCATGCTTCACGCCGTCAAACACCACGGACGCCGGATCCGCGCCCTCCGTCCCCGGAAAAAAGTCCGCGCCCGCCCGCTGGGCCCAGATGCCAAGTTGGCCGATGGC
>CAIXZC010000466.1 GCA_903923815.1 uncultured Myxococcales bacterium
CTGGCCCAGCGGCTGTTTCCAGGGGTGCCGGTGGCCCCGGGGCAGGGCTACCTGTGGGTAGCGCGGCGGGACACCCAGGTGCTGGGGGTGCTGGAAGGGCTGAAGGGCGCGCGCTGTCCCGCGGGGCCGGCCCCCTGTCTGGAGCTTGAGGGGCGGGTGCTGGGGGGCAGTCCGGAGCTTGTGGCCGCCTACGAGGCCCGGGCCCGGACCCTGCGAAGCCCCCTGATGCCCTTCTTCCTTGGGGAGTTGGCGCCCGGGATCGGCGGCGCGCTGCCGGGGGGGCAGGGCTGGACGCTGGGGGAGCGAGAGGGGACGTTGGAGTTGGTCTTTGGGGGCGTGGGGGACTGCGGCGCAGCCAGGCGATTGATGGGCGCGGAAGCTGACCCCCGGACGGCCCTGCTGCTGGCCCTGGCCCGCCAGTTGGAGACCATGAGGGCCCAGGAGGATCCCGCCGCCGCTGCCGAACTGGCGGACTTGAGGCGCTCTCTGGAGACGCCCGGAGGGGCCTGCCTGCCCGCCGCTCTGGTGGAGGCCCTGGGGGGGTTGGTGGATTGCAAGGTGCAGGATGGCCTGGCCCGTTTGCGGCCCGCTGCCACCGTCGCTACGGCCCAGGCCCTGGAGGCGGTCCTTTGGTGAGCCCCCGGGGGCGGCGGCGGGGCGGGCCAAGTTGCCGGTTGCCCGCAGCGCCGGTGGGGATTAGTATGCGCCCCGTTTGCTGGAGGACGACATGGCTGAGAAGCTGACCATACCGAAGATCAAGAAGCGCAAGGGCCAGGGCGCCCTGGTGGTGGTGACCTGTTACGACGCCACCTTCGCCCGCCTGCTGGAGCAGGCCGGGGTGGACCTGGTGCTGGTGGGGGACTCCCTGGGGAACGTCATCCAGGGCCACGCCAACACCATCCCCGTGACCATGGATGAGATGGTCTACCACTGCCGCTGCGTGGCCCGGGGCCTGAGCGCGACCCATCTGGTGGGGGACCTGCCCTTCATGAGCTATCAGGCCTCCGAAGAGCAGGCAATCCTGAACGCCGGCCGCCTCATGAAGGAGGGCTGCGTGGAGTCCGTCAAGCTGGAGGGTGGGCGCCGGCACGCGGCGCTGGTGGGCCGCCTGACCGAAATCGGCGTCCCCGTAATGGGCCACATCGGCCTGACGCCCCAAAGCTTCCACGGTTTTGGCGGCTACAAGCTGCAGGGCAAGACCCTGGCCGCCGAGAAGGCCCTGAAGGAAGACGCCCGGCTGCTGCAGGAGGCGGGGGCCTACTCCATCGTGCTGGAGGGGCTGCCGGGGGACCTGGCGGGGGAACTGACCGAGTCCCTGAGCATCCCCACCATCGGCATCGGGGCTGGGCCCCACTGCGATGGCCAGGTGCTGGTGCTGTACGATCTGCTGGGGCTGGATGAACGGTTCAACCCCCGGTTCCTGAAGAAATACCTGAACCTGTCCCAGGAGGTGCTGGGGGCGGTGGCCGCCTTCGGCGCCGAGGTGCGTCAGGGGACCTTTCCCGGCCCCGAGCACTACCTGCACTCTGCAAGGAAATCCGACGAATGATCATCTGCCGCAACTCTTCGGAGGCCCGGGCCCAGGTGGCCCAATGGAAGCGCGAGGGCCTGACCGTTGGTTTTGTACCCACCATGGGCTTTCTTCATGCCGGCCATGTGTCCCTCATGGGCCTGGCCGCGCGGGAGGCCGACAAGGTGGTGGTGTCCATCTTCGTGAACCCCACCCAGTTTGGCCCCAATGAGGACTACGCCAGCTACCCCAGGGACGAGGAGGGGGATGCCTCCAAGTGCCGCAGCGCCGGGGTGGACCTGTTGTTCCTGCCACCCGTGGCGGACATCTACCCCGAGGGCGCCGAGACCTTCGTGGAGTGCACGAACCTGCCCGAGCACCTGTGCGGGCTGCGCCGGCCCGGGCACTTCCGGGGCGTGACCACGGTGGTGGCCAAGCTGTTCTGCCTGCTGGCCCCCGACGTGGCGGTGTTTGGCAGCAAGGACTACCAGCAGCTCAAGGTCCTGGAGAAGATGACCCGGGATCTGCTTATGCCCATCCGCATCGTCCCCGGGCCCACGGTCCGCGAGGAGGGTGGGCTGGCCATGAGCTCCCGCAACAAGTACCTGAGCCCCGAGCAGCGCCACCAGGCCCTGGCCATCAGCCGCGCTCTGGGGGAGGCCCGGCGGGCCGTGGAGGCGGGGGAGAACCACGCCGCCACCCTGCTGGCCGCCATGGCCCGGACCATTGAGACCGCGGGAGGACGGGTGGACTACGTGAACATCTTCCACCCCGAGACCCTGGAGGACCTGGACGTGCTGGACGTGCTGGACGGCCCCGCCCATGCCGCCGTGGCGGCCTTCTTCGGGCCGGCCCGACTGATCGACAACCTGAGGCTGCGGGAATGAACACTCCCCTGCCCGGCTCCAGCCTGTCCCTGGTGGTGCCCCCCGAACTGGACGGGCAACGCCTGGACAGCCTGCTGGCCGCGCTGGTGCCCGGACTGTCCCGCAGCGCCGCTGCCCACGCCGTGGAGGGGGGCTTCGTGGCCCTGGCCGGGGTGCCCTGCCTGAAGACCGCCCGGCGGCTGGCCACCGGGGACCTGGTGCAGTACACCAGCCCGCCCCTGTTGGAGCCCACCGCCGCCCCCGAGGACCTGCCCCTGAACGTGCTGTATGAGGACGGAAGCCTGGCGGTGCTGGACAAGGCCCCGGGCATGGTGGTGCACCCCGCGCGGGGACACGCCAGCGGGACCTTGGTGAACGCCCTGGTCTTCCGCTGGGGGCTGACCCCCGGCGTGGGGGACCTGCGACCGGGCATCGTGCACCGCCTGGACAAGGGCACCAGCGGCCTGCTGGTGGTGGCCCGCAACGCCCAGGCCAAGGAGGCCCTTCAGCAGGACTTCCTGGGGCGCCGGGTGGAGAAGATCTATCTGGCCCTGTGCCTTGGGGTACCCAAGGCCGACGCGGGCTTCTGCGACGCCCCCATCGAGCGCCACCCCAGGGATCGCAAGCGCTATACCAGCCGCACCGGCGAGGGGCGCAGCGCCCTGACGGAGTGGAAGGTCCTGCACCGGGGGCCGGGGCTGTCCCTGCTGGCCATCCGGCTGCACACCGGCCGCACCCACCAGATCCGCGTCCACCTTTCAGACCTGGGCTTCCCCGTGGCCTGCGACGAGGACTACGGCGGGCTGGCCTTCGGGCGGGTGAACACGCGGCCCCTGAGGGACCTGCTGGCCCGCCAGCAGCGCCCCCTGCTGCACGCCACCAGTCTGGCCTTCACGCACCCGGTGTCGGGGGATCAAATGCGGTTTTGCGCCCCCCCGCCCCCCGACATGCAAGAGGTCCTGGCGCAGGCCTTTGGTGCGGAGGCCCGGGCGGAGCTGACGGATTCGAGGCGCTTGGGTTCAGTTCTGGGCGGGCTGTTCGGGCTGCTGCCGCTGGGTGACGGCCTGGACGCGGGCCTCCATGCGGCCCCGCAGGTAGATGATCTCTTCGAGGGGTGAGCCCAGCACCACCACCGCGGCCTTCTCGGCCCGGGGCAGCAGCTTCCAGTACCCACCAAACAGGGCCTCCAGGCTGGCCCGCTCTTCTTCCAGGCTGGCCTTGGGGGGCGCCAACTGCAGGTCCATCACCACGCCCGCCTCAGCCTTGCCCCGGGCATCGTCGTAGGCCAGCTTGAGCTTCACCGGCTGACCATCCGAACCCTCCGCCAGGGCCAGGTCCACCTGGGTCTTGCGGGGCTGGGCCAGGGTGGCGGCGCGGAAGTTGAGGGCATGCAGGTACAGCAGATCGGCCAGGGTGGAGATCTCCTCCAGGTTGGCCTTCCCGGCCTCCCACTTGTCCAATAGCTCGGTGAAGCGGCCCAGTTCGTGCTCGATGACGCCGGACAGCAGGGTGACGGCGATGCGACCGGCGAAGATCTCGTCGCCGGCCAGGGTGGGCGGGGTCTGCTGGAGGCCCGGGAAGTTGAAGGCGGGCAGGGGGGCCAGCTCGACCCAGCGGTCCACGTGGTTCAGCTTGTCCTGACGGTCCAGGAGGATGTCCCCCGAGGGGGCCGTCACCACGGACAGCCAGGAGCCCGCGCGGATCTCCCGCTGGCGGACCTCGCCCTTGAGCTCGACCACGTAGTTCACGGGGGCGGCGTCCAGTTCCTTCTGGAGGGTGTCCAGGGTCTCCTGGGCCTCGGCCTGATCCTTCTCGGCGGCCTCAAGCTGGGCGTCCAGCAGTTGCTTGCGCTTGCTGGGGGGGCCGGGGGGGAAGATGTGGGGGTTGGAGAGCTTGGCCTTCATGGTCTTGATCTTCTTCTCGTTCTGCTGGACCCGGGAACGGTAGACCTTGACGGTGCTCTCAAGCTTGGGGATGTAGCCGTTGGTGACGGACTCGCGCACGGAGATGGGGCTGGCGTCTTCCTTGACGGCGGGGGCCTGGTTGATGTCGCCGCTGAGCATGACCTTGGCCTCCAGGTCGCGCCCCGTCACGGGGATGAAGGGCCACAGGCCGGTCTGGGCTTCCAGGACCTCGGTCATCTTCTGACGGAAGGCCTGGGAGGCCTTGCCGAAGAGGTCGAAGGGGACCACCTGGACGGAGTGCTGCTCGTGGAAGGAGAGGGCCATGCGGTCCAGGGCGGGCAGCAGGTTCCAGGAGGGGGGCGCGGTGACGGCCACGGCCAGGACGTTGTGGCGCAGGACCCCGTTGGCACCCGCGTCGGGGGCGGCCAGAGCCTTGTCCAGGGCGGCCTTCACCTGGCCGGCGACCTCCAGGAAGCGGTCCCGGGGGAGGAAGCGGCCCAGGTTGTAGGCCAGGGCAAGGCGGCCCGTGGCCAGGGCATCGTTGGTCTTGGTGTTGAGGGTGCGGGAGGCGTCGGCGCTTTGCAGGGCACCCGTCTCCAGGCCCAGCTTGTCGGAGGTCTGCAGGGGGGCGCGGGGGGTGTAGTCGGAGGCCTCGGGGTCGGCGAAGATGGCGGCGGCCGCCTTGTCGTCGGGGACCAGGATGTTGGCGGAGTCGCCGCTGAGGAGCTTGGCGGCGCCGGGGCCGAAGACGTCGTCCAGGCCGTCGGGATTGAGGAAGGCGTACTCAATATAGATGTGGCGGGACAGCTCCTGGGGGGGGGTGAGGCCGGTGCGCACCATGGAGTGGCACAGGGAGCCCTTCCAGTTGTCCAGGATGGTGTCGTGCTGGGAGCGGAACAGGGAGATGGCGTCGGGGGAGGTGGGGCCAAAGACCACGCCAGCCACGCCGTTGAGGTTGAGCACGTTGGCCACGGAGTCGATGCGGCCGCCCTGGAGCAGCAGGCCGCCCCCCAGGTTGGACAGCAGGTGGTTGCGCAGCAGGGAGGTGAAGCCGCGGCCGGTGATGAGGATGCCGGGGCCACCGCCGCCGGCCACGATGCAGGCCTCAATGCGGGAGGCGCCGCCGGTGATGGACAGGACGGGCAGGCCCGCGGAGCGCTCGTTGGCCAGGAGGCCGACATCACGCAGTTCTATGTTGGCATTGGCCAGGGTCAGCACCGTGCCCTGACCGATGACGAAGGAGCGGCGGGCGCCCTCGCCACGGATGATGAGAGTCTTGTCCTTGATCAGCACGGGGCCCTGGAAGCGGCCCCCGGAGAGGACCAGTTCGGTGCCGGAGGGGGCCGCATCCACGGCCTCCTGGAGGGACGCGAAGAGCTTGCCCGGCAGGCTGGGGACGGTGACCTGGCCGGCCAGGGCGGGGACGCCCAGCAGCTTGGAGACATCGTCGGCCTTCTGCTGAAGGCGCAGCGCAGGGTTCTGAACCACAGGCGCCTTCACCTGAGCGCCCGTACAGCCGCCCAGCAGGCCCAGCATCAGAATGGGGAGTATCAAATGGTAAAAAACTGTCTTCATTCCTAGCCCTCCCGGTGCTCCGGGGAGCCTAACAGAAAAGTTTGACACCGTCCAGAAAGCTGGCCACAGTTGGGGGGCCTTGCCGCAGGCAGAATCAGCCGTGCCTGGAGGCGTTCATCTCCCAAAAAGCCAAGGGTATTTCATGAACAGGGAGTCAAAGAAGAGGGAACACCTTTTCCAGAGCAGTTTTCCCCAGCCATTGGCCTTTCCTTATAGGGCTGCCCAGAGGAGCCGCAACAATCAGCAACGGATGGCGTGGCTGTACGCGTCGGTGGACTCGGCGGTGCGGTTCCTGGTGGCCATCCTGCTGGCGGACCAGCGACCCGGCGGCCTGGGGCCTGGAGATGGGGCGCTGCGGGCGACCCTGGAGCGGGCCGGCGTGGCGGACTGGGTCAAGGTGCTGGAGGAGTTGCTAGGCGCCACCAAGGACGCCCAGGCCTTCATCAAGGCCCTCAAGGGGCGCTTCCTGCAGGCGGGCAAGCCCACCGAGGCCCTGAAGCTGCTGCACGCCCTGGCGGAGGACTGTGACCTGTTCGTCAGCGGGGCGGCAGAGGCGGCCGAGTTGAACAGCCCGGAGGAGCTGCAGGAGTCGGTGCGCAAGCTGTATGGGGCCGTGGATTTTCTGGCCGACTATCCCCTGGGCTGGTTCTCCAGTCAGGGCGGGCCGGGGGGCACGGAGCGCTTCATCGGGCGCTTCCATCGCTGCATGGGGCCGGCGCGTGAGCCCTTCTCGGTGCCCCTCTCGTTGGAGACCGCGGCACCCCTGGACGAGCCCCTGCTGTTGGCCCAGGCGTTGGACAAGGCCCTGCGGCTGCAGCCCTACATGGCGCTGATGGGAGCGGAGGACACCCGGGCCATCTACGTGCTGGCGGGGCTGTACCAGTCGGGGTTGTACCGGATGGTCTCCCTGAGCCCCCAGGACATCCGGGCCCAGGCGCTGACGGGGCGGGGGTTGGAGGCCCATGCCTCCCTGGGACGGCCCTCCCCGGAGGCCGCCGCCCGCCTTGGAGGTCGCAGCAGGCTGCTGCCCCAAGGAGCGCGGCTTGAAGGTGGCATGACCAACCTGGGCTATATAGGCAGGGGAGCCCTGGGAGCCGTGTATCGGACCACCAGCGAGGATGGGCTTGAGGACGGCGCGGTGAAGGTCGTGTACCCCGATCTGGCGGCCGACCGGTCCTTTGCGGAGGGGGTCCTGGGGGCCTGGTCAGAGGCGGGCAGGCATCCCCATCCCGGGCTGGTGCCCGTGCGCGAGGGGGCCTGGAGCAGCGAGCACCAGCAGTTCCACCTGCACCAGGACTACATGCCCGGTGGCTCCCTTCAGGAGACCCTGGAGACCCGCAGCCATCTGGGCGTCAGGGAGGCCCTGGAGGTGTTCATTCCGGCCCTGGAGGCCCTGGACTTTCTGCATCAAGCGGGGCGGCGGCACGCGGCCCTGCACCCCGGAAACGTGTTGTTTGATGGGCAGGGGCGGCCCCGGCTGTCGGACCCCAGCAGTGGTAGCGGGCAGGGGCGCATGCCCGAGCGGCTGGCCACGCCGGCCTACGCGCCACCGGAGCTGTTGTTGGAGGGGCGCTGCGATCGGGAGGGTGACCTCTATTCCATGGGCGTCATGATGTACAAGGCCTTCAGCGGGTTGCTGCCTGACCGGTCCAACCCCAAGAGCCTGTCCGAGCTGCTGCTGCCCTTCCCCCGGGACCTGGACGCCCTGGTGCTGCGGTGCCTGGCGCTTCAGCCCAGCAGCAGGCCGGGGTCGGCCATGGCGGTGCGGGACACCCTGTCGGAGATGCTGGGCAACCTGGGGCCCGAATATGGCGGCACCCTGGAGGCCGAGGCAGAGCGCCTGCGGGGCTTCATGGCGGACTACACGGCGGGGACCCGTCGGGAACAACTGGCGCGGGTGTCCAAGGCCCTGGCTGCGTCCGATGCGGCGGGGGCGGCGGAGGCCCTGGCTTCCCTGGCCACGGAGCTGTCCAACCCGGAGGAGCGCAACCGCGTCCGGCTGGAGCTGGCGGCCCTGTACATGAAGGAGCTGGCCCAGCCTGACAAGGCCATGGATATCTACCGGGAGTACCTGGAGTGGAACCCTGGACATCGAGAGGCGGGCGACCTGCTGGCGGATTACTACCGGCAGGCCGGGGACTTCCTGCATCTGTCCGATCTGTTGCAGGAGCTGGCCGGACACCGCGTCGGCGACGAGCGCCTGGCCCTCCTTCGGGAGGCGGCTCAGGTGGCAGAGGAGAAGCTGAAGGACCCGGCCCGGGCGCTTACCTGCTGGCAGGCCCTTCACCGAATCATGCCCAGCCCGGACAGCGTGGTCCGGGTGCTGGAGCTGACCAAGGCGGCGGGGCAGTGGGACGAGGCGGCCCGGTTCATCGGGCGCATGCTGACCTCGGAACAGGACGGGGGGCGCCGACGGGCGCTGACCCTGGAGCTGGCCCAGATCCGCGAGCAGCGCCTGTCCGACACCCGGGGCGCCATTGAGCTGCTGGGCATCTGCCTGGAGGCCAACCCCCTGGATCAGGAGGCGGCGGAGCGGCTGCTGGCTTTGCTCAAGTCCACCTTTGCCTTCAAGGAGTTGGCGGCCACCCTCCAGACCCTGGCCTCCACCGAGGCCCTGCCCCTGGCGCGGCGGCTGCAGAGCCTGTCCGATCTGGGGGAGCTGCACTCGGCCTATTTCTGCGACCGGGTGCGGGCGGCGGAGACCTGGGCGGCCCTGCTGGCCCTGGATCCCAAGAACCAGAAGGCCCTGGAGAACCTGGAGCGCATCGCCCTGCGGGAGGGGCGCCATGAGGAGTACGCCGACCTGCTGCGGCGGCGTGCAGCCCTGCTGGGGAACCCCCGGGAGAAGGCAGCCCTGCTGTATCGCGCGGCGGAGGCCATGGTGCGCTACCTGGGCGATGGGGAGGGGGCGCTGGCCCTGCTGCGGGAGGTGAACACCGCGGACGCCGAGAATGAGGCTGCCTTCAGTCTGCTGACCGAGCTGCTGGACGCGGCGGGTCGCAAGGATGAGCTGGTGGAGCTGCTGCTGGACCGGGTGCCGCGCACCTCCGAGCCCCTGCGCCGGATGGAGCTGCTGGGCAAGCTCAAGCTGCTGATGCAGGAGCACCTGAAGGACCCCCTGTCGGCCCTGTCGGTGGTCCAGCGCATGCTGGTGGAGCGGCCCAGCGATCTGGCCCTGCTGGAGGAGGCCTTCACCCTGGCCACGACCACTGAGGCGGGGGCACCCCTGTTGTACGACTTCCTGCGGGAGCGGGCTCCGGGGCTGCAAGGCCAGGAGGCCGTCGCGTGGCTGGGCAAGGCCCTGGACCTGGGGCGGCTGGCGGGGCGTCCCGGGCAGGAGTTGCTGGCCCTGGCGGCCCTGGCCATCTCCAAGGATCCCTGGAACCGGACCCTGGTGGCGGCCCGCCTGGAGCTGGCCCGCAAGACGGCGGACCCGGCGATAGTGCTGGAGGCCCTGCTGGATGTGGCACGGCTGCAAGGGGAGGGCGAGGAGGGGCGGGAGGCGGCCCGGGAGGCGGCCCGGATCTTCACTGACGGGGGCTGCGATCCCAGCCTCCTGCCGCCCCTGGAGAAGCTGGCCACGCTGGTCCACGACGTGGGCGAACTGCGGGGCGCCATCCTGTGTGGACTGACGGGGAGCGAGGACCCCCAGCGGGCCCTGGAGGCCCTGGAGACGGAACTGAAGGCCGAGGCTGACCCAGCCCGCAAGCGGGATCTGCTGGAGCGGCTGGCGGCATTGCACCGCAGCTCGGGGAACCTGGCGGCGGCCATCGCCACGCTGGATGGAGCCCTGGTGGCCGGGGAGGCCCTGGGGACCTGGAACCTGATGGAAGAGCTGCTGGCGGAGGGCGGGGACCCGGAGGCGCTGTTCGCCTTCTACCGGCGGGCGGGCCTGCTGGCGGGGGATGCCAAGGCCAAGGCGGGGTTCCTGGCCAAGGCGGGCCTGCTGGCGGCGGAGCATCATCGCGCCCCGGCCCAGGCCGCGGAGCTCTATGCGGCGGCCTTTGCCCTGGCCCCCGGACAGCGGGAGTTGGGGGCGGCTCTGGCCAAGCTGCTGCGGCAGTTGGAGCGCTGGGACGAGCTGGCCGTGACCTTGGAGCGGCTGGCCTCCATGGGCACCCAGGATGAGCGGCTGGCGGCCCTGCTGGAGCTGGCGCGGCTGCGGTCGGCCGAAGAGGACTCAGTGGACTGGGCCCTGTCCATCTATCGGCGGGCCCTCAAGCTGGGGGCCCCGGCGGAGGTCTGGCAGGAGATGGAGACCCTGTGTGTCAAGCACAGCCGTTGGGAGCAACTGCTCAAGGCCCTGCGGGAGCGGGCCGGCACCCTGGAGGGGCAGGCCAAGGCGGAGGTGCTGGGACGCATGATCGAGGTGGCCCTGGACAAGATGGGCCTGGGGGATCTGGGCGAGCGCCTGGCCCTGGAGGCCCTGGAGCTGGACCCCGCCATGGGTGGCAGGCTGGCCGCCGTGATGGCCTACTTCGATACCCGCTCCGAGTGGCCGCGTCTGGAGCACATCCTGGACGAAGCCTTCCGGGTGGCCCCCGAGGACCATCTGGAGGACCTGGGAATGCGCCTGGGCATGTTGAAGGCCACCCGTCTGGAACACCTGGTGGGTGCCGCGGAGGTGCTGGAGCGCGTGATGGAGCACAACCCGGAGAACGCCCTGGCGGCGTCCTCCCTGGCCTGCATCTATGCCAAGGAGCAGCAGCCCGAGAAGGCGGCCCCCTTGTTCCAGATGGTCCACCAGCCCCAGCCCGGGGGCTACTGTGTGTCTCCCATGGAGTACAGGCTGGCGGGGGCCCGGGCCTTCGAGGGCATCATGGACCGGACCTCGGCCCTGGCCTGGTATCGGGAAGCCCTGGCCCTGGAGCCGTCCCACCTGGAGGCTCGCAAGGGGTTGGCGCGGCTGCTGTATCTGGAGAAGGACTGGGCGGCCCTGGCGACCCTGCTGCCCGAGCTGCTCAAGCTTCCGGCCCTCACCAGTGAGGAGCGCCGGGTCCTGTCCAGCCAGCTTGATGAAGTGTCCCGGCGGCTGGCCTCTTCGGGGCCTGGGCGGGCGGACATGGAGGCCATGCTGGCGGCGGCGCCCCAGGACCGGGAGCTGCTGCTTCGGCTGATGGATGCGCGCCAGAAGGATGGCGACACCCAGGGGGCCCTGGCCTGCATTGAGAAGCTTTTGGAGTCGGAGACCGACCCGGACCTGCGCCTGGAGCTTTACGTGCACAAGGCGGAGCTGCTGGCCAGCCTGCCCGGGGACGATTGGATAATTGACGAACTGGGGGCCCTGGAGGCGGCGGCGGAGCTGCGCCCGGGCCTGAAACGCCTGTGGCCCCGCATCGGGGAGATCTGCCTCAAGCTGGGCGAGCACGAGAAGGCGGTGGTGGCCCTCTCCAAGGTGGAGGAGCTGGAAGAGGATCCCAAGGCGGCTGCTGCCGCGGCCTTCAGCGTGGGGCTGGTGCTGGCCGACTACCTGGGGCGCCTTGATGAAGCCCAGCGTCACCTGCAGCGGGCCCTGGAGCTGGACCCGGATCGGGCGGAGGTCTTCGCCCGCCTGGAGAAGCTGGCGGTGGACCGGGGGGACAGCGAGGCCCAACGGGACCTTTATCAGAGAATGATCGCCATCCAGACGGAGCGAGGCGCGCCGCCCAGGCTGCTGCGTAGGCTCCACGCCAATCTGGCGCTGGTGGCCCAGGACCGGCTGGGGGATTCGCCCCTGGCCCGGGTCCAGCTTGAAAAAGTCGTGGAGTTGGGGGGGGCGGATACGGACACCCTCAGCCGACTGGCGGGCATCTACGAGGCGGCGGGGGAGCTGCCCCGGGCGGTGGACTCCATCGTCCGGGTGCTGGGGACCGAGCCCCTGTCCATCCCCCACCTGCGGGAGCTGCGGCGCCTGTCCTTCCTGACCAAGGACTTCGACCGGGCCTGGCTGGTGGCGGGCATCCTGGTGCACCTGGAGGCGGCCAGCGAGAAGGAGAAGGCCTTCTATGCCAAGCTGCAGAGCGCCGGTCTGCGGCTCAAGCCCTTTGCTTTCACGACGGCCCTGTGGACCGAACACGTCTTCCCCGAGCTGGATCAGGACGAACTGGCCCGCATCATGAAGACCCTCTTCGAGCGGGCCATCGCCGTGCTGCCCCTCCCCGGGCACCAGACCCTGGGCGGCGCTGCGCCCCTGGGGGAGGCGGAGGCCAAGGGCCTGGTCACCATGACCGCCGTGGTCTCCAAGCTGTTCGGGGTGGCCGTGCCCCAGATCTACCGATCCAAGACCGGCGTGGGCCTGGAGAAGCTGCCCGTGTGGCCCCCGGCCCTGGCCGCTGACGACAGCCTGCTGGAGGGTGGCAAGGGCAAGGAACTGCGCTTCGAGGTGGCCCGGAATCTGGCGCTGCTGCGGCCCGAGAGCGGTTTTGCGGGGCTGCTGGACCGGGATGGCCAGCGCAACCTGCTGCTGAACGCCCTGAAGGTGTTGGACCCCAGCCTGCCCGAGCCCCCGGGGGATGCCTCCGCCAACGGCGCCCTGCGCAAGGCCCTGACGGGGGTGCTGCTGGGTCCGGTGTTGGATGAACTGAGGGACAACGTGGCGGCCTCCCGAAGGCGGGGTGCGGACCTGAACCTGTCCCGCTGGTTGGAGGCCGTGGAGCGCAGCTCCTGTCGGGCCGGCCTGGTGCTGTGCAACGACTTCCCGGTGGCCGCCCAGATGCTGGAGAGGCGCTCCGTGGGGGTCTCGCGACTGGCCAACCAGGCGCTGCTGGCGGACCTGGCCGCCTATAGCCTCTCGGGGGCCTATGGGCGTCTGAGGCAGAAGCTGGGGCTGGCGGTGGAACCGGGGGCCTGAGGGGCGCCCAAAATCCTCGTTGAAAGAATGCCGCTCCGGGGTTAGGCTGCCAGCTTCTGAGTTGGGGGATGCAATGGCTAAGATTCAGCGGGGGATCTTCAGGAACATCTGGAATCTTCCCAACGTCCTGACCATGTTCCGCGTGTTCATGATCCCATTCGTGCTGTGGCTCATCTACCTGTCCGAGTTCTACCCGGGCAACCCCGAGGACTCGGTGGCGGCCACCCTGGAAGAGAGCAAGACCTACTGCTGGTGGGCCTTCCTGCTGTTCTCCCTGGCGGCCATCACGGACTTCTTCGACGGCTACCTGGCCCGGCGCGCCAAGCTGGTCACCATGTTCGGCAAGTTCCTGGACCCCCTGGCGGACAAGCTCATCGTCATGGCCGCCTTGGTGGGCCTGGTGGAGCTTGGCCGGGTGCCCTCCTGGATCGTCATCCTCATCCTCCTTAGGGAGCTGTCCATCAACGGCCTGCGGGCCCTGGCCATGGCCGAGGGCCTGACCATCAACGTCATCAACGCGGGCAAGTGGAAGACCGCCTTCCAGTTGTTCGGCATCGGCTGCCTGATCATCCACTACACCTATCCGCTGCCCCTCCTCCCCGGCGCCGACACCCTGGACTTCCACCTGCTGGGCTTGTTCTTCCTGGTGGTGTCGCTGGTCTTCTCGTTGGGCTCCGCCGCCAGCTACATCAGGATGATGGTGAAGGCCGTGGAGCAGAAGAACCGGGAGGCGACCGAGCCCCAGGAATCCTGCGAGGACTGACGTGACACGTTCAACGCGACTTGCGTTCCTGCTGGTGGTGGCCCTTGGGGCCTGCGACCGGGAGGACCCCGGACCCTCCATCTGGCAGACCTCCGAGTGTCTGACCTGCACGGACTGGACCGAGATGCTGCGCTGCACCGACGGCCTGGACAACAACGACGACGGCCTGACGGACTGCCAGGACCCAAGCTGTGAGGGCCTGGGCTGCTGCGGCCTGGAGGGCGCGGAGGCGGACGACAGCGCCTGCAGCGACGGCTGCGACAACGACGGCAACGGCTTCGTGGATTGCCTGGACTACTCCTGCTCCCGCGGCGCCGGTGTGACCGTGTGCCGCAGCCCCGTGCAGGGCCCCGAGGATACCCCGGAGACCTGCGCCGACGGCGTGGACAACGACTGGAACGGCTACATCGACTGCAAGGACCGAAGCTGCACCACCGCCGCCGCGGTGACCTACTGCGAGGGCTCCGACGCCACCTGCAGCGACGGCGTGGACAACGACGGCAACGGCTTCACCGACTGCGGCGACTACTCCTGCTCAAAGAACACCAAGGTGACGGTCTGCAAATGACTCGGCGCTGGATCCCCTGCCTGCTTGCCCTGGTGCCGGTGGCCTGGGCCCTGCTGCAGGTGGATCTGGTGACCATCCGGGGAGAGGCGTCGCGGCCCCTGGCCCTGGACGGCGAGGTGCTGGCCTGCGTGACCCATCCCAAGGAGTCCGTGCCGCCGGGCAGCCTCGTGCTGGCAAGGGGGGCCGGGGGGGATTTTCTGGGGCGCAGCCTGTCGGGGGCCGGGGCCATCCAGGTCCGGGGCCAGGAGATCGCGGTGGCGGGGGAGACCCTGGGCGTACAAGAGTTCGCCTTGGAGGGCCCACTCCAACAGCCCCTGCGGGTGCTGGTCTATACCCTGGGGGGGCGCTTCTTCAGCCTTCACAGGACGGGCCCCCTGTCTCCCGCACCGGTGGCCCTGCCCGCGGGCGCCACGGGGCGCTTCGTCCTGGCCCTCAACCTCAGCGCCGGCGCGACCCTGGACAGTCGCAGCCAGGGCACCTTCCCGCCGGAACAGGCCAGCGCTGCCGACTGTGTACTGCTGTGGTCCTCCCTGCGCCCCTGGCACCTGGGCACCCGGGTGCTTCAGGTTCAGCTTGATTGACCCCCGGTTCAGGTACTAGAATCCGGCCCGAATTCGAAAGGTGTCGCAACATGAAGAACATGAATCACTGTCGAAGTCTGATGCTGGCCGCCCTGGGCCTGTCTTTAGGGCTGGTCGCCTGCGGGGACTCCACCGAGGACCGGGTGCAGCGTCTGGAGCAGCGGGTCCAGGCCTCGGAGTTCCAGATCGCCGGCATGGCCGAACTGGAGCCACGGGTCATGAAGGAACTGGAGGCCAAGGACAAGGCCCTTGAGAGTCAGGCCTCCCTGATTCTGCAAAGCGGCCAGACCCTGGAGCAGTCCCGCAAGGAGCAGGACGGCTACCTGCGTCGGCTGGAGATGGTCGAGCAGTGGATCCAGGAGAAGGACAAGGAAGAAGAGAAGCAGAAGCTGTACGCCTGGGAGGACGGCCAGATCCCCGAGCCCTGGAAGCAGCTTGAGACCCAGTGCGGCATGGACCAGGTCGGCGAGGCCCAGACCATCCTCAACTGGCTGGTCCGGGTGGGCGCCTACATGAGCGATTTCCCGGTGCACCACGCCGTGGACCTGACCTCCGGGGACCCCACGGTGTTCATGACCGCCCCCATGGCGGCCCGGGCTCCGGCCACCAAGCTGGCCTACCGGGACATGGAACTGGACATCCTCAAGAGCCGCGATCAGTGGCTGGGCTATCGAATTGACAGAAGCTGGGAGACCCGGCCCGAGTACGGCCAGTGCAAGTCCGCCTGCTGCCGGGTGGACCTCAAGGGCGACTGGACCTGCGA
>CAIXZC010000467.1 GCA_903923815.1 uncultured Myxococcales bacterium
GTCCGCCACGAAGCCCAGGTCCAAAAAAGGCCCCCAGGTCTCCGCAGCCCCCGAAGGCCGCAGCAGCAGACTGCCCTGATCAAACTCCAGCTCCCGCATGACCCCGCACCCCGCGCCAAAAACGACCAGCGAACACTACACCGCCCCAGCTGTCAGGCGCCACTTAAACTGACCCCCTGGCGCCACTAAAACTGACCCCCCTGGTCGGTCCGGCGACGAGGGGTGAAAGATGCACGAGGAGATAGCGGTTAGGATGCTCGGCACCGAGGAGGTGCCGATGCTGGAAACGAGCGTAGTAGAAGAGGTGCTGGTGCTGCACCGGCTGGGTTTTGGTTCGAAGCAGATAGCCAAGAGGGTTGAGCTGTCTCGGACCACGGTGAGGCGGTACTTGGCGGGGGCAGCGGCCGGCTGGCAGGAGCGGCCAGATGCACGGACGCTGAGCCCTGCGGAGGTGCAGGTTGCGGAGGGCCTGTGGCGGGGCGAAGCGGGCGGCAACGGTGTGGTTGTGCGGGAGATGCTGGGGTTGCAGGGCATTGAAGTTCCCCTTCGGACGCTTCAGCGGTATCTGCAGGGCTTTAGGGCCGAGGAGTTGGCCAAGGAGTTGGCGACCGTCCGCTTCGAGACCCAGCCTGGGCAGCAGCTTCAGATTGACTTCGGAGAGCGTCGGGTGCGGATTGCCGGAGTCACCCAAACGGTCTACTTCTTCGTGGCGACGCTGGGTTACAGCAGACGGACCTTCGTGCGGTCTGGGCTGTCGCAGCGCCAAGACGAGTGGAAGATAGGCCTTGAGGAGGCGCTGCTGTACTTCGGCGGCCTGGTGGCCTGCGTGGTGGTGGACAACGCCAAGGCACTGATCCTGGAGCACTGCGGCGGCGTGGTCAGGGTACACCCAGCCTTCGAGGCCTTCTGCAAGGACCGGGGTCTGGCGGTGTGGGCCTGCCGACCCTACCGGGCCCAGACCAAGGGCAAGGTAGAGTCCGGGGTCAAGTATGTGAAGCGCAACGCCATCGCGGGCCGGTCCTTTGAGTCCATGGCACATCTTGAGCAGCACCTGCAGAGCTGGATGTGGCGGGCCGACCGGCGGATCCACGGGACCACCCACGAGCGGCCCATTGACCGCTTCGAGGCGGCAGAGAAGGCTGCCCTGGCACCCCTGCCGAAGCACGGTCTGCAGGTGACCAGCCAGCGGCTCCGCCGGCAGGTGGCCAATGACTGCTATGTGGACCTGGACACGGCGCGTTACTCCGTGCCGCATCGGCTGGCCCGGACCGCCGTAGATGTGGAGCGGACTGCCACAGAGGTGGTCGTCTACCAGGGTGTCAAGGAGGTGGCCCGGCATCTTGCTGGCACAGTCCCCTTCCAGTGGGTCACGGACCCAAGACACTTCAAGGGCCTGCTACGCCTGGGGGCAGCAGAGGCCGTCCCGGTGGAAAGCACGCTGGTGCACTTCGGTCGCAGCCTGGAAGACTACGCCCGGGTAGTGGGAGGTGAGGCATGAGCGAGCTTGTCCACCAGCGTGTGCTGGAGCACTGCAAGCGCCTGCGCCTTGGGGCAGTGGCTGCCCGTTTGGACAACCTGCTGGACGAGGCCACCAGGGGCCAGATGACCTACCTGGACCTGCTGGACCTGGCCTTTCGCACGGAGGCCGAGTCCAAACTGGACCGCCGGGTGCGCATGGGCATCCAGATAGCCCACTTCCCAGTCATCAAGACCCTGGACGGCTTCGACTACTCGGCCCAGCCGTCCATTGACCAAGGCCTGATGCGGGAGCTGTCCACGGGCCGCTTCGTAGCCAACGGCCACAATGTGCTGCTCTTTGGTCCTCCCGGGGTGGGCAAGACCCACCTGGCCATTGCCCTGGGGCGGGCCGTGATCCAGGCCGGGTACACCGTCCTCTTTGTGACTGCGACGGAGCTGCTGGCCGCCCTGGACCGGGCCCAGAGCGAGGGCCGCCTGCCTGACAAGCTGGCCCACTACGCCAAGCCCAAGCTGCTGATCATTGACGAGCTGGGCTACCTGCCCTTCGACAAGAAGGCTTCGCACCTGCTCTTCCAGCTCGTGGTGAGGCGCTACGAACGGACCTCAACGATGATCACGACCAACCAGCCCGTGACCCAGTGGGGCACCGTCTTCGGGGACGAGATGATGGCAGCCGCCATGCTGGACCGCCTGCTGCACCACAGCTACGCGGTGACCATCCAGGGTGAGAGCTACCGGATGAGAGAGAAGCGCAAGTCCGGACTTTGGAAACCGCCGGAGCCGACCACGCCAAAGTAGGCGCGGCACCTTCCCCCGGGGCTTCGAAGCCCCCGGGGAAGGGCTGGCTCAGGCCTCAACTGCTGACCCAAAGGAGGGGGCCAGTTTTAGTGGCGCGGAGGGGGCCAGAATTACTGGCGCTTGACAGTGATCGTTCATAAAGGGCGGCCTCAAGAACCTGCACTTGGTCCCGGCTTGGGGTCCACTTAGTGCCGACTTGAGGCCCTCTTGGTGCCTTCTTGGTGCCGGAGTGATCTGCGCACGGAATGTCACAATGACCGTGCCGCCAGGCCCTTCGAAGGTCGGGGCTTCGATTCCATGCCGCAGACACTCGTCGATGATCCGGTTGGTGCCTCGGCCCCACAC
>CAIXZC010000468.1 GCA_903923815.1 uncultured Myxococcales bacterium
GGGCCGCCGTCGAAGGGTACCAGCCCATCCGGCGGGACGGCCTGTTGGAAACCTGTGCAAAGCCCACGGGCACCATGGATTTTCCCATTGAGATCGATGCCTTGCCGTTTACGGCCCTGGGGGACACCCGGCGCTCCCAAAGCCAGGTATTGGACTTCTGCGGGGCGGCCCCCACCAAGCACACCCTGGGGCCCGAGGACCTGTACCACCTGACCCTGACCCACCCTGCGCGGCTGGTGGCCACGGTGCAGGATGACGCCTCGGCGGACCTGGACCTGGCCCTCTACCGGGGGCGCAGCAGCCTGGACTGCGTGGCCCGGGATGACCGCCTGCTGGACCTGCCCCTGGACTGCGGGGACTGGCTGCTGGCGGTGGACACCTTCACCAACGCCGAAGGTCTGGGCCACCCCGGGCTCTATGTGCTGGAGGTACGCACGGAAGCCCGGCCCGGCCCCTGCGGCGTCCAGCCCCGGGCGGACCTGGAGGGTCAGCCCGCCAGCCCCTGCCAGGCGGTGGGCCCCAGCGCTACCTTTTGCAACCCCAACACCGGCGCCACGGCCTGCCTGGCTCTGCCCGGGCTTGCGCCCTTCTGCACCCTGCCCTGCGCCGTGCCCGGGGACTGCCTGCCCTGGTTCCCCGACGCCTGCTGCCTGGAGGCCAGCCCTTTGGTGGGTCCCCCTGGACGTTTTTGCACCCCCGCCGCTGCCTGCGACACGGGGCCGGACGTGCAGCCCAGTGACGAGGCAAGCCAGGAGTCGGACGCCTTGGACGGAGGCAGCCAGGACTCAGCCGCCGGGCCTGAAGATGACGGGTACGAAGGGCCAAAAGACGCTGGTGAAGCCGGCGGCAAGCAGGGCCGCTTGGATGGCGGCGGGGGCGCGGGGGGCGGGTGCTGCCTCCAGCAGGCCCGGGTCCCCCCCGGCCCCCCCCAACCCTGGGTCTGCCTGCTGGCGCTGGGCTTGCTTGGGCTGCGCCTTTGTGCCAACCTCCTTTGCTGGTCCCGCAGGTCCGGAGGTGAGCATGCGAAGCCTGGTGAGAACGGCCGCCGTGACAGCCCTGGCCTCGGCCATTGGCAAGGCCCTGCTGGCCTCCAACCCGGAGTCCATGCTGGACGAGCTGCTGGCCAAGAGTGGCCTGCCCGAGGACCAGCGCGCCCCCCTGAAGGCCCAAATCCTGGACCGCCTGCGTGAGTGCGAGGAGACGGGGCGACCCCAGCGGGAGCTGCTGGGCCGCTACCTGACCAGCGCGGTGGAGCGCCTGATGGGAGGGGGCCGCCCATGAGGAGCGTCTACTCGCTGCTGCGCCTGCCCCTGGAGTACCGCCGCAACCGCCGCTTTCGGCAGATCCTGCTGATCCTGGCCAGGCACGGCTTTGGGGACCTGTCCGCCCGCCTGGGGCTGCGGGGCCTGGCGCTGTTCTCGGCGCGCTTTCGGGACCGGGACCGGGCGCGGGAGTCCTTGGGCCGCCGGCTGCGGCTGACGTTTGAGGAGCTGGGACCCACCTTCATCAAGTTCGGGCAGATGCTGGCGGGGCGGCCGGATCTCATGCCCAGGCAGATCACGGATGAGCTGGCCCTGCTGCAGGACTGCGTGCCCCCCGTGCCCTTCTCGCGCCTGAAGGAACGCCTGGAAAAGAACCTGGGCATGCCCATCGCAGAGGCGTTCTCAGAGTTCGACGAAATGCCCCTGGCGGCGGCGTCCATCGCGCAGGTTCACCGGGCGGTGCTCAAGGACGGCCGGGAGGTGGCCCTGAAGATCCGGCGGCCCGGCATTCGGCGCCGCGTGGAGGAGGACCTGGCGGTGATGCGGGTGGTGGCGGCCCAGGTGCGGCA
>CAIXZC010000469.1 GCA_903923815.1 uncultured Myxococcales bacterium
CCCCCTCCCTTGCGGTCGGGGTTCGGACGGACGGCCCCCTCCCTTGCGGTCGGGGTTCGGACGGACGGCCCCCTCCCTTGCGGTCGGGGTTCGGATTTGAGGGTTTCAGGCTTCGGGGTCGAATCTTGAGCCGGTGAGGAAGACCTTGCCCAGGTCCAGGGTCTTGGAGGCCTCGATGAGGACCTCGGGGCTGAGGGCCTCGCGGCGCAACTGCCCGTCAAAGCGATTGCCAAACTCCACCAGGGGCGACACCAGGGCCGACAGGGGCCCGGCCTCGACCTTGGCCAGCAGGGGCGCCATGAAGCTGCCCCACTCCACGCGCTCGACCTTCAGGTGCTTCCCACCCTCGGCCTTCAGGTACTCAAACGTCGGCAGGTCCCACAGGGCCTTCAAGGGCAGGCGCTCGCCCAGGTCCTTGAGGGGCAGCCGCTGGGCCATCTGCCGCGCCCCGGCCAACAGCCTGGCCGCCAGGGGTTGCTGCCGCAGCTTCCCCAGCAGCGCCGGCTCGGGGGGCCGCACGGCCACGCGCAGGTACAGCTTGCAGCCGGCCTTCAGCTCGCGGCGGGTCTTCTTGAAGAACTCCAGCGCGGTCATGCCCGCGGGGACGCCCTCCCAGGCCACGATGACGTTGAAGGAGGACATCTCCAAGGCGATGGTGGCGTAGGGGCGCAGGTCAATGCTGACGCGCTTGTCTATGCCCAGGCGCCGGCACTCGGCCATGAAACGCTCCAGCTTGGAGGCGCTGGTCTCCACCACCATCACGGGGATGCCCCGGGACACCAGTTCGGCCGCCACGTCGGGCAGGTCCGCCCCCACGAAGAGGGCGTTGCCCATGCGGCTGTCCAGCCACTCGTCGAGGCGCTTACGCAGGGGTGAGAGGGGAGTTCGGGTGGTGGCGGAGGCGAGGGGGTTGGGCATCACTCTCCAGTGCTCCTTCGGGTGGTGATCTCGTCGCGGCAGAAGGCCACGAAGTCGGCCAGTTTCATGGTGCCAAGCTGGCGGTTGCCGCGGGTACGGATGGACACGCTGCCCTCTTCCGCCTCCCGGGGCCCCACCACTATCTGGTAATTCACGCGGTCAAGCTGCGCGTCCCGGACCTTCTTGCTGACGGTCTCGCTGGCGCGGTCGACCTCCACCCGGATGCCCGCATCCCAGAGGGTCGTGCAGACCTCCTCGGCGTAGGGCAGCAGGGCGTCGTTCAGGGGAATGACGCGGACCTGCCGGGGGGACAGCCACAGGGGCAGCTTGCCGGCGGTGTTCTCCAGCAGGATGCCGATGAAGCGCTCCAGGCTACCCAGGATGGCGCGGTGGATCATGACGGGGTGGTGCTTCTGGCCATCGGCACCCTCGTAGACCGCGTTGAAGCGCTCTTCGGAGGGCATGGCGAAGTCCACCTGGACGGTGCCGCACTGCCACGAGCGGCCCATGCAGTCGCGGATGTGGAAGTCAATCTTGGGGCCGTAGAAGGCGCCGTCGCCGGGGTTCAGCTCGTAGACCATCTCCTGGCTCTTGAGGGCGCGCTCGAGGGCGCCTTCAGCCTTGTCCCAGATCTCGTCGCTGCCGATGCGCTTGGCGGGGCGGGTGGAGAGCTCGACGCGAATCTCGGCGAACCCGAAGGTCGTGTAGATCTCCTTGAGCAGCTTGATGACGCCGATGATCTCGTCGAAGAGCTGGTCCTCGGTGCAGTAGATGTGGGCGTCGTCCTGGGTGAAGGAGCGCACGCGGAACAGGCCGTGCAGCACGCCGGACATCTCGTGGCGGTGCACCAGCCCAAGCTCGGCCAGGCGCAGGGGCAGGTCCCGGTAGGAGTGGCGCTTGGACTTGAAGACCATGAGGCCGCCCGGGCAGTTCATGGGCTTGACGGCGAAGGGGCGCTCGTCGATGTCGGTGAAGTACATGTTCTGCTTGTAGTGGTCCCAGTGGCCGCTGCGATGCCAGAGGCTAACGTCCAGGATGGGGGGCGTGGCGATCTCGCTGTAGCCGTAGCGGCGGTGGACTTCACGCCAGTAGGTGACGACGCTTTCCTTGAGGACCATCCCGTTGGGATGCCAGAAGGGGAAGCCGGGGCCCACGTCCTGGAAGGAGAAGAGCTCGAGTTCCTTGCCGATGCGGCGGTGGTCGCGCTTCTTGGCCTCCTCCAGCATTTCCAGGTAGGCCTTCAGCAGCTTCTTGTCGGGGAAGCTGATGGCGTAGACGCGCTGAAGCTGCTTGTTCTGGGCGTCGCCGCGCCAGTAGGCGCCGGCAACCTTGAGCACCTTGACGGCCTTGATGCGGCCGGTGTTGGGCAGATGGGGGCCGCGGCACAGATCCACGAAGTCGCCCTGGCGATAGGCCGTGATGGTGCCCTCGGGGAGGTCGTTGATCATCTCGACCTTGTAGGGGTTGTCCGCGAAGAGCTTCAAGGCCTCTTCTTTGGACAGCTCGAGGCGCTGGATGGGCAGGTCCTGGGCGACCAGTTCCTGCATGCGCTTGTCCATGGCCTCCAGGTTCTCTTCGGTGAAGGGGACGGCGTCGAAGTCATAGTAGAAGCCCTCCTCCACGGAGGGGCCGATGGTGGGCTTGGAGTCCGGGAAGAGCTGCATGACGGCCTGGGCCAGCAGGTGGGCGCTGGAGTGGCGGAACACGTCCCTGCCCTCGGGGCTGTCGAAGGTCAGGATCTTGACCTTGCCGTCGTGGGGAATGGGGCGCGTCAGGTCCAGCACGGTGCCGTCCAGGTCCAACGCGGTGGCCGCGCGGGCCAGACCGCCGGAGATGCTGTTGGCCAGGTCCAGACCGGTGGAACCGGCGGGCATCACTCTCTCGCTGCCGTCGGGCAGGATCAGATGAAGATCGGACATCGGATTACTCCAATTCGTTGCAGGATTTCAGTGGTGGTGAAAAGCCCCTGGAGGGCGCTCAGACGCTGATCTTGCCGGAAAGCACGAAGGCGATGATGAGCGCGTAGATGACCAGGGATTCCACCAGAGCCAGGGCCAGAATCATGGGGGGCAGGATGGCGTTCTTGGCGCCCGGATTCCTGGCGATGCCGGAGAGGGCACCGGCCCCTGCGAGACCCTGACCAATGCCACCACCGAGGGCGGCCAGGCCGATGGCGAGACCCGCACCGATGGCGAGGTAACCGTTGGTGGGATCGGCGGTGCCGGCGGCAGTCGCGGCGGCGGCGGCTTCCTCAGCCAGGGCGATGGCGGGCAGCAGCACGGCGCTGACCACAAGCAGCACAAGCGATCCGAACGCGGTCTTGACGAAAGCGAGCATTTCATTCCTCCTTTGGGGACTCGTGGCCATGGGACTCCTCCGTGGCCAGCGCAATATACACCACACTCAGCAAACAGAAAACCAGGGTCTGCACAAAAGCCACCAGCAGGCCCAGAAACATCATCGGAAGGGGCACGAAGAGGACGCCGAAGCCCAGGAAGATGGCGGTCACCTTGTGGTCGCCCATCATGTTGCCCATGAGACGGACGCCCAGGGAGACGGGGCGCACCAGATGGCTGATGAGCTCAATGAAGAACATGAGGATCATGAGGGGCAGGGCGTACCACTTTTGGATGGGGCCGAAGAACTCTTTGAAGTAGGCAAGCCCGTGGGTCTTGACGCCATAGTAGTGGGTCACGAAGAACACGATGAGGCCCAGGCCGATGGTCGTGTTCAGCACCGCCGTGGGGGGCAGCATACCGGGGATCATGCCCAAAAGGTTGCAGGCCAGGATGAAGAAGGCAAAGGCCGCGATGAGGGGAAAGAAGTAGTGGGCGCGCTTCTGGTCCATGAGGCCCGCCATGAAGGACAGGACGGTCTCGGCCATCATCTCAAAGAGCCCAAAGACGCCCATCTTCTCGTCGGGCACCACGGGGGGGCGGGCGCGCATACGCAGGAACACCACGGAGGCACCGGCCAGCAGCAACAGCACCACCAGGAGGGCCGTGAAGACGTGGCCGATCTGAGTGGGGGCCTTGTGCTCGATCCAGGTGTGGTGCGGCGCCAGCAACTGCATGGCGTTGTGGACCAGCCCGGGGAAGAGCTGCTGCACCAGGTTCCAGTGATCCTCTGTGGGCCAGGGCTGGCCGTGGCTGGGCAGGGGCAGGTGTCTGTCCTCCACGCGGGTGGACAGGAAGCCCAGCAGCACCACCACCAGGGTGATCAGGATGTATTTATTCCGCTTGCTCATCTTTCCCCACGGTCGCCTTCCTGAACACTTGGTACAGCACGATGATCAACAGCCCCGCCGAGAAGCCCGACACCAGAGGCACCAGGGCCAGGTGAAGGGGCACCATCAGGGCCCAAATGACCAACCCAAGCAGGGCAAACTTCAGCAGGCTGAGGGGCAGCAGCACAGCCCCAGCCCGACCACTCCACTTCGTCAGCACCCGGGCCGTCAGGGCCAGCAGGACCACCTCCAGGGTGGCCACCGCCATGCCCCCGCAGAAGCCCGTCGCCAACCCGGGAAAGTCGCCCACCAGGGCAACGCCCGCCACCAGCCCGGCGACCAGCGCCTGAAGCCCGATGGTGTACAGCACAAAAGCCATCATTCGCCCTTCTCCTCGGGCCCCTGGGCGGCTTTCATGGCTCGCCAGAGGTTCAAAAAGCCAGCCACGGTGCCCAGCAGCACCCCCGCCAGCATCAGCCAGGGTCGGGTGCCCGCCTTGCCATCAAGGTAGTCACCCAGCAGGTACCCAAGCCCCACGGAGAGGGCCAGCTCGATGCCGGTGGAGCCGAAGCGCATGGTGGAGCGAAGCCCCTTGCCATAGGCGAACCAGCGCTGGTTTCTACCGGCCAGTTTCATGGGCGGGATTCTGCAACGGGGGCGCGGGGCTTGGCAAGGGTTTTCCTATGGGCCTCAGGTGTTGCTGACGACGCGGATGCGCAGGCCGCCGTGGGGGATGGTCAGGACGCGCGAGGGGGCGGCGCCCAGGCCCCGGGCAAAGGCGTCCACGATGCGGTCCTCGGGGACCAGGACCAGGTACTTCCAGCCGGCCCAGGTGCTGGCGAGGCGCGCGCCCAGGGCTTCGTAGAAGGGGCCGGGGGCGAGGGGCTGGGCGGGGGTGGCGTCGGGGGCCTCGGGGGAGCCGCCGTCGGGGGCGGGGGCCTGGGAACCAAGGCGCAGACCGTAGGGAGGATTGAGAAATACCAGGCCGGGGGGGCCGGGGGGGGGCGCAAGCGTGAAGAAATCCCGGGTGCTGACGGTCAGGGCGGCGGAGAGGCCGGCGTTGGCGGCGTTGCGCTTGGCGGCGCTGACCGCCTGGGGGGAGATGTCGGAGGCGAAGATGGCCGGGGGGGCGCTGGGGGCCTCGGGGCGGGTGCCCAGGGTCCGGGCGAGGTGGCTGAAGGTGGCCTCGCGGTAGGAAGGCCAGGCCTGGAACAGGAAGGGGCGGCGCAGCGCGGGGGCGGTGCGGGTGGCGATGGAGGCGGCCTCGATGGAGACGGTGCCCGAGCCACACATGGGGTCCACCAGGGGGCGGCTGCCGTCGTAGCCGGCCCACAGGAGCAGGCCGGCAGCCAGGGTCTCGCGCAGGGGGGCGGCCCCGGGCTGGAGGCGATAGCCGCGGCGGTGGAGGTGCTCGCCGCTGGAGTCCAGGGACACGGTGAGGCGGTTGGATTCCAGGCGCAGCATGAAGCGTTGGACCCCGCCGGCGTCGGCGTCGGAGAGGCGGGTGATGGTGGGCGGGGGTGTCAGGCCGACTTCCTGGAAGCGGCGGGCCAGACCCTCCTGGAAGGGGCGCAGCAGCAGGGCGTCGCCCTTGATCCGCGAGGCCCGGGCGCTGACCTGGAAGACCAGCGGCAGGTGGGGGGCCAGGAACAGCTCCCAGGGGACGCCGGCGGCCAGGGCGAACACGGCCTCGGGGGCGCCAGCGGGGGCGCCGTAAAGTACCCGCAGCAGGACGCGGTTGGCGCTGCGAAGGGTGAGGTTGGCAAGGTAGGCATCCTGCAGCTTGGCGCTGAAGGACACGCCGCCGGGGATCAGCGACAGGTCGGTGAGCGTGGACGCCGGGAGGCCCTTCCCTTCCGACGGGGCCTCAGAGCCTTCTCGCAAGGCCTGCAACTCTGCCGCCAGCACCTCCTCCAGGCCCGGGGCGCAGGGGCAGAACCACCTGTGGACGGGGCCGTGGACGTGTTTGCGGATCCGGCGGTCAAGGTTGCCGATGGAAGACAGGGTGGTGGTTTGGGTAGTCATGGGAGCCTTGTAGCATGAAAGGGGACGGGGGAGGAACCGGGGACTTGGGTGTGTTGGAGGGAAATCAGGACCATCCCCGAAAACGAGAGGAGATTAGGACCGTCCCCGGGGATGCCCGGGGAC
>CAIXZC010000470.1 GCA_903923815.1 uncultured Myxococcales bacterium
GCGCACGCAGTAAGCGGATCCGGTTGCCCGTCCAAGCCGCGCACGCAGTAAGCGGATCCGTTTGCCCGTCCAAGCCGCGCACGCAGTAAGCGGATCCGGTTGCCCGTCCAAGCCGCGCACGCAGTAAGCGGATCCGTTTGCCCGTCCAAGCCGCGCACGCAGTAAGCGGATCCGGTCCCGAGGGCCCTCCTGCGGTCGCTCGCTCTCCGGACACCCCCAACCTGGCGTTAGCCCGAATGGGGGCTCCTCCGCGCTCCCTTCGGAGGGCCAACGATGTCGGGTCCGGCCGTCCGAACCGCGACCGTCAGGGAGCGGGCTTGGGTGGCTGGTGTCGGGGTGTTGGGGTTGGCGTGTTGGGGTTGGCGTGCGAAGTGCTGAGGTCGGGTCGCCCCCCTACCCGCCTCACCGCCCCGAGGCCAACTCCTTGGCAAGGTGCAGCAGGGCTTGGCGCTTGGAATGGGAGACTGGCAGCGCCTGCGCACAAAGTCCGCACATTTGCAGTCCCATTGCAAATCTGCCAGGGTTGTTGCAGAATGGCCGCCTGAGTGGAGGTGGCCATGAGTGGGACTGTTCGGCGGACCTTGGAGCGGTACTTGAAGCAGGCCAGCAAGGCGTTTCCGGCGCTGCTGGTTACGGGGGCCCGGCAGGTGGGGAAGACCACGCTGCTGCGGTTGGCGGCGGGGGCCGGTCGGGAGTACGTCACCCTGGACGACCCCGGAGAGCGGCAGTTGGCCCTGACGGACCCAGCCCTGTTTCTGAATCGCCACCCGGCGCCGGTCCTGGTGGATGAGATCCAGTACGCTCCGGGGTTGCTGCCCTACCTGAAGATGGCCATTGATGAGCGCAGCACCACAGGCAAGGTGGCCGCCGGGATGTTCTGGCTGACGGGTTCCCAGCAGTTCCACCTGATGCAAGGCGTATCGGAGAGCCTTGCGGGCAGGGTGGCTGTGTTGGACCTCCTGGGCCTGTCCAGGCGAGAGGCGCTGGGAAAGGCCACAGAGGTTGTGCCCTTTGAGCATCCGGCCCAATGTCCCAGAACCGTCAAGGGGGCGGCGTTGGATCCGGCGGCGCTGTATGCGCTCATCTGGCGGGGCTCGATGCCGGGGGTTGCCCTGCGGCCAGAGGTTGACTGGGCCATGTTCCAGGCCTCCTATGTGCGCACCTACCTGGAGCGGGACCTGCGGGACCTGGCCCGGGTTGGAGACGAGACTGCCTTCTTGACCTTCCTTCGGGCAGCTGCTGCCAGAACCGGGCAGGTATTGAACCTCTCCGAGCTGGCCCGGGACTGCAGCCTCAGCACCAACACCGCGAAGGCCTGGCTGTCCATGCTGGTGACCTCCGGGTTGGTGTACCTGCTGGAGCCCTGGTCCACGAACCTGCACAGCCGAATCATCAAGACCCCCAAGCTCTACTTCCTGGATACCGGGCTGTGCTGCTGGTTGACCGGCTGGAGTTCCCCCGAGGTGCTGGCCATGGGCGCCATGTCCGGGGCCATTTTGGAGACCTGGGTCGTGGCCGAGATCCTGAAAAGCCACCTTCACAACGGTCGCAGACCACAGTTGCACTACTACCGGGACCGCGACGGCCACGAGGTGGACCTGCTGCTGTTCCAGGACGGCCAGTTGCTGCCGGTGGAGATCAAGCGCACCGCATCCCCGTCCCCCAGGGACCTCAAACACATTGACTGGCTTCGAAAGCGCGACCTGCCGGTTGGCCCGGGGGCGGTATTGTGCCTGGCCCCGAAGCCGCTGCCTCTGAGCCCCACGGACAATGCCATACCGGTTTGGGCGATCTGACGGACGGATCCGCTTACTTCGTGCGCGGCTAGGTTATGGGCACCTTGCATGAGTGCCGGGTCCGCTTATTTCGTGCGCGGCTATGAATTCGAGTGTGGCCCTTGGCGGCGAGACTGTCTTGGGGGCTTTGGGGTCTTGAGGCGCGGGGGGGTGGCGCGGCCTCGGGTGGTGCCCAGATCTTGGTTCAGGGCCTGGGCGGTGGTTTTGGGGTCCAGGTGCAGGTGGTCCAGGGCAAAGTCCAGCAGGGGCGCGGCAAGGTGCTGGGCAGTGAGGCGGTCCAGGGTCAGGTTGTGGCCCGCGGCGGCCTCCCGGGCCTCCAGAAAAAGCAGAAATGCCCAGAGGCGCTGGAAGGGCTGGGGCGTTGCCAGGAACAGCCGGGAGAAGGCCGGGAAGTGGCCGTTGTTGTGCAGGCGGTCCAGCAGGCGCGCAAGCCGCCGAAGGCGCTGCAGGGTTGCGAAGTCCAGGTCCCGGTTGGCCAGCAGTTCGTAGGGCGGGCTGGGGCTCCAGATCTGGGCAAATTCCTGGTCGAAGCGGGCCAGGGCCGTGCCCCGCAGGCGCTTGACGTCCACAAGCTGGATCTCGTGGACGCCGGTGGCCCACAGTTGGTTGAAGCCGGCGGCAAGGGACTCCAGGGACTCGCCGGGCAGCCCCGCCATCAGGTCCGCGTGAACGTACAGGGAGGGCAGTGCCAGCAGGCGGCCCAGGTCCGTCAGCACCGCGTCGGTGCTCTGGCGGCGGCCGATGCGGGCCAGCACCTCCGGGTTGAGGGTCTGGACGCCCACCTCAAGCTGAATGGAGGCGGTTGGGAAGGCCGCCAACAGGTCCACCAGGCCCTGGGGAACGGCCCCGGGGGTCAGCTCGAAGTGCAGGAAGGTGGCCCGCCCGGCCTGGTGCTGGGCCAGAAAGAAGGGCAACAACTGCTTCCAGGGGGCGGCCCGCAGGTCCCGGTCCAGGAACTTGAACTGCCGCAGGCCGCGGTCCAGCAGGGACTCCAGGGCCGGCAGCAGGCGGTCCAGGGGAAAGCGGCGCACCGGCGACCCGGCGGCGGTGCAAAAAGCGCAGGTGCCCCCGCAGCCCCGGCTGGACTCCACGTAGACGGTGCGGTGGGCAAGGTCGTCGTCGGAGTACAGGTGGTAGGGCAGCGTGGCGTGGGTCAGGTCGGTGGGGGGTGGGAGGATCAGGCGGGGAGAAGATCCGCTTACTGCGCTGCGCTCCGTGCGCGGCTTGGATAACCCCGAAGGGGGCGTGCGCGGCTGGGACAGCGGCAGTGGCGCCGTGCGCGGCTTGGATAGCTCCGCTACCAGTTCCACAAGGGCCTCCTCGCCCTCGCCGCAGATGACCACGTCGGCGTTGGCGGCCACGGCCGCCGGCAGGTCAGCGGGGTCGGAGACCTCCGGGCCTCCAAAGACCAGCAGCCCCGGAAAGCCAAGCTGGCGCAGCAGCCCCGCCGCCTCCCCCAGCACCTGCACATTCCAAAGGTAGGTGGAGAAGCCCACCAACGCCGGCCCCCTGGCCAGCACCGCCTCCGCCACGTCGCGGGGCCGCGCGCCCTCGGCGAACTCCAGGGTGTCGCAGTTCCCCCCGGCCCCCTCCAACGCCGCCCGCAGCACCCGCAGGGCATGGCTGCAGTGGGCATAGCGGGAATTGACGGTTAGCAACAGGACCTTCAAGCGCGCCTCCAGTGGGGCACATGCTTGGCGGGCGGGGCGAAGTTGTCAAGAACCTCCTCCACATCGCTGCTTGTCCCGGGGGCGGGTTTCGTCTATCGTGCCGGGCCATGAAGGTATCTCTTTTCATCCCCTGTCTGGTGGATCGGTTCTTCCCGCAAATCGGCCTGGATACGGCCCGGCTGCTGGAGCTTGCAGGGCACGAGGTCTACTACGACCCGCGCCAGACCTGCTGCGGCCAGCCGGCGTTCAACTCGGGGGACCTGAAGGACGCGCTGTGCCTGGCGCGGCGCTTTCTGAAGGTCTTTGGCGAGGCGGAGGCAGTGGTGGCGCCCTCGGGCTCCTGCGTGTCCATGGTGGCCAACCACTTCGAGGACCTGCCCCTCAGCCCCAGCGAAATGGCCCTGTGGGAGCAGCTTCGCCACCGCGTCTTCGAGCTGGCCCAGTTCCTGGACGCCACCGACAGCCTGCGGCACCTGAAGGTCAAGAACCCGCGGCGCGTGGCGCTGCACCACTCCTGCCACTTCCTGCGGGAGCTGCACGGGGCGGACACCTCGCTGGCGCGGCTGCTGGCGCGGGTGGAGGGGCTGGAGGTCGTGCCCGCGACCCCGGAACAATGCTGCGGCTTTGGGGGGACCTTCTCGTTCAAATTCCAAGAGGTGTCCCTGAACATGGCTGAGGACAAGGTCCGGGCCTTCCAGGCCACGGGCGCCGACACGCTGATCCTGGCGGACGCGGGGTGCCTGATGAACATCCAGGGCGTGATTGAGGCCCAGGGGCTGGCGGACCAACTGAAGGTGCAGCACTACTCGGCGCTGTTTTTTCCCGACACCGGACACCCCCTCCCTGGCGGTCGGGGTTCGGATGGAGGGGGTGAACCATGAGCACGCCTACCCCCTTCCCTGGCCCTGTCAAGGCAATGGGTTCCGCGGTCCACTACCCCCAACTGCGGGCGGCGTTGGACAAGGCCCTGGGCCTGGTGCAGCACAAGCGCGAGGTCATCCTGGGCGAGTTGCCCTCCGTGGAGGAGGCCCGCCAGCGGCTGTCCGACGTGCGGCGCTACGGTGTGGACAATGCGGGCGCCCTGCTGCAACAGTTTGAGGCCCAGCTTCAGGACGGCGGCGTCACGGTGCACTGGGCGGCGGACTCCGAGGATGCCGCGGCGGTGCTGCTGGAGATTGCCAAGCGCCGCCAGATAACGACGTCCGTGTTCGCCAAATCCATGCTGGCCGAGGAACTGGAACTGGAGCACACCCTCAGGGCCACCGGCGTGGAGGTCTTTCAGACGGATCTGGGCGAGCGCGTGGTCCAGCTTGCGGGGCAGCGCCCTTCGCACATCACGGCCCCCTGCCTGCACATGAGCGCGGCCATGATCGGCCAGCTCTTCCACGACAAGCTGGGCATCCCCTACACCGAGGACGCCGTGCAGTTGACCATGGCCGCCCGGGAGGACCTGCGTCAGGCCTTCTTCGCCGCGGGCCTGGGCGTCACCGGTGCCAACCTGGGCATCGCCGAGTCGGGCACCATCGTCCTGGTGGAAAACGAGGGCAACATCCGCATGGCCACCCTCATGCCCCCCGTGCTGGTCACCTTCATGGGCATCGAAAAGGTGGTCCCGGACCTGGAGTCCGCCCACACCGTCCTGAACCTTTTGGCCAAGAACGCCACCGGCCAGCGCCTGCCCGGCTACGTCAGCTTCCTCACGCCCGACTGGCCCGGCGACGGCCAGCCCATCGAGCGCCACGTGGTGATGGTGGACGCGGGCCGCACCGCCATCTACAACGACGGCGCCCAGCGCTCGCTGCTGTGGTGCATCCGCTGCGGCGCCTGCCAGAACGTCTGCCCCGTCTATGGCCGCGTGGGAGGGCACGCCTACGGTCACGCCTACTCGGGCCCCATCGGCGCCTGCCTTGCGCCCCTGCTCAGCCCCGGCCCCGACACCGAGAAGCTGCCCTTCGCCTCGTCCCTCTGCGGCGCCTGCGGCGAGGTCTGCCCCGCCAAGATCCCCCTGCCCCGCCACCTGCTGCACCTGCGCGCCGCCAAGGTGGCACGCCGCCGCGGCACTCCCCTGATGGAACGGCTGGGCTTCCGCATCTGGCGCTTCTTCATGCAAAGCCTCTTCGCCTACAAGCTGTCGCTGTTCTTCCACCGCCTGGGGCAAGCCCTGGTGCCCGGCCTGGTGCACGCCATCGCCGGCCGCCTGGGGTGGCACAGCCGCCGCCGCATCCCCAAGGTGGGCAAGTCCTTCCGCGCCCTTTGGAAGAAAGGCAGGAGGCCCCAATGAACTCCCAGCGCAACCGCGAACAGATCCTGGCGCGCCTGCAACAGCAGGGCGAGGTTGGTGCCCCTCCGGACCCCACGCCCCCCACCCTGCGCGAACGTCCCCACGTGCTGCCGCGCCTGCTGGCCTCGCGCCTGGCGGAGAACGGCGCCGAGTGCAACCTGACGGTGGACCACCAGCACAGCGTGGACCTGCTGGCGGATCTGATCTTCCAAAGCGGCGCCCGCACCGTGGCCGTCAGCGGCGAGGCCCTGCTGGAGGACCTGGACCTGTTCAACGTCCTGTGCGCGCGCCTGCCCAAGGTGCAGTTCTTCCGCGCCGCCCAGACCAGCCGCGAAGAGTGGATGGTCATGGACCTGGGCGTCACCACCTGCGAGGCCCTCATCGCCGAAAGCGGGACCATGGTCCTCAGCCCCGTGGCCAAGGCCGACAAGGCCTGCTCCATTCTGCCCGTCCACCACGTGCTGTTGGGCGCCGGCGACCGCCTCTTCCCGGACCTGCCGTCCTGGCTGTCAGTGCTGCCCCCGGAGGAGCGCCACAGATCTAGAATCTACATGCATGGTCCTAGCCGAACTGCTGATATTGAAAAGAAGATTGTGCTAGGCATTCACGGCCCCAAGAGGGTCACCGCCTTCGTCGCCGTGGGGCAACTGCTGGACCACCAAAGCTGACCATCCCATCCGAACCCCGACCGCAAGGGAGGGGGCTGCCCGGCTGCCCTATCCGAACCCCGACCGCAAGGGAGGGGGTTGCCCGTCCTAGCCGCGCACGCAGTAAGCGGATCCACCGGCCCCCCTACTTCCCCGGTACAACCTCCAGGCGCTTCCTCACAATGCTCAGCAACGACTTGTACGCCCCGTTGTCCGGCGCCAGCCGCAGGGCCTCCACCAGATCCGCCTCAGACTCCTTGAACTTGCCCATGTGGAACCGCACCTCGGCCCTGGTCTTCCAGATCCAGTCCGAGTCCCCGTGGGTCTTCAGCAGCAGGCCCGCCTGCTCCTCCGCGAACTCCATCCCAAGCTGGTACTGAATGCAGAACCCCGCCAGCCGCTGGTACACCACCGGGTCCTTCTGCTGGTAGTCCGCCACGGTGGTCAGCAGCCGCGCCGCCTCCTCCCGCTTGCCCGCCTGCGCCAGCACCCCCGCCTTGGCAAAGAAGGCCTCGCGCCCCTGCCAGGTCTGGATGTGGTCCTTGATCAGCGCATCCAACAGCGGCACCGCCTTGTCGGGCTGCTTGAGGCCGTCCAGGTACACGGACTTGGCCAGCAGGTACATGGCGAAGATGCGGTCGACGGGCTCGGCCCCCGCGCTGTCCGTCACCCGCAGCAGCAGCGGCTCGGCGTCCGCGGCCCGCCCGCGAATTGCCAACTCCCGGCCAGCCTTGAACTGCAAGGCCACGTCGCCGGGGGCCGCATTGGCCTGCCGCAACAGGTCCGCCGCCGTATTGCGCCCCTCCAGATAGTCGGTCAGCGTCTGAAGGAACTGGTCAGGCGCCTGGAACCCGAATACGCGCTCAATCTCCACACCCTTGGCGTCCAGCAGAATCAGCGTCGGGTAGGAGGAGACGCCCAGGCTCTCCGCCAGATCCTTGCCCGGGCCCGGCGCCGCGTCCACCTTCACCGCCAGCACGCGGGTGCGCAGGAAGTCCTTGACCCGAGGATCGGGGAAGGTCTTGTGGTCCAGCTCTTTGCAGGGGCCGCACCATTCCGTGAACACGTAAATCAAGAGGGGCCGCGGGGAGTGCCGCGACACCTGGGCCACGCACTCGGGCCGCAGGGCCACCCAGCCGCTGTCGCCCACCGCGGGCACCTCGCAGCCAGTGGCCACCGAGTTGTCCGGCACGGCAGGCAACGCCGCCGGCGCCACCACCGTCTGGGCACCCGAGCAAGCCGCCAACAATCCCATCAACACCAACAGAAACGACCCGTTCTTCAACATAGCGGCCCCCAACATCAAATGGCCGCCAAGCAATAACAGAAAGGAGGCCGCGGAGGCAACGGTTTGTGGGAGAGGTACGGTGTTGGGGTCGCCGGGCTGCTTGCCAATGACGCCAGCATTTGCGATCCTGGGGCCGCTTGCCTGAACCGGAGGTGCTTCATGTCGCGGTTGCTTGTGGTCCTGTCGATGCTGGTGTTCTGCGCTACGGCCACGGCGGCCACGCCGCCGGCGTATTTGCACTACCAGGGCTACCTGACGGACGTGGAGGGCACGCCCGTGTCCGGCGACTGGACCGTCAGCTTCAAGTTCTACGCCCAGGCCGCCGGCGGCACGCCCTTCTTCGCCGAGACCCGCGACGTGAAGCCCGAGCTTGGCGTCTTTGCGGCCATCCTGGGCACCAAAACCGACAACCCTCTGAA
>CAIXZC010000471.1 GCA_903923815.1 uncultured Myxococcales bacterium
ATCGTCAAGACCTGGAACTCCAAGTGGTTCGAGGACAAGAACTATGCCAAGGCTCTGCACGAGGATCTGAAGATCCGGAAGTACATCAAGAAGGAACTCTTTGATGCCGGGATCTCCAAGGTGCTCATTGAGCGCGCCGCGGGCAAAGTGAAGATCAACGTTTACACGGCCAGACCCGGTATTGTGATCGGCAAGAAGGGTCAGCGGGCCGATGAAGTCAAAGTGAAGGTACAGAAACTGACCGAGTCCGAGGTCTTCCTGAACATTCACGAAGTGCGCAAGGCCGAGACCGATGCCCAGTTGGTGGCCGAGAATATCGCCGCCCAGCTCGAGCGTCGGGCCAGCTTCCGCCGCGTGATGAAGAAGGCCGTGGGTACTGACCTTCGTATGGGAGCTCTGGGCGTCAAGGTGCGTTGCGCCGGACGTCTGGGGGGTGCCGAGATGGCTCGCCGGGAGTGGTACCGTGAGGGCCGCGTGCCCTTGCACACCCTTCGGGCGGACATTGATTACGGTACCGCACTTGCCAAGACGACCTACGGGATCATTGGCATCAAGTGCTGGGTCTACAAGGGCGAGATTCTCTGATTCGGTGGCGGAGGAATAACGATGCTTGCACCTACCAGGGTAAAACACCGCAAGGTACAGAAGGGTAAGCGCCGCGGTCTGGCGCTTCGTGGAAGCCAGCTTGCTTTCGGAGATTGGGGCCTCATGGCCACCGATTGTGGTTGGCTCACGTCAAGGCAGATTGAGGCTGGCCGTGTGGCCATCATGCGCTCCATCCGCCGTTATGGCTGGCTTTGGATCCGGATCTTCCCGGACAAGCCCATCACCAAGAAGCCCGCCGAGACCCGCATGGGTAAGGGCAAGGGCGCGCCGGAATACTGGGTCTCCGTGGTGAAGCCCGGTCGCATCCTCTTTGAGGTTAGCGGAGTTCCGGAGGATGTCGTCCGCGAGGCCTTCCGGGTTGCTGCCCACAAGCTCCCCATCAAGGTCAAGCTTGTGCAAAGAGGAGTGGTGAAAGCATGAAGTCCGCTGAAATCAGACAGTTGTCCACTGAGGAGCTTGCGCGCAAGCTGAAGACCCTCGAAGAGGATTTCTTCAAGACCAGGCTTCAGAAGCATACGGGTCAGCTCAGCAACACTGCGCAGCTCGGAAATGTGCGGAAGGACATCGCCCGCCTCAAGACCGAGATGAACGCCAGGCTCGCCGCCGGGCCCGTAGTCCAGGAGTGATGATAATGGAAACCAATCGCGGCATGCGCAAGACCATGACCGGTGAGGTGGTCAGCAACAAGATGGACACGACCGTGGTGGTCCAGATCACCCGTCGCCATCTGCACCCGCTGTTCAAGAAGTACATCACCCGCACCTTCAGGTACAAGGCTCACGACGAGACCAACTCCTGTGGGATCGGGGACAAGGTGGAACTGGTCGAATCCAGGCCCCTCAGCCATGACAAGCGCTGGCGGGTGAGAAAGATTGTGGAGAAGGCCGTCTAAGTCGGCGCTGTGAACCAGGAGAGTGAGCCATGATACAGCAGGAAACGGTATTGCAGGTGGCCGATAACTCCGGAGCCAAGAAGGTGCAATGCTTCAAGGTTCTGGGTGGTTCTCACCGGCGCTACGCTGGCCTCGGAGACATCATCGTGGTTTCCGTCAAGGAAGCCATTCCGCGGGCCAAGGTCAAGAAGGGTGAGGTTCACCGGGCTGTGGTGGTGAGGACCTGCAAAGAGGTCCGCCGCGCTGACGGTACCTATATCAAGTTCGATGACAATGCGGCTGTGCTTCTGAACAAGCAGAACGAGCCCATCGGTACCCGTATCTTTGGGCCCGTTGCCCGTGAGCTGCGTCGCAAAGAGTTCCGGCGCATCACCTCGCTGGCCCCCGAGGTACTGTAAGGAGGCGGACGATGAAGGTTAAGAAGGGCGATTTGATTCAGGTCATGGCCGGTAAAGATCGGGGCAAGCGGGGCAAGATCCTGCGCGTGCTGGATCGCGGCAAGAAGGTGACCATTGAGAAGCTCAATATGGTGAAGCGGCACAGCAAGGGCCGGGATGGGTACCGCACCGGGACCATCGTGGAGAAGGAGGCCCCCATGGACGTCTCCAAGGTCCAGCTTGTCGACACCAAACTGAATAGGCCCGTGCGCGTCAACTTCAAGATTGAAGAAAAAGACGGAAAGCGCATCAAGGTGCGCTGGTCCAAGAAGCTTGACGTCACCCTTGATTGAAGTGGAGTTGAGTCATGGCACCCAGGCTCAAGGAAGTGTACGAGAAAGAGATCGCTCAGAAGCTGTCGGACCAGTTCCAGTACGGGAACAAGATGCAGATCCCGCGTCTTGAGAAGATCGTACTGAACATGGGCCTGGGCGAAGCCATCCAGAACGCTGGCCTGATGGAGGCTGCGCAGAAGGAACTGGCGGCCATCACCGGTCAGAAGCCGGTGGTCACCAAGTCCCGCAAGTCCATCGCCGGCTTCAAGCTGCGCGCTGGCAACAGCGTGGGCTGCATGGTGACCCTGCGTAAGGATCGCATGTGGGAGTTCCTGGACAGGTTCTTGAGCCTGGCCCTCCCCCGCGTGAGAGACTTCCGCGGTGTGCCGCACAAAGGCTTCGACGGTCGCGGCAACTATACCCTGGGACTCAGGGAGCAGATCGTCTTCCCGGAAATCGACTACGACAAGGTCCAGAAGATCAAGGGTATGAACATTACCTTTGTCACGTCGGCCACCAAGGATGATGAATCCAAGGCGCTGCTGGCTCATCTGGGCATGCCGTTTAGAAAGTGATTTAGGAGGCTCCATTGGCTCGCAAAGCTCTTATGGAAAGACAGTTCAAGAAGCCGAAGTTCAAGGTTCGCTACGGCAATCGGTGCCCGATTTGCGGAAGGCCCAGAGCGTACATGCGGAAGTTCGACATGTGCCGTATCTGCTTCCGCCTGTTGGCACTGAATGGCGAGCTGGTCGGCGTGACCAAGTCCAGCTGGTGAACCCGGCGGCTTTTGGCGACAGGAGAAAGAAATGAGCTTTACCGATCCTATTGCGGATTTTTTGACCCGTATAAGGAACGCGATTCAGGCAGGGCACGACTCGTTGGAGATGCCCAAGTCCAAGGCCAAGCTGGATCTGTGCAAGATCCTCAAGGAAGAGGGCTACATTGAAGATTTCAGCACGCTGGACGACCGGGTGCAGGGCATCATCCACATCGATCTGAAGTATGTGGGCCCCAGCCGTCGCAGCGCCATCACCGGCCTTGACAGGGTCTCGACGCCTGGTCGTCGGACTTACGTCGGAGCGGACGAGATCCCCCGGGTGCTCAACGGGCTTGGTATTGCCATCGTTTCCACCTCCAAGGGTGTGATGACCGGCATCAAGGCCAAAGAGCAGAACACCGGCGGCGAGCTGGTCTGCAAGGTCTGGTAAGGAGGCCAAAATGGGTTTGTCTCGTATTGGAAAGAAGCCTGTTCCGGTTCCTGCCGGGATCAAGGTTGCGGTTGCTGGTAACGAACTGGTGGTCCGGTCTGCCGATGGCAAGAAGGAACTGCGTCAGTCCTTCGACCTGGTCACTGTGAACGTGGTGGAGAACGCCATCGTGGTGGCCCCCACCGACGAGACCGCCAGCGCCAAGGCTCGGCACGGCCTGTACCGTTCCCTGTTCGCCAACATGGTGCAGGGCATCGCCACCGGCTACGAGCGCAAGCTTGAAGTCGTGGGCGTCGGCTTCAAGGCCGAGAAGGCCGGCAAGGATCTGAAGCTCACCGTTGGGTTCTCCCAGCCCGTGACCTTCACGACCCCCACCGGGATCGAGATTGATGTGCCCGGCGCCACCGCCATTGTGGTCCGCGGCATTGACAAGCAGCTTGTGGGCGAGACCGCTTCCCGCATCCGCCGCATCCGGCCCCCCGAGCCCTACAAGGGCAAGGGCATCCGGTATGCCAACGAGACGGTGAAGAAGAAGGTCGCCAAGGGCAAGTAGGATTGGCAGTTCTTCTCCCCTGATTGTCGGGGGAAAGCAGGAGGATGCTGTGAACAAGAAGATCGAACAAAGGCTGCGCAGGAAGACCCGCGCCAGGTTTTACATCAAAGGCACGGACGAGCGGCCTCGGCTGAACGTGTTCCGTTCCAACAAGCACGTGTACGCCCAGGTCATCAACGACCGTACCGGCGTGACCCTGGCCCACGTTGGCACCCTGTCCGCAGGGGTCAAGGAGACCGAGGGTGGGATGGTCAAGCGCGCCGCTGCCGTTGGCAAGGCCCTGGCTGCCCTGTGCGTGGAGAAGGGGATCAAGAAGGTAGTCTTCGACAAGAACGGTTTCATCTACAAAAAGGGTGGAACCATCGATGCCCTCGCCACTGGCGCGAGGGAAGGCGGACTGGACTTCTAATTTGCGAGGCGGGAGCAGCCCGCAGGAGTAGCAGATGCACGATAGTAAGCAGAAGTGGCAGGGTGGGAAGCCCGAAGAGCAGGATGACGGCATCATCGAGAAGGTCATCCACATCAACCGAGTGGCCAAGGTCGTGAAGGGCGGACGCCGCTTCAGCTTTGCAGCCCTGGTTGTCCGTGGCGATGGCCGCGGCAGCGTGGGCGTGGGCACCGGCAAGGCCCGGGAAGTCCCGGAAGCCATGCGGAAGGCCAACGAGAAGGCCAGCGCGGACATGACGTCCTACCCGATCTTCAAGGGAACCATTCCCCATACGGTCGTGGGTAAGTTCGGGGCCGCTCGCGTGCTGCTGAAGCCCGCTGGTCCTGGTACCGGTATCATCGCCGGCGGCGCCGTCCGTGCCATCATGGAAGCCGTGGGGGTGGAGAACATCCTCTCCAAGGTGATCGGAACCACCAATCCCTACAACGTCGTCCGGGCCACCCTGCAGGGTCTGTCCAGCCTCATCGCTCCCGAAGTGATGGCCGACAGGCGCGGCAAGGATCCGAGGAAGTGAAAGCGGGGTTTTCCATGGCTAACAAGAAATTGAAGGTCACCTTTGTGAAGAGCACGTCGGGGGGCACCAAGGTCCAGCTTGAGACCATTCGCTCCTTCGGCTTTACCAAGTTGCACCAGTCCCGCGTGGTGGACGATGATCCGGTGTGGCGTGGCATGATCCGCCGGGTTTTCCACCTGGTCAGCGTCGAGGAGGTTTCCAAATGAGTGAACTGAACACCCTGCGGCCCCCCAAGGGCGCGACCAAGACTGACAAGAGGGTGGGACGCGGTTATGGCTCGGGCAACCGCAAGACCGCCGGCAAGGGTCACAAGGGCCAGAAGGCCCGCTCGGGTCACGACGTGCGCCGCAACTTTGAGGGTGGCCAGATGCCCCTCAACCGCCGGCTGCCCAAGCGTGGCTTCAAGAACGTGCTGGCCGGTACCGTGGCCGTGGTCAACGTGGGCCAGCTCAACGTCTTCGACGAAGGCGCTGTGGTGGATCGCGATGCGCTGAAGCGGGCTGGCCTGCTCAAGGGCGTGGCGGACTCCGTCAAGTGCCTGGGCTTCGGCGAGCTTGAGAAGCGTCTTACCGTGAAACTCGATGGGTTTTCGAAGTCCGCTGCTGAGAAGATTGAAGCGAGATCGGGTAAGGCGGAGGTGATCCGTGGCGAGTAACATCGGGAACATCGGGCGAGTTCCGGAGCTTCGAAAGAGACTGCTCTTCACTCTCTTCATGCTCGCCGTGTTCCGCGCGGGCGTGTACATCACCATCCCTGGCGTGGACGCCGGCGTGATGGCGCAGTACATGAAGACTGGCCAGAGCGGCTTCCTGGGCCTGTTCAACATGTTCTCCGGTGGAGCCATGCAGAACCTGTCCATCTTTGCTCTGGGCATCATGCCCTACATCAGCGCCAGCATCATCATTCAGCTGCTGGGCGTGGTGGTCCCCGCCATCGAGCGGCTTCAGAAGGAAGGCGACGCCGGCCGGAAGAAGCTGAACCAGTTCACCCGCTACGGCACCATCGTTCTGTCGGTCATCCAGGGCCTGGGCATCTCCATCTGGCTTGAGAGCCTGTCCGCTGGGGCCGCCAAGGACGTGGTCATCTCCTCGGGCGTCGGCTTCAAGGCCCTGTCCGTGCTGGCCATGTCAACGGGCACCTGCTTCCTGATGTGGCTGGGCGAGCGCATCACCGAGGGGGGCATCGGCAACGGCATCTCCCTGATCATCTTCGCCGGCATCGTGGCGGCCCTGCCCGACGCTGTGGTCCAGACCTTCCGGCTGTCCACCCTGGGCGGCGGCAACCTGGCCCCCATGGCGCTGCTGCTTCTGGCACTGATGGTCGTGGTGGTGGTGGGCTTCATCGTGTTCTTCGAGCGTGGCCAGCGCCGCATTCCGGTGCAGTACGCCAAGCGCGTCGTGGGTCGCCGGGTCTATGGCGGCCAGAACACCACGCTGCCCTTGAAGGTGAACTCCGCGGGCGTGATCCCGCCCATCTTCGCGTCCTCCATTCTGCTGTTCCCCTCCACCATCACGAATCTGTTCCCCACGGCCGCTTGGGCCCAGTGGCTGCAGACTCAGTTGGTGCCCGGGCAGATGATGTACAACGTGGGCTACGTGGCCCTCATCGTCTTCTTCTGCTTCTTCTACACCGCCGTGACCTTCAACCCGGTGGATGTGGCTGACAACCTCAAGAAGTTCGGGGGCTTCGTGCCTGGCATCCGCGCCGGCAAGAAGACCGCCGACTACATCGACCGCGTGCTGACCCGCATCACCGTCGGTGGCGCCATCTACATCTCTCTCATCTGCGTGCTGCCCACCTACTTCCAGAGCAGCTTCGGCGTGTCCTTCTACTTCGGAGGCACCTCTCTGCTGATCGTCGTGGGTGTTGCGCTGGACACCGTCCAGCAGATCGAAAGTCATCTGATTACCCGCAACTACGAAGGCTTCGCGGGCAGAGGCGGCCCGAGGGTGCGGGGTAGGAGCGCCAGTTGAGATTAGCTCTTCTGGGTGCACCTGGCTCCGGCAAGGGTACCCAGGCCAAGCTGGTGGAGCGGAGCTTCGGTTGGCCGCAGATCTCCACCGGGGATATTTTCCGCAAGGAGATATCCAATGGGACGGAGATCGGAAAAGAGGCCGCGAGGCTGATGGACCAGGGCATGCTGGTCCCTGATGAAGTTGTGAATGCTATTGTCCGCAAGCGGCTTTCCGCAGAGGACGTGAAAATCGGATTTGTGCTGGACGGCTATCCAAGAACCGTTCCCCAGGCAGAAGCGCTAGACGCCTCCGGGTTGGGACCTGAGCTTGTGGTGCAGCTTTCCATTGACAAAGACGAGTTGATAGCAAGAATAGGCGGGCGTTTGACGTGCTCGCTGTGCGGCAGCATGTTCCACGCCACCGCCCATCCCCCTCGGGAGGCCGGTAGCTGCGACCGCTGCGGCGGATCTCTGAAACGTAGGGAAGATGACGGGCCGGAGACGGTCTTGAGGCGTCTGGAAGTGTACGAGCGACAGACGGCGCCGCTGGTTGGTTACTACGACCAGAAGGGAGTGCTGGTGGAGCTTCGTACGGGGACGGCCGGGCCCGAGGAGGTCTTCCAGGAATTGGCGTCGCTCTTGAAGAGTCGGGCGCCGGGGTGGACATGGCAAAAGAAGAAGGCATAGAAGTTGAAGGAACGGTGATCGAGCCGCTCCCCAATGCCATGTTCCGTGTGGAGCTGGAGAACGGACACAGGGTTCTGGCTCATGTGGCAGGCAAGATGAGGATGCACTTCATCAGAATTCTGCCGGGTGACAAGGTGAAGGTGGAACTCAGCCCCTACGACCTTACGAGGGGGCGGATCGTCTACCGTGGTGCCGGCACCAGGGGCGGAAAATAGGAGATTGAGATGAAGGTCAGGGCTTCAGTGAAGAAAATCTGTGACAAGTGCCGCGTCATTCGGCGCAAGGGCGTGGTTCGGATCATTTGCGACAACCCCAGGCACAAGCAGCGTCAGGGTTAACAGAGGGGTGAATCAATGGCTCGTATAGCTGGTGTTGACTTGCCGAGGCGGAAGAGGGTTGATATTGCCCTTACCCGTATTTACGGGATTGGACGCGTCATGGGCGCCAAGCTCTGTGACCAGGCCAATGTCGATGGCTCCAGGAAGACCGACGACCTCACCGAGCAGGAAGTTGCCAGGCTCCGTGAAGTGATCGAGAACAGTGGCAAGGTCGAGGGTGATCTTCGCCGGGAAATCAGCATGAACATCAAGCGGCTGATGGACCTGAAGACCTACCGCGGCACCCGCCACCGTCGTGGGCTCCCGGTGCGTGGTCAGCGGACCCACACCAATGCCCGTACCCGGAAGGGACCCAGAAGGGCCACGATCAAGAAGAAGTAATTCAGGAGCGTAGAAGATGGCCAAGCAAGGTAAAAAGCGCGTCAAGAAGAACGTTCAGACGGGTGTGGCACACATCCTCGCGACGTTCAACAATACGATAGTGACCATCACGGACGTCAGCGGCAACGCTGTGTCCTGGTGCACTCCTGGTACCAAGGGGTACAAGGGCTCCAAGAAGAGCACCCCGTTCGCTGCCTCTGTGGCTGCTGAAGATGCTGCCGCCAAGGCCAAGGAACATGGCATGAAGACCGTGTCCGTGCTGGTGAAGGGCCCCGGCTCCGGCCGTGAAGCCGCCATCCGCGCCCTGGGCACTGCCGGCCTGCGCATCTCCATGATCCGCGACATCACCCCCATCCCCCACAACGGCTGCCGGCCTCGCAAGCGGCGCCGCGTCTGAGGTCTTCGGGCCACTGACTATGGTGGGTACCAGGGCGTGGTGCCGGGTAACCCGAACGGAAGACGACGGTCAACTGGGGAGGAAAAATGTACAAGCATTGGACAGTCCTGCATAAGCCGAAGGAATTGGAGATCGACAAGATCTCTGGTGACAAGAGGTATGGGCAGTTCTCCTGCGCCCCTCTGGAGCGTGGCTACGGCCTGACGCTGGGCAACGCCCTGCGGCGCATCCTGATCAGCAGCATTCGTGGTGCCGCCATCGTGGCCGTCAAGGTCGACGGGGCCGAGCACGAGTTCAGCTCTCTGCCCCACGTGGTGGAGGATATCGCCGAGGTGAAGCTGAACCTCAAGGAAGTGCGTCTGCGCATGGAAGAGGGTCGGACCCGCGAGATGGCCATCGACGTCAAGGGCCCCTGTGTCATCAAGGCCGGGGATCTGAAGCACGACGGCAGCATTGAGATCCTGAACCCCGACCACCACATCGCCACCGTGAACAAGGGCGGTCACCTGAAGGCCACGCTGTGGGCCCGCAAGGATCGCGGCTACGTCCCCGAAGAGGCCTTCGACAAGAAGGACTACCCCGTGGGCACCCTGGCCATCGACGCCATCTACACGCCGGTTCGGCGCGTGAACTTCAAGGTCAGCCACGCTCGCGTGGAGAAGCAGACCGACCTGGACAAGCTGACCCTCGAGATCTGGACCGACGGGTCCATCCACCCCCGCGAGGCCCTGGGCCTGGCTGCCAAGATCCTCAAGGATCAGGTGCAGGTCTTCATCGGCTTCAACGAGGCGGAGGTGCGGGAGCACTTCGACGAGCCCCGCGGCGACGAGCCCATCAACCCCAACCTTTACCGGCCGGTTGAAGAGCTGGAGCTGTCCGTGCGTAGCGCGAACTGCTTGAAGAATGCGAACATCCGTTTCATCGGCGAGCTGGTCCAGAAGACCGAAGCCGAGATGCTCAAGACGAAGAACTTCGGTCGCAAGTCCCTTAAGGAAATCAAGGAAGTGCTCAGCTCCATGGGTCTGAGCCTTGGCATGGAACTCAAGGGGTTCAACCCCGAAGAGGGCCCCAAGGCAGCCCCCGTGGAAGAGCAATAAGGAAGGTGAGCCATGTCGAGCCATAGGTATGCAGGAAAAATCCTCAACATCAATCCCTCTCATCGCAAGGCGCTGGTGCGCAACCTGCTGACCTCGCTCATTGAGCACGAGAGAATCCAGACCACGGACGTGCGCTGCAAGATGCTCAAGCGCGAGTTCGACCGGCTGGTGACCCTGGGCAAGAAGGGCACCGTGGCCGCTCGCCGTCAGGCTCTCAAGAAGGTGTTCAAGCGCAGCGCCGTGCAGAAGCTCTTCGATGAGCTGACCCCCCGCTACGTGGACCGCCCCGGCGGTTACAGCCGGATCTTCAAGCTTGGTCAGCGCAAGGGCGACGGCGCCCATGTCAGCATCATCGCGCTGATTGGTAGCGAAGGCCCCGTGGCGAAGGTTGCCGAGAAGACGGAAGGCACCGGAGACGCCGAGTGAGCGACTTCGGGAGGGCTTTCGTTTCCCTCCGGTGCCTTGAGCACCAAACCTCTTCCAAATGATCCTCGCGTTTCTCTCCATACTGTCCTGCGTTCTTGGGGGTCCCGCTCCAGGCTATGTTCGCTTGAGCCTTGGCAGCGGGGCCTCTCCCTTCTCCTTTGTCGAATATCAATTCCAGCAGTTGAATGGTGCGGTGGTGGTGTGCAGCCACAAGGAGCAGGGGCCCGTGGAGCGGGATCTGGTGCGCTGCGGCACGATCTCATCGGAGCGCTTCCTGCGCCTGGCCAACGATTTGAAGACCCTCCAGGTGAAGCCCATCCCTGAGGCTGCCAGTCCGAACCCCGACCGCAAGGGAGGGGGTGGCCTGGCGCCTGTGGGGCTGCTGTCGTCCAGTTGGTTGCTGGAAGCCTCCGTCCCGGAGGCTGGGCTGGACCTGCGGGTGGAGGGCGAGGTGCTGAACCCCGGGACGCCCTTTGCGCGGGCGGCCTTCCTGGTGGCGCAGGAGGCAGGTGAGGCCCTGGGTAACGAGTTGTTCAAGGATGCCTTCGCAGCGGAGTCCCAGACCGGCGTGGTGTCCATCTGGACCCGGCCTCGGGCGCGCCTCTACATAGACGGCGTGGACTACCAGCGCCTCACCCCCATGCTGGGCATCGTGCTGCCCGCGGGGTCCCACCGGGTGGTCTTCGTGCGCGAGGAGACGGGGCTGCGGCGCAGCGGGACGGTGGAGGTCAAGGCGGGGCGCAACACCAACTACTTCCTGGAGTTGGAGCCCAAGGGCTCCAAGGACAACGTCAAGCCTTGAACAGGGGCCCCGGGGCAGCCGTCAGGGCGCCTTCCAACTGCAACAGTTTCACCTTCAAGTCCAAGCCCCCACTGAAGCCTCCCAGGTGGCCGCCAGCGGCCAGCACGCGATGACAGGGGAACAGCAGCGGCCAGGGGTTGTGGGCCATCACGTTGCCCACGGCCCGGGCGGCGCCGGGGTGGCCCGCAGCGTCGGCCAGGGCGCCGTAGGTGGTGGTGTGGCCCCAGGGGATGGCGAAGAGGGCGGTCAGGATGTCCCGTTGGAAGGGGGGCAGGGGGGGAAGGGGCGGCAGGGTGTAGGTCACGGGCTGCCCCGACAGGTGGGCCTGGATGGCGACCGCCAACTGGCCAAGCCACGCCCCCGCGCCGCATTCCGAACCTCGACCGCCAGGGAGGTGGTGTCCGTCCGAACCCCGATCGCCAGGGAGGGGACGGGGCAGGTCAATCCCCCACAGCACCCCCCGCTCCTCGCGCAGGGTCACAACCCCAAGCCTCGTCGGCACTTCCAAAACGTTCATGGGTGCTCCTTGGTTGGCAGCCAG
>CAIXZC010000472.1 GCA_903923815.1 uncultured Myxococcales bacterium
CCCTTTCGCACCCGGGGCCGCTTCCTGGCTGATAAACAACGGAAATTAGGACCGTCCCCGGGGCCGCTTCACCTTCTTGTCCTTCGCCTTCTTGCCCGCTCCCGGGTCTTCCTCTTGGGGGGCCTCGGGGGCCGCAGCGGCGTCCTTGGTGCTGCCTCCCGCCAGGCCCTTGTACATGGCCTCGATCTCCTTGGCGAAGTGGCTCTCGATGACGGCGCGCTTCAGCTTGGCGGTGGGGGTCAGTTCCCCCTTCTCCAGCGAAAAGCCCCGGGGCAGCAGCACGAAGCGCCGCACCTGCTCGTGCTTGGAAAACAGCTCCGAGTAGCTCTCGATGCGCTTGCGATAGAACTCCAGGATGGCCGGCGAGGACAGCAGGTGCTCCATGCTCTCCTTCTTGATCTTCAGCTTCTCGGCCAGCTCCTCCAGGCGCTCGTAGGCGGGCACCAGCAGGGCCCCCATGTAGCTGCGCCCGTCGCCCACGGCGGCCACCTGCTCAATGAAGGGGTCCGCCACCAGGATGCTCTCCAGCTTGGAGGGCGCCACGTTCTTGCCCCCGGAGGTCACGATGAGGTCCTTGATGCGCCCCGTGATGGCCAGGAAGCCGTCCTCGTCCAGCCGCCCCTGGTCCCCCGTGTGCAGCCAGCCGTCCCGCAGCAGCTCGGCGGTGGCCCCCTCGTCCCCCCAGTAACCCTTGGTCACATTGGCGCCCCGCACCAGGATCTCCTGGGTGGCCGGGTCAATCTTCACCTCGCAGCCCTTCACGGGCCGCCCCACGGTGCCGAACTTGAAGGCCCCTGGGGTATTGGCGGACACCATGGGAGAGGTCTCCGTCAGGCCATAGCCCTGGCACACCAGCAGGCCCGCCGACAGGAACAGCTCCTCCACCTCGCGGGCCAGGTGGGCCCCCCCGGCGGAGAAGAATCTCTTGGGACCACCAACGGCGACGCGCACCTTGTGCAGCAGCACCTTGTCCGCCACTGCATAGGCCGCCGCCAGCGTCTTGGGCACCTGCTGACCGGTGAACTTCAACTGGTTGTATTCCAGGCCCGTGGCCAGGCACCACTGCATGAACTTGCGCGCCGGGCCGGGCAGCTTGCCCACCTTGTCCATGACCCCGCGGTGGACCTTCTCGTAGAAGCGCGGCACCCCCAGGCAGACCTGGGGCTTGACCAGGGGCAGGGCCTTGACCACCGACAGGGGGGACTCCACGTACCAGTTCTCCATGCCGATGGTCAGCAGGTACAGGGTCCAGGCCCGCTCGTAGATATGGGACAGAGGCAGGAAGCACAGGCTGCGCTCGCCCGGGACGGTCTCAAACGAGTGGTCCAGCGCCGCGGCCTGATGCAAAAAGTTGGCGTGGCTGATCATCACGCCCTTGGACAGGGACCCCGTCCCCGACGTGAACACGATGCTGGCCAGGGTCTCGGGGCCAATGGCGGACAGGCGGTCCTCCAGCTCGCGCAGGTGCTCCACCTGGGGCTTGGCCGCCAACTCCTCCAGGGACGGACCCCGGGGGCTGCCCTTCAGCATGGGAATCAGGGGCGGCAGCTTGCCCACGCCTTCCCTCAGCAGCGCCTCCAGGGGCGCACCCTCCCAGGCCACCAGCAGTTTGCAGCCCACGTTCTGCAGCAGTTGCACCGCCGCCACGGGGCTCTCCGTGTAGTGCACCGGCACCGTCGCCGCGCCCGTCGCCATCACCGCCAGGTCCGTCACGCTCCACCAGGGGTTGTTGGGCGCGAACAGGGCCACCCGGTCCCCCGGCGCCACCCCCAGGGCCATCAACTGGGACGCCACGTTGTGGATGGCCGCCCCCAGGCCGCCATAGGTGATGGGTGCCACGGACCCGTCCCAGGTGGCCATCGCCCCCATGCTCGAGTATTCGGCCGAAGCCTCCAACACCAGCCCGGGAACGCCGCCACGCGGAAACGCCGCAAGTCTGTCCTGCATGTAGATGCCTCCAAACCGAGCCAAAAGCTCAACGAAGGCGCCAGCATAGGCCAGCCCCACCGGCGGTCAATACGCACCGTGTCATTCATGACGCGCCCGCCAGCGACCCGGGGACGGAGGCAAAAATCTTCGCTAGCGCCGCCTCCGTCCCTGTCGCATACTCAGCCCTGTTCTGTTGGAGGTAGCCCATGTTCTTGGCAGCCCTGGATCTGCTCCTGGCCATAACGCTTTTGGCTGGTCCCCAGCCCCCGTCCCCACCCCCCTTCGGCCCGCCGCCCCAGCCCATGCCTGGCCCAGCGGCGCCCGCCCCGGGTACACCGAAGGTGGATCTGGCCTGGCTGGGCCAGTTGGCAAAGCGGGACCTGGCGGCCATTCCCCGCGGCTCCTGCGACGGCACCCCCCTGCGACTGGAACCCCTGAAGGTCACCCCCGAACAGGTCTACGCGCCGTTGCTTGCGGACGGCCCCGCCCAGGCCTGCGCTACCCTGGCCCTCGACCACGAAGTGGCCATCCTGGAGGGCCTCACCCAGCCCAAGTTGGATCCCAAGGTCGCCAGTGTCTCCAAGGCCTGTGACGTAGCCGTCACCATGGTCCAACGCGCGGCCCGCCTGACCAACGTCTGCGCCCCCTTCCCGGTCAGCAGTACCAAGACCCCGGAGATGCGCCGCTGGGTGGGCTTGGGGCTGGGGGTCAGTGCCCGGCTGGTGGTGCTTTGGCAGAACAACAAGCCCCAGGAGGCACAGGCCCTTGCCCTGGACTATCTGGCCTTCATCCAGAACAACAGCCTGGGCCCGGTCTCCATGGAACCGACCTATGCCCTGATGCGGTCCTGGACCGCCACCGGAAGAGAAGTCCTGAGGTTGTCCCTGGAGAGCGGCAAGCACACCCAGGATCAACTGCAGGCGTTGGACGCCGACCTGGAGGTCCTGACGGCCCGCGAGCCGCCGACCTTCGTCCAGGCCGCCGGGGAGAACCTGTATGGGGACAATCAGCCCTTCCTGCGCGGTCTCAAGCCC
>CAIXZC010000473.1 GCA_903923815.1 uncultured Myxococcales bacterium
AATCGTCAGCGGCTGTTGGCCCGGTGCCGCCAGGGCCGGGAAGCTCAAGCGCCAGGAGCAGGAGCCAACATCGTGCTGCAGCACCTGGGCCTCCACCTCACCTAGCGGGAATCTGGGGGCCGGCTCGGACCACAGGCCGCAGGCACCAAGGTCCACCTGGCCACCCTCCAGGGGCAGAAAGGCGGGGTCCACCCTCAGCACCAGGGGGTCACCGACCCAGGGGGCCTCCAGATACTCCAGGGCATCAGCCGCCACGGCGGCCCCCCAGGCCCCCTCCACCCTTACCGTCACGGGCCCCGGCGCCAGCCCAGCGGGGACCTCGAAGGCCAGCTCACCCGCGGCCTTGGAAAGCATCGGACAGGCCTGCCCGTTCAGCCACAGGCTCTCCACCGTGGACAGGCGCAGCCCCTCCAGGCGCACCTGGATGCCGGGGCTGACCACCCGTGGGGTCAGGGCCGCAATCGTCGGCGGCGCGGTGTAGGTGAAGGCCCGGGGCAGCACCTGGGCCCCCGCGGGGCCGGCGCCGTAAAGGCTGACCAACCCCGTGGCCCCGGAGGGCGGGCTGGCCGCAAGGGCGGTGGCATCATCCAGAATCTGCACCGATTCCAGCATCTCCTGGCCCAGCATGAAGGCTGTGCCTGCCAGGAAGCCCTGGCCCCGGATGGTCAGCGGCGTGCCGCCCTCCGCAGGGCCCTGCTGGGGCTCCACCCCAAGGACCGCAAAGGAGGCCGCAAACAGGAAGGCGTCCTCCCGAAGGGCCACGGTCCCCAGGCTGTCCACCACGGTCACGTCGCAGTGCCCCGGGTCCACCTGGGGCGTCGTCACCCACAGGGTCGCGCTGGATTCGAAGAAGACCTGGGCCGCCTCCGTCTGGCAGAAGAACACTCGGGTTGTCCGGGCAAAGCCCTGCCCCCGCACCAGCACCAGCTCGCCACCGCTGGGCAGCCCCCGGTTGGGGCTCACCTCGTCGATGGTCAGCACCGTGCCTGCGTCCCCGTCGGCCACATCGTCGTCCAGGACCTGCAAGGTGGCGCTGCCCGGGTGGGGTACGCGGTCGGCGTCAAAGGGATCCAGGCCGCAGGCCCCAAGGGCCAGGCACAGCGCGACGACCTGGAGGGTCCTCTTCATGGCGGGCTTCAGCGGGGGATGCGCCGGAACCCGGGGCCAAAGTCCACATCCGGCAGGATGGAGACCATGGTGCGGGTGTCCGGGCGCAGGAAGGCGTGATACTCGTCGTCCCAGACGAAGCGGCCATTGCCGCTCTCGTTGGCGCTGCCACAGGGACCAACCTTTCCGGGGCAGCCCCCGGGGCAAACCTTGTCCTTGAGGGCCCAGGTGAAGTCAGCCGCGGCCGGGGTCTTGTCCTCCAGGGGCGCCTCCCAGTCCAACTTGGCCTGATAGTCGTACTCGCCCTTCTGGCAATCGCCGGTCCAGGTACCCACCAGCGACAGCGTGAAGAAGAAGCGGTACTCAATGCGCTCGCCCAGGCTGGCCAGGACTATGAAGTCCCGGGTGCGGCTGTTCTTCAGGAAGGTGGACGTGATGGTGGCGTGGACCAGCAGGTCGGCCGTCCCATCGCCGCCGAAGTCCCCCAGCCAGGCGTGCTTGACCTTGGTGTTCACCGGATTCCAGATGGAGGACTCGGCGTTCAGCAACTCGGCCCAGTCCCCATTGGCGCCCTGGCCCATGAGGAACACCTCGCCTCGCCCTTCGCAGTTGCGCTTGATGCCCAGCCCAAAGGCCGCCGGCGTACCCTCGGCCGTCACCAGCTTCACGGACGAGACCTCAAATCCCTCTGGTGTCGCCGAGCCCGTGGGGACGAACTGCTCCAGGTGGGTCAACGTACCGGGACACTCAAAAGCCGGGGAGGCTTCATTGTGGGAACAGGAGGTGGCCACCAGGGCCGCCAGGACTCCAGACCAGATTCTCATGGGTGTATCTCCTAATTGCCTTCAGGCCAGCCCTCAGGTGCCGGCCACATTCATCTCCCGAACCAGGAAGGTCGGGGAGTTCACGGAAAAACGGAATTCCAGGTCGCTGCCCACCGCTTCCACCTTGTTCCAGAAATCCTGGAAGCGGCAGCCCACGGTGATCTCGTGGACGGGGTGCACCAGCCGCCCCTCCTCCACCCAGAAGCCCTCGGCCCCCTGGGAGAAATCCCCCGTGGCGGGGTTGAAGCCCGAACCGATGAACGAGCTTACCAGAAGCCCCGTTCCCAGGCGATGAAGCATTTCTTCGGGGCTCAGTTGGCCGGGCTTGAGGTACAGGTTGTGGGCCGCCACCGAGCTTGGCCCCGACAGGCCCCGGCTGCAGTGGCCCGTGCTTGCCAGACCCAGCTTGCCGCCATACCAGGAGTCGCAGGGGATGGCCTTGAAGACCCCCTCTGAGAAGACCTCCAGCGGGGCCGTCCGGCAACCATCCGAGTCAAACACCGTGCGCCCCGGCGCCCCCTTCATCAGGGGATCATCCACCAGGGTCACCAGGGAGGACCCCACCTTCGTGCCCTTGGCCCCATCCAGATAGGAGGCCCCCTTCTGCAGCAGGTCCCCGGAGGCCGCCCGGAACAGGTTGCCAATCAGGGCCGCCGCCGCCTCCGGCTCGAACATGACGGGGAAGCTGCCGCTGGGGATTTTCTTCGCCCCCAGCTTGGCCACCGCCCGCTGGGCCGCCTTGACCCCCACCGCCTCGGGGGATTCCAGACCCTCGGGCGATCTCGCGGCGCTGAACCACCAGGAGGTCTTCTTGCCCCCATCCGGCGACTGGGCCACGGGCTCCACCGACAACGAACAGTCGCTGGAGTACTCCACCGCGGCCAACCCGGCGCTGGAATACATGGCCCTCACACTGGCCCCGCCCGCGCAGCTTGCACCCTCCGTCATGGTGACCGCCGGGTTGTGCCCCAGGGCCGCCTTCTCGCAGCGTGACGCCAGCTCGAATGCACTTGCAAGATCCAGCTTTAACACGTTGGAATCAAACGATTCCATATCCGCCTTATCAAGATACAGTTGGGCCTGGGCCGGCAGGGTATTCCCGGGGTCCACGCTAAGCAGCCGGGCATGCTTCAGCAGCCTCGCCACCAGCTCCGCCGGTTCCACCGTCACCCCGTCCCCAAGGGACGCGGAGGCGCAACGCCCGTCACGGAACAGCCGGATGCCCATGCCCGACGGGTTGGACTGCAGCATCTCCTCCGGCGCCCCCGCCCGGCACTTCACCGAAAAGGATCGGGCCGCGAAGAACGCCAGTTCCAACTGGGCCCCCTGGGTCCGGCCCTCCCGCAGCAGGGCCTCGGCCCTGGCCTCCCATTGTTCTCTGGTCCGGTCGAAGGGGTTCATGAGGCACCTCCCACGGTGATCCCGTCAATCCGCACGGTGGGGATCCCCACGCCCACGGGCACGGACTGACCGTCCTTTCCGCAGGTCCACATGCCGTCACTCATCACCAGATCCTTGCCCACGGCGCTGACCCTCCCCAGGGCGTCGGGCCCGTTGCCGATGATCATCAGATCCTTCACCGGCGCCGTCAGGTGCCCGTCCTCAATCAGGTAGCTCTCCACCGCCCGGAACACGAAGTCCCCGTTGGCGATGTTCACCTGCCCGCCGCTGAAGTTGCGGCAGAACACGCCCCGCTTGCAGCCCGCAATGATGTCCTCCGGCGCCGTCTGCCCCGCCGCCATGAAGGTATTGGACATACGGGGTATGGGGGGGTGCCGGAAGCTCTGGCGCCGCCCGCTGCCCGACGGCACCCCAAAATGCGCCGCGCTGATTCGATCCTGCAGGTAGGCCTTGAGGATTCCGTCCTCAATCAAGACCGCCCGGGCCCCTCCCGCGCCTTCATCATCTATATGGAAGCTGCCCCGGGCTCCGGGCAGCCGCGGATCGTCAATGATGGTGCACAGCTCGGAGGCCACCTTCTGCCCCAGGCGTCCCGCATAGCGCGAGCTGCCCCGGCGGTTGAAGTCCGCCTCCAGCGGATGTCCCACGGCCTCGTGCAGCAGCACCCCCGAGGGCCCGGGCCCCAGCACCAGGACCATCTCCCCGGAGGGCGCGGCCACGGCGTCCAGCATCTTCACGGCCAGCTCCGCCGCCTCTTTGCCCACGGCCTCGGGGCTGCGCCCCTCGAACCAGATGAGGCCCATGCGCCCACCGCCGCCCGCCCGCGCGGTCTGCCGGTCGCCCCCGCGCTGGGCCACCACGGCCACGTTGAAGCGGAACAGGGGCTGGACGTCAAAGGCCACCCTTCCCTCGCTGGTCAGCACCGCCACCTCGCGAAGCTCCTCGGCCAGACTGACGTCCACCTTCTTGACCAACGGCGACACGGCCAGGGCCGCCTCCCGGGCCCGGGAGACCAGCTCCGCCCGGCGCTCCAGGCCGCTGCGCAGGTCGCAGGAGGCGCCGCGGTACAGCTCCTCCCGCAGGTGCGACTGCCCCAGAGCCCCCACTTCCCCCAGGCCCCCTTCGACCCCATGAAGCGAGGCGCGGGCCAGATCGTCCGCCGCCTCCAGCACCTTGGCGGGGTCGAAGCATTGCGTGTAGCCACAGGCCACCGCGTCCCCCTTCAGGGTCCGCAGGCCCACGCCGCCGTCCAGGTCCCAGGAGAGGTCCCGAAAGACGCCGTCCTCGTTCAGCAGGGCCAGGGACTGGCGCCGTTCCAGGAACAGCTCGCCAAAATCCGCGCCCTTGGAGCGCAGCTTCTTTAGGGCCTCCAGGGCCGCCTCCCGGGGTAGCCAGAACAGCCCCTCGGCGTCGCCACCGCGGCCCCCCGCCTGCCCCTCCGCCGCCCCCGCCAGGGTCGGTTCCATGGTGCCCAGCAGCAGGGCCGCCAGGGATCCGCCCAGGAACTCCCGGCGGGTCAATTGGTCCTTCAGGTTCCTTGTCATGTGCTTCTCCGGTCCAGGGTCCGGCGGGTGCCAGGGCAAACCCGCGGCGCCAATCCTATGCCGCGGCCGGGGCATTGCACAACCCGAAAAAGCCGCGCCCCAGGGCATTGGCCCGGGTACCCCCGGCGGCGACAATAGGCACCTTTCGGGATTGTGGTTGGGGCTGCGGAAAATCGCTTTACCTGCCGGGAATGAATCAATAGGATAGGGCCGCTGACTAAGGCTGGAGGGTATCATGGCTCGCAGCAAATTCTGGATGGCTATCGTTCTTGGTGCCTTGACCGCGTCGCTGATGGCTTGCGGAGGCGGCAGCAACACTCCCGGCTCCACGGACACCGAACAGCAGGACGGGCTTGCCGACACCGTGGACGGCCAGGACGCCCCGGAGACCGTTGAAGGCGACGTGCCCGGCAAGGACATGGACCACCCCGACGGCTGGAAGCCTGATACCAACCCCCCTGACATCAAGGATGAGGACGGCGACAACTACACGCCGCCCGACACCACCCCCCAGCCCGATACCAAGGACGACGTCGACACCCAGGAGGGTGTGGATCTCATCGACCTGGACAACTTCACGGGCGACGTCATTGAGCCGAAGATTTGTGACGACAACTCGGACTGCAACGGCGGCTACTGCATGGAACTGCCCCCCGGCAGCGGCAAGTTCCTGTGCGCGGCCCCCTGCGAGCAGGGCTGCCCCACCAACTGGTCCTGCAAGGATCTGTACGTGGCCGGCCCCGACGCCGTGTTCGTCTGCGTGCCCCCCTTCGACATCCTCTGCCGCAACTGCACGACCGACCAGGACTGCCTGTTCTCCGGCTCGGTGTGCATCAAGGAAGGCAGCGCCTCCGGCTTCTGTGGCAAGTCCTGCAACCCCTCCAAGGCGGACTGCCCCACGGGCTTCGAGTGCCGCATCGTGAAGGATGACGGTGGCACCCCCATCGCTGCCCAGTGCGCCCCCAAGCCGGGCTCCTGCTGCGGTGGCAACAAGTGGCTGAACTGCGACGACAGCAACGAGTGCACTGGCGATTCCTGCGTGCCCGGCACGGGCTGCACCTTCGACCCCGTCCAGGACGGCACCCCCTGCGGCACCGAGATGCCCTGCTTCACCTCCACCTGCGCCTCGGGTGACTGCACCTCCTGGCCCATCCCCGATGACCTCACCTTCAACGCCGTGGACGACGACTGTGACGGCGAGACCGACGAGGACGTCTACAAGGGCCTGCGGGTGGACCACTTCACCTACGGCTCGGGTGCGGGCACCATGTCCGGCGGCAACTACCGCCTGATGGGCGTCATGAACGCCCCCTCCTTCCACGGAACCTCCGCCGGCGGCGGCTACAGGGTCAACCCCGGCATGCCCCTGGTGCAGTGATTTGAATCTCACCTTGGCCATGCTCTTTGCATAATCGGATATCACGGAGGACACCATGAATCGCATCTGGTTGCTTTCACTGTTGGTCGTGGGGTTGATGCTCCCGGGGCAGAGGCTTTCCGCAGAGACCGCCAAGACCCTGGTCCACTACCAGGGCTACCTCACCGACCTCGAGGAGACTCCGGTCAGCGGGTCCTGGACCCTGACCTTCTCCTTCTTCGCCGACCAGACTGGCGGGGCTGCTTTCTTCGTTGAAAGCCAGACCGTGGAAGTCACCGACGGCGTGTTCTCCGTGTCCCTTGGCGCCAAGCCCAATCTCGCCATTGATCCGCTGAAGTTCCAAGGCGGCATCGTGTGGCTGGAGGTCTCCGTCACCGGTGACCTGGGCGACTCCATGGTGATGCAGCCCCGGCAGCGCGTCACCAGCCAGCCCTTCTCCATGTGGTCGGGCTACGCTGAGACCTGCGGCAGCGCCACCAACGCCATCAGCCTCGGGGGCAAGTCCGCGGACGCCTTCGTGACCCTGGACACCATCGGCAACCTCTGCCTTGGTGCGGAGGACCTGAACGGCCTGCTGGCCGCCGCTGGCTACCAGCCCGGTGATCACTATTCCGACGCCGACGCCCAGGCCTACCTGAACTCCATCGGCGTGGTCCCCGGCAACGGCTACGGCGACGATGACGTGGCCGCCTTCCTGCTGGCCAACGGCTACGAGCCCGGACCCTACTTCAGCGGTCTGTGGCAGGACCTCCAGGGCGCCCCGGACGTTGGCCAGTTCGTCACCAAGACCACCCTCAACTCCTATGTCAGCCAGGCCAACGTGGCCGACGTGCTGGCGGGCGACACCGTCAAGAACGCGATGGCCCAGAAGGGCGTCTTCCTCATGGCCGACGGCTCCGTGGCTGCCAAGGGCAACCTGGACTTCGCGGGCAACCAACTGCTGAACGTGGTGGTCCAGAACTCCGCCGCCGACAAGGCCCCCGCCAACCCCCAGAAGGGCCAGCTCTGGTACGACAGCACCGGCAACTTCCTGAAGGTCTACGACGGCACCAAATGGAGTACCCTTGGCACCATCGACAGCATCAACCTGAACTGCCAGGGCTGCGTGGACCCCCAGGACGTGTCCTTCAATTACGCCGGCGCTGCTGAAAAGGGCGGCGCCGCCTTTGCGGCCCTCAGCCTCGTTTGCGACGGCTGCGTGGACGCCCAGGACATCGGCATCAACTGGGCCATGGCCTCCGCCCCCGGCGGCGAGGCCCTCTCCGCCCTGGACATCAACTGCGACGGCTGCGTGACCCTGGGAGATCTGGCTGCCGACGTCCTGCGCGCCAACAACGTGAAGTACGACAACTCGGGCTCGGGCCTGGTCGCCACCACCATCCAGGCGGCCATCGACGAGCTGGCCAAGCAGGGCCCCTCCAACGTGGTCGAGGGCAACGGCACGGTGGTGTCCCACATGGGCGACTGGTCCCTCAAGGGCTTCGCCAGCGGCACCATGTACATGCACCTGATGAACCCCGCCACCCCCAAGGTGATCGCCTATCTGTACGGCCTGGAAAGCATGGAGTTCACCTCCGCGGCGGACTCCGTGGTGACCGCTGACACCGCCCTGAACGAGTACGGCTACAACGTCACCGGCACCGCCGGTCAGACCTCCCTGAACGTCGCCACCAATGGCGGCGTGTTCAAGGCCGGCGACCGCGTCCTCATCTACCAGCAGGTGGGCACCGGCAACAACGGCACCAACGCCGGTCGCTGGGAGCTTGCCGAGGTCAAGGCCGTCTCCGGTACCACCTTCACCCTGGCCGCCCCCCTGAAGAACAGCTACTTCGACAATGGCCCCAACGACGGCCAGTCCCAGGTCGTCAAGGCCGCCACCTACAACTCCTTGGAAGTGCGCAGCGGCGGCATCCTGCACCCCAGCACCTACCTGGAAGACGCGGCGGACCGCGGCGGCATCGTCTACATCCGCTCCAACACCGTCACCGTCAGAAGCGGTGGCAAGATCCACGCCGACGGCTATGGCTTCGAGTCCGTTGACTCCAACCAGCGCCCCGGCGACTCGGAGTGCGCTGCGGACCGCACCAACCAGCACCTGGCCAACTGCGCCGGTGGTGGCGCCGGCTATCCCAGCGGCAACTGCGGCGGCGGCGGCGGCGGCAACAAGACGGCGGGCAAGGATGCCTCCCTCAATGGCTGCCCCCAGGATGAAATCGGGCGCGGCGGTCTGGCCAAGGGCGCCGCCAACACCGACCTCCTCACCATGGGTGGCGCGGGCGGCAACGCGGTCTCCTGGAACAACTCCTCCCGCATGGGCAACGGCGGTGGCCTGGTGGTCATCGGCGCCAAGACCATGACCATCGAGGCTGGCGGCATCATCAGCGCCAATGGCATGAACGGCCAAAGCAACATCTGCGGCGGCGGCGCCGGCGGCACCGTGGCCCTCTTCGTGGACAAGCTCACCAACGGCGGCACCCTGCAGGCCCTCGGCGGCAAGGGCCACGTGAACGGCACCTACGCTGGCGGCGACGGCGGCGACGGCTGGGTCCAGTCCGCCTCGACCATCGCCGGCGTGGTGGAGACCGCGGTCCCCATGGGCGTCGAGATCTGGGTTGACGGCAACAACGTCACCAACGCCGTGGGCGACCCCAACGGCCGCAGCACCCCCCACTGGGACGCCACCAACAAGAAGTGGGGCCAGACGGGCACCCTGGAATGGAACTCCGGCCCCCTGGACCTCACCAACGTGGCGACCTGGGGCCTGGGCGAGCACAACATCCAGCTTCGCGAAACCGGCGGCGTGGGCGGTCTGGTCAAGATGTACGCCTACGTGGTCTACCCCTTCACCAAGGCTGCCCCCCCCACCAACGACACCTGCGCCACGGCCACCACGCTGAACGTCATGGGTGGTCACCTGGTGGTCTCCGGCACCACGGAAGACCTGATGGGCAAGATCAAGGCCAATGACGACCTGGTCCAGCCCTTCTGCGGCGGCGCCGGCGGTGCCGACGTGGTCTACAAGTTCGAGCTCACCGACTGGCGCCACCTGAAGTTCGACGTCAGCGCCGCCTTCGAGCCCCGCTTCTACATCCGCAAGGACAACTGCACCACCGGCAAGCTGGTGGCCTGCGGCAGCGGCGACTTCGAGCCCGATGACCTCAAGCCCGGCGTCTACTACCTGGTGGTCGACAGCGATGGCAACTCCCTGAAGGGCAACTTCAACCTGACCATCGACGCCACCATCCCCGGCCCGCCCCCCAACGACACCTGCGCCAACCCCGCCGAGCTGATCTTCAATGACACCGGCAAGGCCGAGCGCTACGGCGTGAACCTCTTCTCCACCAACGACTACAGCGCCTACTGCGGCGGCGGCACGGGTCTGGACAACGTGTTCAAGTTCTCCATCCCCGCGGGCGTAACCAAGTTCACGGCCACCGTCACGTCGGACTTCAACCCCGTCATCTACATCGCCAACGGCACCTGCACCACCACGTCGCTGCTGACCTGCGTGCCCGGGAAGACCTACTCCCTGGCCAACCCCGCCCCCGGCGACTTCTACCTGTTCGTGGACGGCAAGACGGCCGCGGACAAGGGCGAATACACTGTCACCGTGACCATTGAATGACGCAGCAGGAGTGGACCATGAAACTGCCTCTGAGACTTGCGCTTCTGGCCTCCCTGCTGCTGGCCCTTGGGGCCTGCGGCGGGGGTGACAGCAAACCCTTGGACGTGGGGCCCGACCCCGACGCCCAGGTGGACGTGGACCTCAGCAACCCTGACACCGAGGTCCTCGTCGAGCTGCCCGGCGACGTCGACATCAAGGAATTGGGCGAGGTGGACGGCGGGGAAATCCACGGCGAGTGCAACAAGCACGAGGACTGCGTGGGTGGCTACTGCATCGAGTTCCCTCCCGGCAGTGGCGAGAACATCTGCGCCATCCCCTGCCAGGAAGAGTGCCCCGAGGGCTACGCCTGCAAGCTGGTCTACATCGACGGCGGCTCCCCCGTGTCGGTGTGCCTGCCCCAGTCCGCCAGCTCCCAGTGCACCATCTGCAACAAGGACAGCGAGTGCGTCTACGCCGGCTCCCGCTGCGTCAAGGGCAACGCCCCCTACGGCTACTGCGTGGACCGCTGCCAGGGCCTGAACGACGGCGCCTGCCCCAAGGGCCACGAGTGCCGCAACGCCCCCAGCGAGCTGAACGACGGCTTCTACTACTGCCAGCCCAAGGCCCAGTCCTGCTGCGTCGCGGGCGAGCTGTCCACCTGTGACGACAACAACCCCTGCACCGAGGAATACTGCGGCCCCGCCCTGGGCTGCATGCACCGCCCCCAGGAGGGCTCCTGCTCGGGGGTTGACCCCTGCATGGAGTACAGCTGCGTGGAGGGTGTCTGTCAGGGCTGGCCCGTCACCGACGACCTGACCTTCGACGGCGTGGACGACGACTGCGACGGCAGCACCGACGAGGATGTCTGGCGGGGCCTCCAGATCCTGCACCACAACTACGGTTCCGGTGCGGGCTGGATGAACGGGCCCGGCATGAAGCTGTGGGGCGTGGTCAATGCCCCGGGCTTTGCCGGCGGCACCAAGCCCAGCAGTAATGGCGAGTTGAAGTTGCGGCCCGGCATGCCGCTGAATCCCTGATGCGGGATCACAAGGAGGCGCAAATGAACCTTCCCAGACTGGCGTTGTTGCTTGCTGCGCTGTCTTTGCTGGCGGGTGCCCCAGGCAGGGCCCTGGCCGCCGTGCCTGGCTACATTCAATATGACGGCATGCTGCTGGACGATCAGGGCGCGCCTATTTCGGAGCTGCGCACCTTCACCTTCACCATCTACGACGCCGAGACCGGTGGCACCGCCCTCTTCAAGGACTCCCAGGCCAACACTCCTGTGGCTGGCGTCTTTAGGGCGACTCTGGGTATCCAACCCGGCAACCCTCTCAGCCCCGAGATCTCCGACGGCCGCGACCTGTGGCTGGAGGTCAAGGTCCAGAAGCCCGGCAGCCAGGCAGTCACCCTCACGCCTCGCCTGCGCCTGGCGCGCAATCCCATGGTGGCCATGGCCCGGGAGGCCTCCAAGGGCAAGGACACCCTGGACGCCCTCTCCATCGACGGCGTTCCCGCCGCAAGCCTGATCTCCGAAGACGCCCTTCAGGGCAACTACCTGACCAGCGACAACTTCGGCCAGCTCATGACCACCCTGGGCTACCTGCCCGGCGAAGAGTACAGCGACGCCCGCCTGCAGCAGTACCTGGACGCCACCGGCGTCGTCCCCCACCCCAACTACACCAACGCTGCCCTCAACACTTATCTTGGTAACGCGGGCTACGAACCCGGCCCCTACTTCAGCGGCAACTATGCCGACCTGCAGGGCAAGCCCGACCTCACGCCCTACGCCACCGTGGACGCCCTGGCTGGCAAGGCCAAGGACACGGATCTGGTCCCCCTGGTCACCTCCGATGCCACCATTGATCAGCTCAAGGCCGCGGGCATCTTCCTGCTGGCCGACGGCACCGTGGCACTGACGGGCAGCCTGGATATGGCCAACCACCAGATCGTCCGCGCCGTGGTGCACCGTACGGCCGCTTCTGCGGCCCCCGCGTCCCCCAAGAAGGGCCAACTCTGGTACAACGTCACCAACAACTCGCTGAACCTCTACACCACCTCTGGCTGGCGCACCCTGGGCGCTGTGGACGCCACCGACATCCAGTGCAACAAGTGCGTGTCCCCGGATAATCTGGCCTTCGGCTTTGCCACCTCTGTGGCCGCTGGCGGTGTGGCCAATCAGGCCTCCAACATCCTTTGTGATGGCTGCATCGGCACCAAGGAATTGAACGTCTCCTACGCCGAGGGCGAGTTCCCCGGCGGTCCCGCCCTCGCCTCCCAGGACCTGAACTGCGTGGGCTGTCTGGCCACCGCCCAACTTGACCCCATTGACTTCGGCGCCCAATCCGTTGAGTTCGACGCCACCAAGTCTGGCCTCTCCGCGGCCACCATGCAGGAGGCCCTGGACCAGATGGCCCTGGTGGGCCCCGGCGGCATCCAGGAGGGCAACGGCGCCACCATGGCCTACTCGGGCGACTGGCTGGCCCGCGCCTCCTCCACCCAGACCCAGTTCGTGCACCTGTTCAACCCGGGAACCCCCAAGGTCATCACCTATCTGTATGGCCTGGACTCGCCCAGCACCACTGCGGCCTCCGATGCCACCATCGCCGGCGACACGGGCCTCAGCCAGTACGGCTACAACGTCACCGGAACGGCCGGCCAGACCACCCTCAACGTGGGCGCCAGCGTGGGCAACATCAAGGCCAACGACCACATCCTCATCTACCAGATTGTGGGCACCAACACGACGGCCACCAATGCCGGCAACTTCGAGCTGAACCAGGTGAAGTCCATCAGCGGGAACACCCTGACGCTCTACCGTGCCCTCAAGAACAGCTACTACGACAACGGCCCCACCAACGGTCAAGCCCAGGTGGTGGTTGCTGCCTCCTACAAGAAGCTGACCCTGAACAGCGGCGCCAACCTGCACCCGTCCTCCTACCTGACCACCGACGGCGAGTACGGCGGCGTCATCTACGTCCGCGCCGAAGAGATCGTCATGAACAGCGGCGCCGTCATTCAGGCCGATGGCTACGGCTATGACAGCTACGACAGCACCACCTACAAGGGCGACTCCGAGTGCCGCACCGACCAGGTGGCCGACCGTCCCGCCAACTGCTCCGGCGGTGGTGGCGGCTGCTGCCAAAGCTACTGTGGCGGCGGCGGTGGCGGCAACAAGACCGCTGGCAAGGACTCCTCGCTTACGAACTGCGACGTGTCCTACAACGGCAAGGGCGGCTCGGCCAAGGGCAACGACACCCCCACCATCTTGACCATGGGCGGCGCCGGCGGTGCCTCCCAGCAGTCCTACAACAGCAGCTACCAGGGCAACGGCGGCGGCCTCGTGGTCATCGGTGCCAAAAAGGTCACCGTGAACAGCGGCGCCCGCATCTCCGCCAACGGCAACGCGGCCCAGAACGCCTACTGTGGCGGTGGCGCCGGCGGCTCCGTGGCGGTCTTTGCGGCCACCCTGACCAGCAGCGGCACGGTCCAGGCCATCGGTGGTCTGGGTCACAAAAGCGGCAGCTACTACGGCGGCGACGGCGGCGACGGCTGGGTGCACCTCAAGACCCCCATCACCGGTGCCATGGACAGCGCCGTCCCCAAAAGCGTCTCCATCAAAATCGACGGCGCGGACTTCACCGCCAAGCTGGGCGATCCCAACAGCAAGGGCAGCCCCAACTGGGACTCCAGCCTGACCAAGTGGGGCAAGGACGGCGTCACCAGCTGGAGCAGCGGTCCCCTGGACCTTTCCAGCCTCATCACCTGGTCCCTTGGCGAACACAAACTTGAGTTCGTCGAGGCCGGCGGCATCGGCGGCCGTCTCAAGGCCTACACCTACGTCATCTACCCCTTCAGTAAGGCCTCGGCGCCCGCAAACAACACCTGCACCGCGCCCCAGGAACTGGACGTCATGTCCGGCTCCGTGGCCGTCTCCGGCACCACCGAGGACACCATGGGCAAGATCCGCGCCACGGACAACAACTCCCAGCCTGGCTGTGGGGGCTCCGGGGGCCCGGATACGGTCTACAAGTTCACCCTCACCGACTGGAAGCATCTGGCCATCAACACCACGGCGCCCTTCACCCCCCGCGTCTACATCCGCAAGGATGACTGCCAGACCGGCCAGGCCATGGGTTGCGGCAGCGCCGCCATGTCCGCGGACCTCAAGTCCGGCACCTACTACCTGTTCATGGACTCGGACGACGCGGCCCAGCGGGGCAACTACAACCTGGCCATCACGGCCACGGCCCCCTCGCCTCCCTCGAACGACACCTGCGCCTTGCCCACAGTGCTCAGCTTCGACGCCAGCGGCGTGGCCGAGGCCTACGGCGTGACGCTGTTCTCCACCAACGCCTTCACCGCCTGCAACGGCGAGCAGGGCCTGGACAACGTCTTCCAGTTCACCATCCCCGAGGGCACCACCAAGGTGACCTTTGACATCACCACCGATTTCAACCCCATCATGGCCATCAAGAAGGGCACCTGCACCGCGGCCCCCTTCAGCTGCGCCCCCACCAAGCACTTCGAGATGTCCTACCAGAGCAGCGGCGTCTACTACGTGGTGGTTGACGGCAAGACCGCCGCCGACAAGGGCGAGTACACCCTCAAGATCACCCTCACCAAGTAACCAACCCCAAGAATCCCAAGCCCAGCGTTCTATTGGCGGTTCCAATGGGGTCAGGACCTTACACATTACACTCGCCCCCGAAGCGTGCACCAGATGGGGGTGATTCGTCGGGTGCCAGGTAACGGACAACGGTGGCGTGCGAAAGTGGTTTCGGGACGGAGCGCCTCTTCGCCGATGCGGCGAAGACGTGCTCCATCCCGGTGCTAGCTTCCAGG
>CAIXZC010000474.1 GCA_903923815.1 uncultured Myxococcales bacterium
CCCTGAAGCTGGTCGGCCACGAACCCAGGCAGGTGCGCCGTGGGGCGCTGCAGGGGCGAGCGCCAGTCCTCCAGGTCCAGGGCCAGGAGACTGCACAGCATGAGGTGATTGATCTGTCGAATGGCAAAAGCCGTCTCCGGGTCCGTGGTCGTGGGGTAGGGCGGGTACAACGCGGCGCCGTACTCGCTGACCAGCCACTGGAAGGCGGCCGCGTCGGCCGTGCCCATGTAGTACTGCAGCTCCGACGAGTAGCCCGTGGAGCGGTTGTAGTACTCGTCCATCGCGGCAAACAACCCGGGGTCATCCAGCAGCCCGTTCAGGTCCTTGGCCAGGGCGGCGGCCACGGGTCTCAGGGGCAGACAGTCGCGCCCCGCACGGCAGGCCTCGAGGGCTTCGCGGGTGACCGACGAAAGGGCACTCGTCAGCGGGTGGGTGGAGGGGAGGGCGGCCAGGTGCTGAAGCACTCGGGCGGGGGACCACAGCATGTCCGGATGGAAGTCAAAGAGGGCCTTGGGAAACAGCAGCACCAGCCGCCCCTTGGGGGGCACCGCCTGCTTGAGCAGGGCGGCGAAGCGGGGATCCTCGGGGGGAAAGGGCTGGAACCCCGAGACCAGCGTCAGGGGCCGGGGAGTCTGTTGTGGCGGCAGGCCCTTGGCGGAGTCCAGCAGGCTGACCTGAAGGTTGGTCAGGCCGTCCCGAACCCCTACGCCCGCCCACACCTGAACATGCAAAGGAGCGGTGACCAGACAGTCCACCGGGACGTCCGGGTTGAGGCGCGCCAGGGTGGTGCACAGGGCGCCGGCGCGGTCGCCCAGGACCAGGGCTCCCTGGGAGGGGAGGGGGCCCAGCAGACGCAACAGGGCCTGGAAGCCGGCCTCGCGCTCGGGTTGGAACCCTGGAGGGACCTGCTCCCGAAGGGCCAGGATAGTCTTGGAATCGGCCAGGTCAGGCGTGGCCGAGGGCTGGGCGGGTGGCTGGGCGCAAGCCCCAAAAAGCAGGAAGACCGCGGCCACACCGATACAACACGCAGGTTTCATTGCACCGCTCCTGCTGTGGGCAGCACTGCTGTGTAGGTGAAGTCCCGGCGCTGCTCCAGCGGCACCTCCTGGGGCAGGGCGTCCACGCTGAGCTGCAACCTGTTGCCATCCAGCTTCAGGAGAAACCTGCCGCCGAAGGTCCGGTCCTGCAACAGCCGCGCCCACTGGGGGCCGCCCAGGTCCTCCGCGGTCGGCAGGGCGCCCGTCTGCTTCAACTGCAACAACAGGGCGGCGTGGACGCGCAGGAAGGCCAGCATGGTGGGCCGCGCCAGGTACCGGTACATGGCACGTACGAACATGGGCCCCCGGGGCGGGTTGGCCCGGGTCGCCAGGAACAGCACGGTGCCCTCCGCCGGGCCGAACAGGTTGAGCGCCACCAGGAAGGCCTTCAGGCGGTTCGCTTCGTTGGCCACCAGGGCCTCCTCTTCGTACCTGCGTCCCACCGCCAGGATGCAGCCAAGGTCGGTGGACAGCCCCGCGCACTCCTCCAGCAGGGCGATGGAGCGCAGGCGTGTCCACAGGTACAGGAACATGACGTCGGAGGGCGCCTGGAAGATGCCCGGCGGTGGCATGGGGTGGTCCATCCTGGGCTGATAGGCCAGGAACTTCTCGGTCTTGGCGGGGAGGGGTCTGGGGGGGACCCAGGTGGGCCCGAAGAAGGAGGGCAGGACCACCTTCATCATCAGGTCAAACTGGTCTGCCACGACCATCGTGATGGGCCTGGGTTCGCTGCCCAGAAGGACGTCGGCTTCGCGGATCAGTTGCTGCAACTGGGGCGCCGTCAGCAGGTCCTCGTCCAGCAGGCGGGCCAGGTTGGGGAAGGCGTACCCCAGCCACTGCCCGGCCGCCCCGGAGCCCCGGTGGAGGGTGGCCCAGCCACGCCCCAGGTTCTGGGAATAGAGGGCCAGGTCCAGGGTCAGGTCCAGGGCCTCCTGGTAGCGGCCACTGTCCACCAGCCCCTTGCCATAGACGCCCAGGCCGGACATCAGATTGTCCATCCTTGGCAGGTCCCCGTATTCCGCCAACCCCACGCGAAACGGGCAACAGACGTTGGGGAATCGGGTCAACCGCTGGACGGCCGCTGCGGCCTCTCCGCAGGAGCCCAGGACCTCCAGTGTGTCCAGGACCTCTTGGGGCCTGCGGACCGTGCGGTCGGGACCGATGATGGCGCGAATGGTGGCGTCGTGACACAGGCCAAACTGGCCCGCCAGGGAAACGGCCACGGTCAGGTAGAGCTCCGTGGGATCGCCCACCTCGGCCTGGCCACGCAGCAGCGGGTTGGGGCACTTGGCGTGCCTGAAGAACGCCAGGTCCGCGGCGATCAGGTCCTCGAACCATTTGCGGTCCTCGGGCCGGGGATTCCAGACCATCCGGTGGAGGTCCGCTCGCTGCGGGAAGGCCGTGGCGGGGAGCTCTGCGGCGGGGGCGGGCCCAGGCCGAGGATTGTGCTTGGGAGCAGCAGGGGCGTTCGGCGAGATGAGGGCCAGCAGGGCCAGCAGCAGTAGGGTGTTCATTGGTGTCAAACCCTCCAGGTGACGGCGCATTGTGCCCCAGGAACGGGGTTCTGGTAAAGGGCTTCATGGGGGCAGGGGCGCGGGACCCGTCCGGAAGATAGAGGTTGACGCCCAAGGGCCTGTAATGGCATAGAGTTGCCTTGGTTTTCCACGGGAACGGGAGGAACCTCTCCATGCTCTGCCCATGCTGCCAGCGAATCACCGCCGGGCTTGTCCCGTTGCTCCTGGCCTCGCTCCTTGCCCTCAGCGGCTGCTTCAGCGAGGAAGACTACTCGGGTTGCCCCTTCACCCCCTCCCAGCAGAAGGCCTGCACGGCCCAGGCGGGGGATAACGTGGAAGGCATCAACTGCGTCATCAGCGAGCACCCCGAGTGCGTGGATGGCATCTGCATCATGTACCAGGGCGCCGAGCCCTTCTGCTCCAACCGCTGTGTGGACGACAAGGACTGCGCCGAGGGCGGCGTCTGCGTCCAGTTCACCATGGACTGCGGCATCAGCGGCACGGACTGCGCCAAGTACTGCGTCCTCAGCGCCTATCTTCCCCAGGACTGACCCCACCCGGATGGTAAGCCCATGCCAGCAAACCTGACACCGGACTACCACAACGCAGAAGAAAAGCTTCGCCAGGCCCAGACGGACGAAGAGCGGGTCGCCGCCCTTGAGGAGATGCTGCGCGTCATCCCCAAGCACAAGGGCACCAGCCACATGCAGGCGGACCTCAAGACGCGGCTGTCCAAGCTGCGCAAGGAGGCGGGCCGCAAGAAGGCGCCGGGGCGCAAGTCGGGGCACTACGTGGAGCCCGAGGGCATTGGCCAGGTGTTCCTGCTGGGGCCCCCCAACTCGGGCAAGTCGACCCTGCTGGACCTGTTCTCCAAGGCCGCCCCCAAGATTGGCGACTATCCCTTCACCACCCGCAGCTTCCAGCCCGGCATGATGCGCCACCAGAACGTGTGGATTCAGCTTGTGGACCTGCCCCCCGTATCCCGGGAGTTCATGGAGACCTGGGTGCCTTCGGTGGCCCGCTACGGGGACCTGGCCCTGCTGGTGCTGGACCTGTCCTCGGATGACGTGCTGGACCAGGCCCAGGAGGTGCTGGACCTGCTGAAGGAAAGCAAGGTTGCCCTGGCTGGTGAGGGCGAGGAGTTCGGCCAGATGGACTCCGGGCTGGCGGTGCTGCGGACCCTGCTGGTGGGCATGAAAGCGGGGGCTCCGGGGGCCGCGGATCGGCTTGCCATGGTGCGCGAGATCCTGCCCAACTACCGGGTCTACACCCTGGACTCCCAGGACCCTGCCACCCACGAGGGCTTCTCCGGCGCCGTCTACGCCATGCTGGACAAGGTGCGGGTCTACGCCAAGCAGCCCGGCAAGCCCGCCGACAAGGACGAGCCCTTCGTCCTGGACCTGGGCGCCACGGTGATAGAGCTGGCCGAGAAGATCCATCGGGACCTGGCCCAGCGCTTCCAGTTCGCCCGCATCTGGGGCGAGGGGAAGATCGACGGCCGCAAGGTCAACCGCGACTACGTCCTGGAAGAAGAGGACGTGGTGGAGCTGCACGTAGGGTAGGGGTGAAACACCCACATCCCCCACTTTTCCCAGGGGCCAGGGCGGGGGTGACGCCCCGGAGAGCCGGCGGCCGGGGGGATTGTTCCCCCCTCTCCGCCTAGCCCCTTCAAGCGGCACACGCCCCCCTTTTTAGAGGTAAGCCGCTTGAAGAGGCTGCCTCCGAAGCGCCACCCCACGCCCCGGCCCGGCAAACGCTGGCGTCGCTTGCCCGACCTGGGCGGCTCCTGTCGCTAAGTGGAGACTTGGGGCTACCGGAACACCCCTGGGCGCTTCTTGACCAGCACGGAATCGTGCAGCCAGTGGGCGTCGTCCTTCTCGGGGTAGTCCAGGTTGTATTGGAGGCCCCGGGATTCCTTGCGCATGGAGGCCATCTCCAGCACCAGCCAGGCGGTGTCCGCCAGGTTGCGCAGCTCCACCAGATGGGGCGTCAGGATGAAGGACCAGTAGTCGCTGCGGATCTCCTCGCGCACCGTCATGAGGCGCCGGCGGGCGCGCTCCAGGCGGGCGTTGCTGCGCACCAGCCCCACGTAGTTCCACATGAAGCGGCGGATCTCGTGCCAGTTCTGGGACACCACCACGGCCTCTTCGGGGTTCCGGGCGTAGCCGATGTTCCACTGGGGGATGCTGGGCTGCTCGGTGGTGGCTTCCCGCATGTACTTGAGGGCGTCGGCGGCGGCGCGGCGGCCAAAGACCAGGCCCTCCAGCAGGCTGTTGGAGGCCAACCGATTGGCGCCGTGAAGGCCCGTGCAGGCGCACTCGCCGATGGCGTAGAGGCCGGGGATCTCGGTCCAGCCCTGAAGGTCCGTCTGGACGCCCCCGCACTGGTAGTGGGCGGCGGGGACCACGGGGATGGGCTGGGTGCAGATGTCCAGGCCCAGGTCGGCGCAGTGCTGGTGGATGGTGGGGAAGCGGCTCATCAGGAAGTCGGCCTTCAGGTGGGTGACGTCCAGGTAGACGCACTCGTGGCCGCTTTTCTTCAGCTCGAAGTCGATGGCCCGGGCCACCACGTCCCGGGGCGCCAGGTCACCCATCTCGTGGTAGCGCTCCATGAAGGGGCTGCCGTCCCGCAGGATCAGCCGGCCGCCTTCGCCCCGGACCGCCTCGGAGATCAGGAACGAGCCCCCCAGCGGGTGATACAGGCAGGTGGGGTGGAACTGGTAGAACTCCATGTTGGCGATGCGCGCGCCGGCCCGCCAGGCCATGGCCACGCCGTCGCCGGTGGCCACATCCGGGTTGGTCGTGTACAGGTAGACCTTGCCCGAGCCGCCCGTGGCCAGCACCATCACGCCGGCCCGCACGGTGATGATCTCGTTGGTGGCCATGTCCATCGCGTAGATGCCCACGCAACGCTTGCCGCCGGCACCGCCATGATGGTCGTTGGTGATGAGGTCCACACCCATGTGGCG
>CAIXZC010000475.1 GCA_903923815.1 uncultured Myxococcales bacterium
GTGTTTGTTGGTGGCTTGCACCTCAAGTAGAACTTAATCAAGTTCTAACAACACGCCATCAGATCAACCAACACTGCAATCATATAACTTGGCTCTTGATTGGTTTGATTACGTTGAGCCTGGCTATAAATTCACCAAACACCATGGCCTTACCGAGCTCTATTCCAAGCTGAACACCAGCAAAGCCTCTTCTGTTCTATTGTTGGGGTCATGCTCCGGCTTCTTCGAATTCTCCCTGGCCCAGTTTGCCGCTCCCAACGTGTCCATTGACACCGTCTGCTCGAAGATCGCCCGGCTCGTCTGGCTCAAGGAGAAGGTCAAGGACCGCCCCGCCTTCCGCGTCTTCTCCTTCGAAGAGGAGCTGGCCCAGCCCAAGCAGTACGACCTCATCATCTGGCACGACTTCATCTCCGAGACCCCCGGCTTCGGCTACTTTTCGAAGCTCCTTGCGGCCCAGTTGAAGCCCGGCGGGGTCTTCGCCTTCATCTCGGCCAAGCCCTTCCCCAACCTGTCGACCCGCATGTCCTTCTCCCCGGTCCTGATGTATCAGCAGTTCGACCTGGAGGGGCCCGACTTCCCCCTGCGCCGGATCCTCCCGGCGGACCTTGCCGCAAGGGTTGACCAGGAGCTCGCCCAGCCGCGCCTTGCGTTCACCCAGCCCACCACCATCCAGATCTTCAAGGCCCTCAACGACAACCTGGAGAACCCGGCCCTGTTCCGGGACATAAACAATTTCTACAACAACAAGACAGGGTTCGCGTCAGAGGCTATTGGCTATGTTGCCTTGGAATTCATTACAACCATGCAGTATTTGTATGTGGTGAACTCTGAAGCCATTTGGGGCAACCTGCCACTTAGCGCGTCTGCGAAAACGGACATCAGAACGCTGAACTGGATCGTGATCACGGCGCTGCTCTCCATCAATTCCGAGAAGGGCCGGGCAAAGGACGTCTTCGTGGACTTCTATGGGCAGCCATTCATCCAGGGCACCTTTGAGAAGCTTGGGTTGCGATACGTGTCGGCGATTGGGGATTACGACGATGTGGAAGTGGTCACATTCACCCGTTGAGGCGTTGACGCTGGCCCTGGTGTTGGGCCTGTTCGCGCCGGCAAGGGCCGCGTCAGGTGAGGAAGCGGGCACCGCCAAGGGCCAGATCCCTGTGGACTCGGTGTTCGACAGCACGTTCATGCCCGAGGTCAGCAAGATCAAGAGCATGGCCAACCCCGACCGGGTCCGGGACACGGACTTCGACCTGCTGTTCGCCGCCCTGGAGGTCAAGCCCGGGGACCGGGTCCTGGACATCGGGGCGGGCATCGGCTTCCTGACCCTCCCCATGGCCCGCGTGATGGAGAACTCGGGGCTGATCACCGCCACCGACGTGGACCCCAAGATGCTTGCGGTCCTCGAACAGGGCCGCCGGAAGTTGGAACTCACCAACATTGAGACCTTGGTCGTGTCCGCCATCGGAGTGGATCCCCAATACCTCGCAAGACGCTACGACAAGGCCCTCATCTGCCACGTGGTCCAGGACCTGGCGGACCCGGTGGCCTTCTTTCGGACCCTGCTGCCCCAGTTCGAACCCGGGGCGGTGGTCGTCATCGTCCACCCCACGGCGGGCACCTTCACGGCCAAGGCTTCCAATGTGAATTGGGGCTTCCTGGCGGGCATCCTGCAGCAGTACGGGGAAGAGCACCCGCTGATGACGCGCCTCTCCCCAGAGGTCCGCGCGGGCCTCCTGCGTTACGGTGACAGGGGCCTGCCGGAGGAGCTGCACCAGCGCTTCCAGGCGGACCTGGACGCCGCCCTGAGTGACCGGTTCTTCATTCGGGACTACATCGCCTACGTCGATCGCGCCTATTTCTCCTGGAAGGGGGAAAGCAACGGGCTGTTCAGCAGGGAGAGGCAGCGGCTGTTCTCGTACCTCATGGTCAAGTACATGGACACGCTGTTCAAGGACCAGGTCACGGCAGAGGAGCAGGAGACCATCCACCAGCTCAATCAGATGCTGCTGGACACCATTCTCGTCAGCAAGAACGGCAGCGAGTCCTTCTTCTACGAGCGCTCCATCGTGCAATCCGGCAAGGCCCTGCAGGCCCAGATGAAGCAGGCCGGCTATGAGTTCGTCCAGGACTACTACCCGAACAAGAGCTTCGTAGTCCTGAAATTCCGCAAGCCCTAGAGCTTGACGGCGGAGGTCCAAGGTGCTGTCCGAAAGCTACATCTTCCTGCCCAACGTTGGTCCCGTGCTGGAGAAGCGGATCTGGGAACTTGGTTGTCGAACCTGGGCGCAGGCCCTTGGGAACGGCTGCACCGAGGTCCTGCCCGCCGCCGTCGTGGAGACCCTGTGCTACGTGAACCAAGAGTTCCAGACCAGCGGCCGGGCCCCCTTCCTGGCGGGGCTGGCGGTGGCTGACCAGTGGCGGGCCCTGTGCCTGGATCGCCAAGGCAGCGACGTCCGGCCCTCCAGTTGGCTGGCCCTGGACATCGAGACCACGGGCAACGCCCCGGGCAAGACCCAGATCACCGTCATCGGCGTCTGCGGCCACGCCACGGACTTCCAGCCCCGGGCCTTCGTCAACAACAAGCCTGGCTGGGCCGACGGCCTGTTCGAGTTGTTCCGCCAGACGGACGTCCTTATCACCTTCAACGGCCGCTCCTTTGACATGCCCTGCATCCGCGCTGCGCTGCCCGGCATCCCCGAGCCCCGCTACCACCTGGACCTGTTCCCGGTCTTCAAGAAGCTGGGCCTGGGCGGGGGCCTCAAGAAGCTGCAGGAGGCCCTGGGCTTCCACCGTGGCGGTGGCATCCGCGAACTGGATGGCTACTCGGCGGTGCTGCTGTGGCGCGACTACCGCCACCACCGGCGGCAGGCCAGCCTGGACACCCTGGTGCGCTACTGCCTGGAGGACGTGGTGGTGCTGCTGCCCATGGCCGAGTTGGCCTACAACCGCATGGCCGAAAGCCAGCAGCTTGACTGGATCTGCTGGCCCAGCCCCTGGCCCTCCCTCGACGACTTCCCCTTCGACCCCCAGATCGCCGGTCAGGTGGCCAATGCCCGGCTGCGCTTCCAGCGGCCCAAGCCTTCCCAGGTCACCCCTGAGGATGCCGTGGTGGAGGACACCCGGGACGAGTTCCTGGATCAGCGCCCCATTGAAGAGCTGACCGTGGACGGGCTGCCCATCACCCTGGCGCCCGAGGACGTGGTGGACGAGACGGACCCGGTGGCCATGATGTTCCTGGGCCGCAGCTTCATGTTCACGGGCCGCTTCACCCTCACCACCCGCACGGCGGCGCGACGCTCCGTCCTGCGCCTTGGGGGCTTCATCTCGCAGGCCGCGGGCCGCAAGCTGGACTATCTGGTGGTCGGTGAAAGCCTGTTCAGCGACGCCAAAGTAGAGCGCCTCAGCACCAAGCTGCGCCGCGTCCTGGAGCGCCGCCGCAAGGGCTCCACCACCATGATCATCCGAGAGCGCGACTTCCTGTTGGCCCTGAAGACCCAGGGCATTGAACTGCACGAACTGCCCGCCGAACCGCGCCCCTAGCGCCGTCCGAACCCCGACCGCCAGGGAGGGGGTTGTGTTGCTTAGTGCCCAAACTGGTCCAGGTGGCCCTTGCGGATGGTCTGGAACTTCCCCGTGGCGGGGTCCAGGTCGAAGATGTTGAAGTTCGTCATGATGTCGAAGCCAGGGTGCCGCACGGCAAAATTCAACGACGCTGACCCCACGACCTCGTCGCTTTTGATGCGATGGAAGACGCCTGTGCGCCAGATCACGAAGGCGGGGCCGTCAAAGAACACCTGCCCGTTCAGCAGCACCCGGTCGGGGCTGACCTCCAGGCTCTCGATGCGGCCGTGCTGGCGCGTGTACAGCTCCACCGTGCGGCGGCCGTGCATGACCAGCAGGTGGTCCTCCTGATAGGGATGCATGTACCAGGGACGGGCCACCTCGCCCACGGGCCCCGGAGACACGGCCCCCGTCTTGTGCAGCACCCGGTCCACACTGGCAAAGGCCGGCAGGAGGTCCATGGGCAGGATGTCGAAGGACACTCCTTCAGTCCGCCGAAAGCTCTTCAAGGGCGCCACGCTGAACAACTCTCCATGCTGGATCAGCTCGGTGCGGGACATGGAACGCCTCCTTATGTTTGCGCGGATGATACCCCGAGCCCCGCAGCCTTCAAAACGATTTCCTGAAGGTCCATTGACAGAATTGGCGCTTGCCCCAACACTCCAACCCATGCGTCCACGGACACCAGTCATACTGCTGCTGCTCCTGCTTGGGCTGTTCGGGGCTCGCGGGGCCCGGGCCGTCGGCACCCAGGACCTCTTCGGGGCCCCCGGCTCCCTGGCGCCCCTCTCGGCCCTGGCCCTGGACAGTCACGGCGCCGTGGTGGCCAATCCCGCGGCCCTGGCCCTCCTGGGCGAGGGCGTCTGGTTGGGCCTCTCCCTTGCGGGCGGCGACCTTGACCTGTCCTACGTTGGCCGCCCTCAAGGCTCGGACATCTCCGCCCAGGTCTTCGACGCCTGGCCCTCCCCCGCCGGCAAGCCCATGCCCACCGCCATGCTGGCCCCCCGGGGCGGCTCCAACCCGGACTTCTCTGTGTGGATGCTTGACGCGGGCTTCGTGCGCCGCCTGGGCCCGTTGGTGCTGGGCTTCTCCACGGTCCTGCCCCTGGGCGCCTTGCAAAATCAGCAGCCCTTCTTCAACGACCAGCGCCAGCAGTACTTCGACAACTCCCTGCACTTCGAGCTTCTTGGCGACCGCCTGGAGACCTCCCAGATGGCCGTGGCTCTGGCCGCCAGCCCCCTGCCCTGGCTGCACCTTGGCGCGGGCCTCACCCTCCAGTCCGCCTCCACAGCCTCCACGGGGGTCTTCGTGCAGGACGCGCTGGATAGGGACGGCGCCCTGTACCTGCCCCGAGTGCGGGTGAAGAACAGCTTCGCGGCCCAGGCCTCGGCAGCCTTTGTGCCGGGGGGGGCTGGGGGGGACCTGGCCATCTTCCTGCGTTGGCAGGGCCCCGCGGCAAGCACCGTGGAAGCCCGCAGCAGCCAGCTCATCTACGGCCTGGAGCCCGACGACCAGGGGGGCTCGGCCCAGGACTTCGTCTACGGGTGGTTGCCCCACCGCCTGGGCCTGGGGGCCAGCCGCAGCTTCCATCCCTCCCCGGGGCTGGCCCTGGAGGCCCAACTGGACGCCTCCTGGTGGCAGTGGTCCGCCTACCGGAACCGCAGCGGCGACCGCCCCCTGGATACCTGGCAGAACACGATGCCTCTCAGCGGGGCCCTGCTGCTGCGCCCCCGGGGGCTGCCCAACCTGGGCCTCTCCGCTCTCTTCGCCCCCAGCCCGGTGCCGCCCCAGGTGGGCCGGGAGAACCACCTGGACAGCAACCGGCTGGGCTTGGCCCTGGCCCTTGGCCTGCCCTTCCGGCTGGCGGGGACCGCCTTCGA
>CAIXZC010000476.1 GCA_903923815.1 uncultured Myxococcales bacterium
CCATGGGCAACACGAAGCCCGCCAGGGGGCGCTGGGGGCCCACCTGCCGAAGATAGGTCACGATGAAGGCCTCAAGTTCCGCCATGCCCATGCCCGCCGAGTGGTTGGCCACCAGCAGGTAGGGGCGGTCCGTGGGCAGGTACTGGGTTCCCTCAAGGGTGGGACGATGACAGAGGCGCACAGCGGGGGCCAGGAGGTACTGCACGAAGCGGGCAAACCAGGGGGCCACACGACCCGGATGGGGGACCTGGATGGGTTGGTTCCAATGCCGCCGACCAAAGCCTCGGCGCACGGACAGGCTGGGGGAGGGCTGATGGTCGGCCCCTGGTCCAGCCATGGTCAGCCCTGACGTTGCCAGCGGCGCCGGGCCCGGATGCCCAGTCCCAGCCCCAACAGCCACAGCGTCACCATGCCGGCCCCGGTGCCCGTGCCAGCGGCGCCCGTGCTGCAGCCCCCGGCGGACTTGAAGCTGGGCTCGTTGTTGCCCTCATCGGGCCGGGTCCACACAAGCTCCAGGCCCGGGTCCTGCTGGACATTGGCCTGGTCCTGCATGCCGCCGCCAAAGTCCTTCTGAAGGTTCAGGTCGGCGCCCGCATCCGGCGCGGCATCAGCGGCGGGGTCGCTGCTGTCCGGGGAAAGCGTGTCCGCCTGGGTGTCCGCCAGCGTATCCGGTCCGGGCTGGTCGGTGTCCTGCGGCGAGACCGTGTCGGGGCCGGGCTGGGTGTCCTCGGCCACGTCCTCGGGGTCCAGGCCGCAGCCCGGGATGTAGCTGTGCAGGCAGATGCCCGAGCTGGGCTCGCAGCTATCCACGGTGCAGGGGTCGAAGTCGGCACAGTTCCTGGGGTCGAAGCCCTGGCATGCACCGTTCACGCAGTAGTCCGAGGTGGTGCAGGGCCTGTCATCGTCGCACTGGTCGCCGTTGGGGTAGTGGCGGCAGTCAGCCGTGTCGCTGCACTCGTCGTCGGTGCAGGGGTTGTCGTCGTCGCACCAGGAGTCGTGGCGGACGTTCTCGCAGCCGCTGGCGGGGTCGCAGGAGTCGGCCGTGCAGTCAATCCAGTCATCGCAGGTGGAGGACAGGTCCAGGCCCTTGCAAGCTCCCTTGCTGCACACGTCGCCCTCGGTGCACAGGTTGCCGTCGTCACAGGCGTTGCCGTTGTTGGTGAAGACGCAGGCCGCACCGCCCCAGGTGTCGGTGGTGCAGGGGTTGTTGTCGTTGCAGACGATGGGCGTCAGCCCGATGGAGCCCCACACCGTGCCGCCGGCGGTCACCGTCCTGGTCACGGCGGCGCTCTGGTAACCCGCCAGGGTCGCCGTGGCGGTGTAGCTGCCCGCAGCCAGTTCAAACGTGTACAACGCATCCGCGCCGGTGGTCATGGACTGGCCCGTGTTCAGCGTCACCTTGGCCCCGGGCAGCCGGTCGTTGGTGTTGGCGCCCTTGTAGATGATGCCCGTTAGCTTGCCCTTGGTGGGCGGCGGAACGGACCCGTCGCAGGTCACGCCGTAGTAGGCGCAGATGCCCTCGGCCAGCCCCTTGGCGATCTTGTTCTGGCCGTCCGTGGACTTGAGGAACGCAGATTCGGCGGGAGGGTGCCCCTTCAGGCCTGACACCGCCGTGCAGTCATGGAACACCACCTCGGCCAGGCACACGGGCATGGTGGTGGAGTTCAGCACGTGCAGGTCCGTGCGGACCTTCAGGCCCCGGCTCTGGTACGGCAGGTTGGCCAGCAGGGCCGTCTGCACCTTGGAGGCCAGGGGCTTGTCGTCGGCCTCGGTCTTGTACAGCGTCTCCGTGCCGTGGCCATCGTTGGGCTTGGCGCCGGCGTTGCTGTGGATGCTGACGAAGATGGAGGCGCCCCAGGAGTTGGCATTGGCAGGCGCGTTGTCGAAGCTTTGGTCCACCTTGGCGTCGAAGCCCGCGGC
>CAIXZC010000477.1 GCA_903923815.1 uncultured Myxococcales bacterium
CATCCTGCGGGACCCCTGGCTGGCCGCCTTTGCCCACCGCTACCTGCCGGACCTGCCGCTGCACGCCAGCACCCAGGCCGGCATTGCCACCCCCGACGGTGCCCGCCGCGCCCGGGACCTGGGCTACAGCCGCGCCATCCTGGCCCGGGAGTGCAGCCTCCAGACCATGCGCGCCATCGCGCAGGCCGTCCCCGACCTGGAACTGGAGGCCTTCGCCCTGGGCAGCATGTGCTTTGGCATCTCGGGGCGCTGCCTTTTGGGGCACTTCGTGGATGGGCGCTCGGGCAACCACGGTCACTGCAGCCAGGTGTGCCGCCTGGAGTGGCGCGCCGCCGACGGGCGCTACCTGGGGCGCCTTTTCAGCATGAAGGACCTGAACCTCCTGCCCCACCTGGCGCTGCTGGCGGAGGCTGGCATCTGCGCCGTCAAGATCGAGGGGCGCCTCAAGTCCCCCGCCTGGGTGGCCTGCGCCGTCCGCCGCGCCCGGGCCGCCCTGCTGCGCGCCGACGGCACCGAGGACCCCGCCCTGGTGGCCGACTCCCAGGTGCTGTTTGGGCGCCCCGACGGGCCCGGCTACCTGTTTGGCGACACGTCCTTTGAGGCCCTCACCTGCCCCGATCAGTCGGGCCACCGGGGTCTGCCCGTGGCCGCCTTCGACTTCGACCAGCAGGACTGGAAACGCTATCTGTGCTTCAAGACCCCTGTGGAGCTGTCCGTGCGGGACGGCCTGTGCGCGCTGTCCATGGAGGCGGGCAAGGCCGCCGAGTCCTTCTTCAGCGTGGTCGAGCTTATGGACGCCGCAGGCCGCCCCCTGGTGGTGGCCGACGCGGGCACCGACGTGCGGGTGCGCTACAACGGGCAGAAGCGCCCGGCGGCGCTGTTCATCCACTCCTCTGCATTGGTCGAGAAGCGGCACCTTGCGGGGGTCCCGGGCTTCGTCCCCGAGAAGGGCACGACGCCGGCCCCGGTGGTGGACAGCCTGACGGTCACGGCGGACACCATCACCTTCCAGGGCCACGCCGGCCGCGCCGCCTTTCAGCACCAGTACGCACTGGAGACCGAGGCCTCGCGGGGCGCGGGGCTGGACCCCGAACTGGCCCGCAAGCACCTGGGCCTGGCCTTCGCCCCGGACGCGGCCTTCACGCTGACCCCCGGGCTGTTCGTGCGGCCCTCGCTGCTAAAGGATGCCCGCCGCCGCCTGCTGGAGGACACCGCCGCGGCCTGGCCCACGGCGCTGGCAACATTGGGGGACCGCCTGGCCGCCGAGGCCGCCGCGGAGGGCCCCAGCTACGGCCCCACGGACAGTGACCTCACCAAGAAAAAACCCGCCTGCGTGTCGCGGGTCACGGGCTATGCCCCGGGCCTGGTGCAGACCGGCGGCGGGCGCAAGTTCGCACTCCTGCCCCATGGTGGCGGCACGGTGGTGGAGGACTGCGCCGCGCGGGGCCTGGACCCCGAGGACCCGGACGCCCCCCAAGCCGCCCAGCCCGGAGGTCGCCATGACTGACTTCGACTCCCCCCAGGCCCCCCCGGAATACCCGCAGGATGAGGCGGCGGCCCTGGTGTACGCCCGCGCCCAGGTGAGGTTGCTGGCGCTGGCTGCCCAGAAGCACGGCATCCAGGTGTGCGTGGCGGAGTCCTGCACGGGGGGCCTCTTGGGGTCCCTGGTGACGGAGATTCCGGGGGCCTCGGAGTGGTTCGTGGGCGGGGTCATCGCCTACGCCAACAGCGTCAAGGAGGACCTGCTTGGGGTACCCTCCGAGGTGCTGGAAGACGACGGCGCCG
>CAIXZC010000478.1 GCA_903923815.1 uncultured Myxococcales bacterium
ACCCCAACACCCCAACACCCCAACACCCCAACACCCACAGCCTCCGTCCCCGCTGGATTCCGCCTCCGTCCCCGCTGGATTGGGCCCAGCCTGGCCCTCCGTCCCCGCTGGAATCCGGCCCCGTTCTGTGGTAAACGGACGGTTCCCTGGTGGAGGACTGAATGGCAGCCGGAGACATAGCGGCCAAGGTGGCGTTGGTGTGGGAAGGCATGAGGCCCATTCAATGGGTCAAGAACTCCTTCGTCCTGGCCCCCCTGGTCTTTGCCAAACGCCTCCTGGTGCTGCCCGATCTGACCACGGCCCTGCTGGCGGTGGCGGCCTACTGCGCGGCCTCGTCGGCGGTGTATCTGCTGAACGACGTGGTGGATGTGGAGGAGGATCGCCGCCACCCCTCCAAGCGCCGCCGACCCGTGGCCTCCGGTCGCCTCTCCGCCCCCTTCGCCACCGGGGCTGCGGCCCTGCTGGCCCTGCTGGCCCTCGCCGGCGCCGCCCTGATCAGCCTGCCCCTGGCGGCCTGTCTGGCGGGCTTTCTGGCCCTCAACGTCTTCTACATCTTCGTGGGCAAGCGGGCCGCCTACCTGGACGTGCTGTCCATCTCCGGCAGCTTCATCCTGCGGGTGGTGGGCGGCGCCGTGGCCATCCCCGTGGAGATCTCCGGCTGGATCCTCCTGTGCACCTTCTTCATCTCTCTGTACCTGGGCCTGGGCAAGCGCCTCCACGAATTGCTCAGCACCGACGGCAGCTCCCGCCGCTCTCTGGCCGGCTACTCTCCCCTGGTCACCCGCTGGGCCCTGGCCCTCTGCGGCGTGGCGGCCCTGGCCTCCTTTGCCCTCTACTCCCTCTCCGAGCGCGCCCTGGCCAACTTCGGCACCTCGGGCCTGCTGTGGACCACCCCCCTGGTGGCCCTGGGCCAGTGGCGCTTCTTTGTGCTGGCCTGCCGGCGGGACTCGGACCGCAGCCCCACGGACGCCATGCTCCGCGATCCTCTGGTTCTGCTGGCCGGGGTGACCTGGGTCCTGGCGGTGTTGGTTCTGGTGTACATGGCCGGCAAGACAGGGCTAGAATTCGCGCCATGAAAGTGCTGCGGCTCCTCCCACTTTTGCTCACCCTCCTGGCCGGCGCCTGCGCCGCCCCCCAGGACCGCACCCCCAGCCTGCTGACCGAACTGCTGCCCGCCCTGGAGGCCCCCGGTGGCGCCGTGGTGCGCTACAATCCGGTGGACTGCGGCTGCCCCCACTTCGAACTGCGCACCGACGGCCGCTGGGTCCGGGCCCGCATCCTGGAGGACCCCGATAACCCCCTGGTGGACGGGCTCATCAAGGCCGGCGAAGACCTGGACGCCGGCGGCAAGCCCGCCCTCTTTCGGCTCCCCGTGGAGCTGGCCGGCAAGACCGTCTTCCACTGCGCCAGCGGCGTCCCCTTCGTGGAGCTTGAACCCACCGGCCCGTGGCAGCCCCTGGCGGAGGAAGCCCAGCCATGAACCTTGCCCTCCTGCTGCTTGGTCTGCTGTACCTGGCCCCCACCCCGGCCAAGGCGCTGCCCCCCAGCCCGGAGGAGACCCTGTGCCGCCTGCTGTGGCTGCCCCAGACCCCGAAGAATGCCCGCGCCCCCTTCCTGTCGCAGGCCGAGGACCTGGCCACCCTGGGTCAACCACGCCAAGCTGCCGAGAATCTGGACCAAGGCCTGGCGGACCTCCTGGCGACCCTCAAGACCGCCTTCAGTGCCGAGGCCACCACCTGGAAGCAGGGCCGCCGCGCCCTGGATCAGGAGCTGTCCCCCACGGGCCCCGCCGCGCTGCGGGGGGACCTGTTCACCCTCAAGCCCTGGGCCCTGGCCCGAGCCCAGAAGGTCTATTGTCTGGCGGGAACCCAGGCCCAGGCCTTCCAGCTTTCGGACGCTGCTCTGCGGGACTGGGGCACCCGGGAACACCTGGTGAACCGCCTCCTGCTGACCCTGCGCTTTGGCCGCCTGGACGAGGCTGAACGTCTGGCCCCCGCGGCCCCCACGGGCTACCGGGAGACCGCCGCCGCCGCCTGGCTCCAATGTCTGCGCGGCCACCGCACGGAGGCCCTGGCCCAGGATCTGTACCGGGCCGCCCGCCTCTGCGGGGATGACCGAACCCGCCAGGGCCTGGAACTGATGGAGGAAAAATGCCGACCCTGACCCGCGACCAGCACTTCGCAGACCAGGTCCGGGAGTTCGACTTCCGCTACCGTTGCCTGGACTGCAACTTCGTGAACCGCACCGACCTGTCCTGCAGCATGGCCTATCCCAACCAGATGCTGCTGGACCCCCAGGTCCGCCCCATGGAGCGCGAGGGGGTCTACGTCTTCTGCAAGTACTTTGAACTGGAGGAGCTGGCATGAAAAAGAACCCCGTGGTCCTCTTCTGCGCCGCCGGCGGCCCCGGCGGGGTGAACCTCTCCCGCTCCCTGGAGACCGCCACCCCCAGGCCCCGGCTGATAGGCTGCGACTCCAGCCCCCACTACCTGCAACTTGCCCGCTGTCACCGGCGCTTCCTGGTCCCCCGCTGGACCCCCGAGCGGGACTTCGTGGCCACCATCGCGGACCTCGTGACCCGCTGCAAGGTGGACCTGCTGCTGCCCAACAACAGCCTGGAGGGGCGCCTCTATGCAGCCCACCACAAGAAGCTGGGCGCCCGGGTCCTGCTGCCCTCCCCCGAGACCTTTGACCTTGGGGCCAGCAAGTGGCTGTCCTACCAGAAATGGCTCCAGGCGGGCCTCCCCGTCCCCTTCACGCGCCTCATCAGCCGCCCCCAGGACCTCCACGACATCTTTGACACCCATCAGTCCCGGCCCATCTGGGTGCGGGGCGCCGGCATCCCCGGCAAGGGAATAGGCGCCGCGGCCCTGCCCTGCCGCACCGTGGAGCAGGCCATCTCCTGGGTGGACTTCTGGGAGGGCTGGGGCTTCATGGCCGCCAGCGAGTACCTGCCCGGCGACAACCTCACCTGGCTGTCCGTCTGGCACGAGGGCCAGCTCATCGCCTCCCAGGGCCGCCAGCGGGACGCCTACATCATCCCCCACGTCAGCCCCTCCGGCGTCACCGGGGCCCCCGCCATCTCCCACACGGTCAGCCGCGCCGACATCAACACCATCGGCGAGCAGGCCGTCCGCGTCATCGACCCCGCTTACAGCGGCCCGGCCTTCGTGGACTTCAAGTGCGACGCCGCCGGCGCCCCCCAGATCACCGAGATCAACGTGGGCCGCTTCGGCACCACCCACAACTTCTACAGCGCCGCCGGCGCCAACTTCCCCGGACTGGTCCTGCGCCTCGCCCTTGGCCTCTCCCTGCCCGACTGGGTCAAGCCCCGGGACGTGCTGCCCCCGGACCTCTACTGGATCCGCACCCTGGACGCCGGCCCCGTGCTGATCAGCGCCAAGGACCTGGCCCGCTCCGAGAAGCGCCTGCGCGCCACCCCCGCCAAACCCTGACCAGGAAGGTGACCCCCATGAAGCTGTCCGCCCTCGTGCGCCAACTGGATGCCCTCTTTGCCCCCGTGAAGGTCAACGACGTGGCCATCAATGGCCTCCAGGTGGGGGGCGACTGGGAGGTCCCGCGGGTGGCCCTGGTGGTGGACGCCCGCCTCAGCGTCTTTCAGGAGGCCGCGCGTCAGGGCTGCGGCCTGGTCATCGCCCACCACGGCCTCTTCTGGGGCAACCAGTTCCCCCTGGTGGGGGGCGACTACCAGCGCCTCGCCTTCCTGGTGAACCACCAGCTCGCCCTCTATGCCCAGCACCTGCCCCTGGACATGCACCCCACGCTGGGCAACAACGCCCTGCTGATGTCCGGCCTGGGCCTCCCCGTGGAGGGCGCCTTTGGCAACTGGCACGGCAACCAGATCGGCTACTTCGGCGCCCTGCCCTCCCCCCGCCCCCTCCAGGAATATGTTGAAGAGGCCAAGACCAGGCTCCACCTCAGCGGTCGCCTGCTGCCCTTCGGCAGCCCCCAGGTCACCCGGGTGGGCGTGGTCTCCGGAGGCCCGGGCTACGGCGACATCCTGGATGCCAAACACCACGGCATTGATCTGGTCATCACCGGCGAGACCAACCACGCGGTCCACGCCCTGGCCCAGGACTGGGGCATGAACGTCCTGTTCTGCGGACACTACGCCACGGAGACCTTTGGTGTGGGGGGCCTGGGGGGTTGGATTGAGAAGGAACTGGGCCTGCCCACGGTGTTCCTGCCCGAACCCACGGACATGTAGAACAACCCCCTCCCTTGCGGTCGGGGTTCGGACTGCGGGCGGGGACGCGTTGGATCAGTCGCAGGGCAGGGGTTTGGTGGCCCAGATCCTTGGAATCAGCTGCTGGCGGCTGGCCAGGTCCGCCAGGGCGATGGCGCAGGCGGCCTCCACCACCACGGGCACCCGCAGGGCTATGCAGGCGTCGTGGCGCCCCTTGGTG
>CAIXZC010000479.1 GCA_903923815.1 uncultured Myxococcales bacterium
ACTTGCCGCAGGACTTTGGACGGACAACTTGCCGCAGGACTTTGGACGGACAACTTGCCGCAGGACTTTGGACGGACAACTTGCCGCAGGACTTTGGACGGACAACTTGCCGCAGGACTACTGTTGCGGAGCCCTACATAGCCGCGAACGCAGTGAGCGGATCCTGTCTTCTTTCTTCAGTTCACCAGGACGGGCTTCATGGGCAGGGCGGTGTAGCGGTGCAGTTGGATCAGGCCGCGCTTGATCATCTCCAGGTCGGCGCCATAGACGATCAGCGCCGGGCCGGCGTCGGGGGACAGGATGACGGGGATGATCATGCCCTGGACGGACTCCAGACGCTTCAGGTCCGGCATGGCATTCTTGGCCACGCCCAAACGCCGGAACAGCTTGTCCAGTTCGCCCCGCTCCTTGGCCGTCACCAGCATGAACACCGGGTTCCCTGAACCCTGGAAGGCGCGCTGGATTTCCTTGGCCTGCTTGGGCGTGAAGTGCTGCTGGTTGAAGCCGCGGAACACCGAGCGGAAGTAGTCCCAGGACTCGTCCGCGCCCCACACAATGCAGCTACCCGTGAAGTCCACCGGGGTGGGGGGGAAGTAGCTGGCCTGGACCCGCACGGCGGTATCCAGGTAGGCCAGGAAGCTGCCCGGCCGCATGAGGAAGCTCGCCACCTGGGAGGCCAGCGCGCGCGCCAGCAGGTCCACGGCGTAGGGGTACCGCAACGATGGGTCGTTCTTGGCCAGGACCAGCTCCTGCTTGAGGCTGGGGAAGCGGTTCATGGGGAAGAGGATCTGCCCGATGGCCACGGCGGTGGCGTCCAGCATGAGGGTGTTGTGGGTGGGGTTGGGGAAGCCCACGCGGGTCAGCACCATGCTGCTGGCCTGCTGCCGCACCTGGGCGGGCAGGCGACTGATCATGTAGCGCACGCACTCGGCCATGGCCACGGAGATCTGGCGCACCACCTCTTCGTCGTTCTTCACGGACGACACGGGCAGCGGCAGGATGATGTGGAAACCCACGATGGCGGGCTTGACGAAGCGGCTACCCGGCGGCGCCCACAGGGCGTCCACCGTCAGCACCTGGGGCAGGTCCACCACCCCCAGGAAGTCCCGCACCAGGGTCAGGTACCCTGAGGTGTCCGCCAGCGACGACAGCACCATCGCCTGCTGCTGGAAGCCCCGCAGGTGGGAGATCTCCTGGCCCCAGCCACCCTGGGTGCCGATCTTCTTGCCGAAGTGACTGATGACCTCGAACAGCGTCTTCTTGTCCTGGTCGTTGATGGGCAGGCTGTTGATGGCCTGATCGGGCCGCGGGATCTCCAGGAAGGCCAGGAAGTACTTCTCGCCGGGGCCAATCTCCGGCGTCCCAAACAGGGGCACCTCGAAGCCCTTCACGGGCGTCGCCTGGGCCTCGATGCGCCGCCGGATGCGGGCGTACTTGTCCAGCATGTCCAGGTCGAACTCGTCCAGGCCGATCTTCTCGCGCCAGTATTGGAAGTAGGCCGACGAGGTGCGCCGGGCATCCCACTGGGACATCTGGTCGATCATCCACACCAGGTTGGCCGAGTCGGCGGTCTGGAAACGCACCTGCACCTGGCCCGCCGACAGCAACTGCGGCACCAGCAGAAGGGCCGCAAGAATCAGTAGTGTTCTAGCCTTCAAGTGCTCCTCCGTGGACCCCGACGTCTGGGATGTTTCCGGGGCTTTGCAGACCCGAAAAGTTACACCGCTTTGGGTGGGCAGACAAGGAAGAATTGCTGCTGTTTGCCTTGCCCTCCGCAATGGTTACAATCGCCCCCGTCGGCGCCCTTTGCCGAGGAGTCCACCATGTCCAGAACCCTTGCCGCGCTAGCCCTCCTGCTGCTTGTCCCCGCGTCCCTCCAGGCCGCCCTGCCGGACGAGCACCCCGAGTGGTTCACCTGGACCGCCCAGCCCCCCCAGAGCTTCGCCTCGGCCCGCCTGCAACCTGCGGCCCGCGCCTTCGCCAACCCCGAGATCGGCGCCACCTGGCTGACCGTCCTGGACTTCGTCGCCCAGCAGGGCCTGGACACCGTCCTCATCTACCCCGACCAGCAGCAGCGCGAATACCTGACCGAATGGATGACCACCAACGGCCTCTTCCCCGACACCTTCACCTGGATGCAGGTGGCCACCGACACCCGCTACACCGGCGAATGGAGCCCCCAGCCCCTCAAGGACGCCGAGGGCCACCTCCTGCCCATGGACGCCGCCTACTACCAGGGCCGCCCCGAGGACGACGCCTTCGCCGGCCGCTGGGCCGAACTGGTCAGCGCCCCCCTGCTGCGCGCCCCCCTGTTCCTGGCCAACTGCCAGTGGGCCATCACCGCCGACGGCCTGTGCCTGGTCTCCGAGAAGGTGGCCTCCACCGCCACCAAGCTGAACGCCGCCCAGCTACGCCACGTGCTACGCGCCTGGTACGGCTGCCGCGAGGTCCTGCTGCTGCCCGGCCCCCCCGCCGACGGCCTGGGTTGCCTGGACGCCTTCCTGCGGCCCCTGCCCTCCGGTGACATCCTGCTGGCCCGCCCCGACAGCGTCGGCCTCAAGCCCACCGTGGCCACCTACCGCAAGGCCCTCACCGCCATCCTCCCCGCGGGCCGCAAGCTGCTGGAGGTCGACGTGCCGCCACCCAAGGTGGTCAGCAGCAGCGTCTGGGTGTACCTGAGCTACCTGTACTTCGTGGAGGGCCCCAGCGCCCTGCTCCTCCCCGCCTACACCAACTACGACGCGGGCCTCGCCCAACTCAAGGACTTCCTGGCCGACGAGTTCCCCGGCAAAGCCCAGGTGGTGGTCAACTGCGACGCCCTGGCGGACCTGCGCCTCTGGCCCAGCAAGATGCTTGGCACCCTGCCCGCCGGCGACTTCGCCGACCTGACCCCCACGCCCCTGTGCGCCTCCCTGGACCCTGCCACCTGCGGCCTGTGCCTGGACGAGTGCTTCGAGGGCGAGACCCTCTGCGCCGACGAGCTCACCAACCAGACCTGTGAGATGGGGGGAGGCGAGGGGGCCTGCCGCGTGTTCCAAACCCTGCCCTGCGGCAACGATGAGGTCTGCGCGGACGGTGCCTGCAAGGACAAACCCAGCCCCTGCGACGGCGTCCCCGCGGGGGGCATGTGCGAGGGCGAGAAGGTCAAGAACTGCGTGGGCTCCACGGTCATCTATGAGGACTGCGGCGCCAAGGGGACCTTCTGCGCCGACGATGGCGTCAAGGCCCACTGCACGGCGGCCTGTGTCCACAAGTGCCCCGAAGAGGGCGTCACCAGTTGCGGCGAAGACGGCAGCGTCCTCACCTGCGAGCTGGGACAGACGGGCTGCCGGGAGCTGACCGCCGCCACCTGTCCCGAAGAGCAGACCTGCCAGGACGGCGCCTGCCACGGCACCGCCGACGTCACGAACGGCGACGCCCGGGACGAGACGGTTGTGCAGGCCGACGATCCCCCCACCTTCCGCAAGTCCGGCGGCTCCTGCAACACCTCCCCCGCGGCCCCCACCAACCCCTGGTGGCTGTTGCTGGCAGTGGTGCTGGTGCTGCGCGCGCGGCTTGGACGGGTGGTGTCTAACAAAACCTAGCCGCGAACGTAGTGAGCGGATCGATCGGCCGGTGGCGGACAACACCCGGATCCGCTTACTACGTGCGCGGCTTGGACGGGCGGGCCACCTGCGGACAACACCCGGAGCCGCTTACTACGTGCGCGGCTTGGACGGGCGGGCCACCTGCGGACAACACCCGGATCCGCTTA
>CAIXZC010000480.1 GCA_903923815.1 uncultured Myxococcales bacterium
CGCTTCCAGGGCATCCTGCAACTGGAGGAGCTCTCCAAGGTTATCCAGGCCACCAGCCTCTGCGGCCTGGGCCAAAGCGCCCCCAACCCCGTGGCCTCCACCCTGCGCTGGTTCCGCCACGAGTACGAGGCCCACGTCTTCGAGCGGCGCTGCCCCGCGGGCGCCTGCCAGGAGTTCCGCAAGTTCCGGATCAACGTGGACAAGTGCACCGGCTGCACCCTGTGCGCCCGCAAGTGCCCCGTGGAGGCCCTCGTGGGTGCGCGCAAGCAGGCCCATTACATTGTTGAAGACAAATGCATCGGCTGCGGAGCGTGCGAGGAAGCCTGCCGCTTCGATGCCGTTTCCCTGAAGTGATGGGGGTCAATATGCAGATTCAAGTGAACCACAAAGCCATCGAAGCCCAGGCCGGGGAGATGCTGCTGGACGCCCTCAAGCGCGCCGGCATCCGCGTCCCCACCCTGTGCCACCTGGAGCACCTCTTCCCCTCCGGCGCCTGCCGCATGTGCGTGGTCGAACTGGAGGGTCAGGGCCGTCTGGTCCCCTCCTGCGCCTGCCCCGTCACCGAGGGCATGAAGGTGCTGACCCACTCTCCCGTGGCCCTCAACGCCCGCAAGACCATCTTGGAGCTGCTGCTGGCCAGCCACCCCGACGACTGCTTCTACTGCAGCCGCAACGGGGACTGCCAGCTTCGCCACCTCTCCGACGAACTGGGCGTCGACCGCCGCCGCTTCCAGGGCCTGAAGAACGACGGCAAGCTGGACCTCTCCAGCCCCTCCATCGCCCGGGACCCGGACAAGTGCATCCTCTGCGGCAAGTGCGTCCGCGTCTGCGAGGAGGTGCAGGGGGTCTCCGCCCTGGACTTCATCGGCCGGGGCAGCAAGACCAAGGTGGCCACGGCCTTCGACGAGGGCCTGAACGTCTCCTCCTGCGTGAACTGCGGCCAGTGCGTGGCGGTCTGCCCCACGGGCGCCCTGGTGGAGAAGAGCAGCATCCGCGAGGTCCTGGCGGCCCTGGAAGACCCCAACAAGGTGGTCGTGGTCCAGCACGCCCCCGCCGTCTCCGTCTCCCTGGGCGAGGCCTTCGGCGTCAAGCCCGGCACCGACGTGGCGGGCCTCATGGCGGCGGTCCTGCGCAGGATGGGCTTTGCCCGCGTCTTCGACACCTCCTTCAGCGCCGACCTCACCATCATGGAAGAGGCCTCCGAGCTGGTGCACCGCATCCAGCACGGCGGCGCCCTGCCCATGATGACCTCCTGCTCCCCCGCCTGGGTCAAGTTCGTCGAGCAGTTCTACCCCGAGCTGCTGCCCAACCTGTCCACCTGCAAGAGCCCCCAGCAGATGATGGGCGCCATCATCAAGAACTACTGGGCCAAGCGTGAAAACATCGACCGCGCCAAGGTTTACAGCGTGTCCATCATGCCCTGCACCGCCAAGAAGTTTGAGGCCCAGCGCCCCGAGCTTGGCGCCGACGGCGTGCCCGACATCGACGCCGTCCTGACCACCCGCGAGCTGGTCAAGCTGATCCGCATGCGGGGCCTGGACCTGGCCGACCTGGAACCCGAAGAAGCCGACAACCCCTTCGGCACCCGCTCCTCCGCTGGCAAGATCTTCGGCGCCTCGGGCGGCGTGATGGAGGCGGCCCTGCGCACCGCCCACCGCATGCTGACGGGCGAGAACCCCAAGCAGCTTGAGTTCACCGGCGTGCGCGGCCTGGACCGCGTCAAGGAGATGCGCGTCAAGATCGGCGACGCCGAGATCGGCGTGGCGGTGGCCAGTGGCCTCATGGGCGCCCGCAAGCTGATGGACCGCCTGCGCAAGGGCGACACCAGCCTCCAGTTCATCGAGGTCATGTCCTGCGCCGGCGGCTGCGTCAATGGCGGCGGTCAGCCCCGCACCGTGGATGGCGGCCCCGTTCGCGCCCGCCTCCAGGCCCTCTACAAGATTGACAAGGACGCGGCCCTCCGGACCTCCCACGACAACCCCGAGATCCAGCGCATCTACCAGGAATTCCTGGGGCAGCCCCTGGGGCACGAGTCCCATCGCCTGCTGCACACCAAGTACCGCCGGCGCGAAGTGCTGGCCTAGGAGTCGCCCATGAAGCCCTCCCGCAGGTTCTACCTGGTCTACACGCTGCCCGAGCGCTGCCGCCTGTGCTTCACCTGTGTGCGCGAGTGCCCCGCCAAGGCCATCAAGGTGGCCGGGGGCCAGGCCGTGGTGGTGCCCGAGCGCTGCATCGGCTGTGGCAACTGCGTGCAGGTCTGCAGCCAGAAGGCCAAGCGCGTCTTCAGCGAGCAGAAGCTGGTGGAGGACCTGATGGCCTCCGGCAAGAAGACGGCGGCCCTGCTGGCGCCCAGCTTCCCCGCCGAGTTCTTCGACACCAAGCCGGGCAAGGTGGTGGGCATGCTGCGGCGCATGGGCTTCTCCCAGGTCTACGAGGTGGCCTTCGGCGCTGACCTCGTGGCCCGCCGCTACTCGCGCCTGCTGGAGGACAACCCCGGCAAGCGCTTCATCGGCACCACCTGCCCCGCCATCGTGGCCTTCGTGGAGAAGTACCACCCCGAGGTCATCGATTCCCTGTCCCCCCTGGTCTCCCCCATGGTGGCCATGGCCCGCGTGGTACGCCGCATCCATGACAACGACGTGAACGTGGTGTTCATCGGGCCCTGCATCGCCAAGAAAAGCGAGGCCCTCTCCAAGAACCTGCCCGCCGACGTGGACGCCGTCCTCACCTTCGCCGAACTGCGCAGCATGATGAAGGCCCGGGACATCGAGGCCGCCGGCACCGAGGAGAGTGACTTCGATGCTCCTCACGGGGGCCTGGGGGCGCTGTTTCCGCTTTCCCGCGGCATGCTACAGGCCGCCGACATCAAGGAGGATCTGGTCAACGGGGACGTGGTCGCCGCCGGGGGCCGCCACTCCTTCCAGGAGGCCCTCAAGGAGTTCGCCACCGGCGACCTGGACGCGCGCCTGCTGGAGGTGCTGTGCTGCGACGGCTGCATCATGGGCTCGGGGATGACCACCAAGGCGCCCCAGTTCCGCCGCCGCTCGCGGGTGTCCCAGGTGGTGCGGCAGATGCAGCGCAAGCGCTCCCGCATTGAGTGGGAGAAGGCCATGGCCACCTACCGGGACCTGGACCTCAGCCGGGGCTTCTCGGTGGACGACCAGCGCATCCCCGTGGCGGGCGAGGAGAAGATCCGCGAGTTCCTGCGGCGCATGGGCAAGAGGGCCGCGCGGGACGAGCTGAACTGCGGCGCCTGCGGCTACGAGACCTGCCGCGAGCATGCCGTGGCGGTGCTGAAGGGCCTGGCGGACAACGAGATGTGTCTGCCCTACATGATCGACGAGCTGCGCAAGACCGTCAGCCAGCTTGCGGACTCCCACGAGAAGCTGGCCAGCACCCAGGAGGCCCTCATGCACAGCGAGCGGTTGGCCTCCATGGGCCAACTGGCCGCGGGCATCGCCCACGAGGTCAACAACCCCCTGGGCGTGGTGCTGATGTACAGCCACCTGCTGCTGGAGGACACCCAGAACAAGCCCCAGATGTCGGAGGACCTGCGGACCATCGCCGAACAGGCCGAGCGCTGCAAGAACATCGTCTCGGGGCTGCTGAACTTCGCCCGCCAGAACAAGGTGGTGCGCCAGCCCGTGCAGACCAGCGAGCTGTTCGAGGCCTCCCTGAAGGCCGTCCCCAGACCCGAGAACATCGTGGTACAGGAGCAGCAGTTGAACGGGGATCTGGCCTGCGAACTGGACAAGGAACAGATCATCCAGGTCATCACCAACCTCATCTCCAATGCCTACGCCGCCATGCCCGACGGCGGCACCCTGACCCTGCGCACCAAGGGCGACGAGGACTCGGTAAGCATTGACGTTGAGGACACGGGGACGGGCATCCCCGAGGGCAACTTGAAGAAGATTTTTGAACCCTTCTTCACCACCAAGCAGCCCGGCAAGGGTACGGGGCTTGGCCTTTCGGTCTCCTACGGAATTATCAAGATGCATCGTGGCAACATATCGGTAAAATCCAACGCCGATCGCGGCAAGGGCCCCACGGGCTCGGTCTTCACAGTGACCCTCCCGCGGGCTGTCTCCCAATGAGGTGAAAGATGTCTTTGGAAAAGCGCACAGTGCTGATTGTTGATGACGACCCCGACTTCCTGACCCAGCTTGAGCTGTCCCTGGAGGCCTGTGGCTGCAAAGTGGTGAAGGCCTGCTCACGCCGCGAGGCGGAAGAGCTGCTGACCGGCTTCCGGCCCGACGCCGCCATCCTGGACCTGATGATGGACGACTTCGATGACGGCTTCATCCTGGCCCACCACATCAAGAGCAAGGACGCCACCATCCCGGTCATCATGGCCACGGCGGTGACGGCCGAGACGGGCCTGCAGTTCGACACCGTGGGCGAGTCCCAGCGGCGTTGGGTGAAGGCGGACGCAGTGCTTACCAAGCCCCTGCGGTTCGAACAATTGAAGAAAGAACTCGACCGGCTCCTCGGTTGATGGGAGGCGGCCATGATTGAACTCAAAGTACTGGTGGTAGACGACGAGCCCGGCATGAGGGCGGCGGTGGCCCGGTCCCTGGAGGGGCTGACCATGACCATCCCCCTGGTGGAGGGCGAGGTGGTCTTCAAGGTCACCACGGGCGAAAGCGGCGAGCAGGGGCTGGAACTGGTCGAGTCCTTCAAGCCCGACATCCTGCTGCTGGACTACAAGCTGCCCGGCATCTCGGGCATTGAGGTGCTCAAGGCGCTGGAGGCCCAGCAACCGGACATGCTGACGGTCATGATCACGGCCTACGCCACCATCGAGACGGCCATCACCGCCACCAAGCACGGCGCCCACGACTTCCTGGCCAAGCCCTTCACCCCCAGCGAGCTGAAGGCCGTCATCAAGAAGACCGCCAAGCACCTGCTGCTGCAGCGCGAAACCAAGCGTCTGGCGGAGGAGAAACAACACGTCCGCTTCCAGTTCATCTCCGTGCTGGCCCACGAGCTGAAGGCGCCCCTGGCGGCCGTGGAGGGGTACCTCTACATGCTGCGGGATCAGGCCCTGGGCCCCGAGCTGCCGGCCTACGACAAGGTGGTGTCCCGCAGCATCACGCGCCTCCAGGGCATGCGCAAGATGGTCCTGGATCTGCTGGACCTGACGCGCATCGAGTCGGGCAGCAAGCGCCGCGAGCTGGGCGTGGTGAATCTGGCGGAGGTCGCCAACACAGCCCTGGAGACCATGGGCCCCGACGCCAAGGCCAAGAACGTCACTCTTAACCTGGAGTGCGCCCCGGACCTGACCATGTACGCGGACCGCGGCGAGGTGGAGATCATCTTCAACAACTTCGTCTCCAACGCGGTCAAGTACAACCGGCCGGATGGGGCGGTCTTCATCCGCGTCTCCCGGGAAGGGGAGCTGCTGCGCATTGACGTCCAGGACACGGGCATCGGCATGAACCCGGAAGAGCAGGCCCGCCTGTTTGGCGAGTTCGTCCGCATCAAGAACGAGCAGACCCGCGACATCATGGGCAGCGGCCTGGGGCTGTCCATCGTCAAGAAGCTGGCGGCGTTGTACGAGGGCCGCGTGGAGCTCGTCTCGGAGAAGGGCAAGGGTTCTACCTTCAGCATCTTCCTCAAGGACGCACCCCGGGTCTGACGCCCTCCCCAGTGCAAATTCCACACTTTCCAAAACTGCCACAGGGGCGTATCCTTTTGCCCCTGTCGGAGGTATTGGCTCATGACGGTTTTCGGAATCAACATCGACCGAAAGCAGCTCCTGCTGCTTGTTCTTGACGGTCTACTCATCCTGCTGGCCATGTCCCTGGCCCACCTGCTGCGCCTGAATCAGGCCCTCACGCCGGAGAACCTGGCCATGCAGCTTTCGACCAGGACGGGTGCGTCCCTCCTGGCCGTGTTGGCCCACATCGGCGCCCTCTACGTGCTGGAATCCTACAAGCTGGCGGACGACTGGAGCCGCCCCCGCAACCTGCTGCGCCCTGCCGTGGCAGCCGTGGGCGCGGGCCTGCTGCTGGCCATCCTCTTCTTCCTGTTCCCCCATTGGGCCTTCGGGCGCGGCGTCCTGGTGACCCAGTCGGGCTTCGTGCTGCTAGGCACCGTTGGTCTGCGTCTGGCCCTCTCCCGGCTGGTGGCCCGCAAGGACCAGGGCGAGCTGCTGCTCATCATTGGCGCCGGCAAGAGCGGCCGCTACATGGCCGAGGCCCTGCTGAACAACTGCAAGGGCCGGGTCCAGATCCTGGCCTTCATGGACATGCGCCCGGAGAAGGACGGGATGTCCTACTTCGACATCCCCGTTCACACCCCCAAGCTGGAGGCGCTGCACGAACAGGTCAAGGCCCTGGGGGTCAATCGGGTCATAATCACCGGCACCCACGGCTGGGACGACCAGTTCATCTCGGCGCTATTGGACGAGCGCGTGGGCGGCCTCCAGGTGGAGAGCATGGCGGAGGCCTTCAAGCGCCTCATGGGGCGCGTGCCCGTGGCCAACGTGGACACCTCCTTCTTCCTCTTCGGGCCCGGCTTCGTGCTGAACCGCAACGCCATGCTGCGGAACCTGTTCCGCCTGGTGGACATCGTGGTGGCCCTGGTGGGAATTCTGCTGGCCAGCCCCCTGATCCTGATCACGGCCCTGGTCTCCCTGCTGGCAGGTGGCCGCCCCGTCATCTTCGCCCAGGAGCGCGCGGGCCTGGGCCGCAAGCCCTTCAAGCTGTACAAGTTCCGCACCATGATCAAGGACGCCGAGAAGCACAGCGGGCCCAAGTGGTCCCAGGAGAATGATCCCCGGGTCACCAGTTGGGGCCGCTTCCTGCGCCGCACCCGCCTGGACGAGCTGCCCCAGCTTTGGAACGTCCTGCGGGGCGACATGAGCCTGGTGGGCCCCCGCCCCGAGCGCGAGCACTTCATCGCCCAGTTGGAGAAGGAGATCCCCTTCTACAACCTGCGCTTCGCCATCCGCCCCGGCGTGACCGGTTGGGCCCAGGTGAACTACGGCTACGGTGCCTCCGTGGAGGACGCCAAGATCAAGCTGGAGTACGAGCTGTTCTACATTCAAGAGATGAGCTTGATGCTGTACCTGCTGGTGGTCCTCAAGACCATCCAGACCGTGCTGCTGCACAAGGGCTCCTGACCCGCCTACCCTTCCGAACCCCGACCGCAAGGGAGGGCGTGGGCCTTCCTAGCCGCGCACGCAGGGAGCGGGCAGCGGCCAGCCAAACCTAGCCGCGCACGCAGTAAGCGGGCAGCGGCCAGCCAAACCTAGCCGCGCACGCAGTAAGCGGGCCTCCCCGGTCGCCGCCGCCTCTGGTCGCTCGCTCTCCGGGCAGCCCCATTGCCGACCAGCGTCAATCGGGCCCCCTCCGCGCTCCCGCCGGCGACTGCTCGCCGTAGGCCTCGCCTACACGCACCACCCGGACACGCACTTTTCCTTGCTGCCGCAGGTGCCGCACCATTTGCTGCAGCCGTAGGGGTCGTACCCACACTCGTAGCCCGAACAGGGGTTGCCGCAGTCGCTGGGGCAGTTGCACTTGTTCTCGCCGCTTCGACAAGTCCCGTCGCCGCAGCCCTGGCAGCGCCCGGACACGCAGCTCCAGCCCGCCTTGCAGGACCCGCACTGGGTCCCGCAGCCGCTGGGGCCGCACTCCTTGCCACTGCACCAGGGCTGGCAGTAGCACCAGTTGTTGATGCAGGCATCCTGGGCGCCGGGGCAGGTCCCGCAGCTCCAGTTGCACTGGTTCAGGCCGCACTGTTTGCCCGAGCAAGGATTGCCGCAGTCCGTCTGGCAGGTACACATGGTCTCGCCGTCACGACACTTCGCGTCCCCGCAGCCCCTGCACTCTGACCCCACACAGGACAGGCCCGCAAGACAACCGCCGCAGGACCCCCCGCAGCCATCGTCTCCGCACTGTTTGCCGGTGCAGTTGGGTACGCAGCACTGGAACGCCGCCGAGCACACGCTGCCCACCGGGCAGGCGCCGCACTGACCTCCGCAGCTATCCGACCCGCAGGCCTTGCCCTCGCACTTGGGGGCGCAGGCCACGCAGCTATCCTGCCAGCACTCCAGACCCTTGCTGGCGCAGGTGGCGCCGGTGCAGGTGCCGCTGACGCACTTGTCGTCCAAGGTGCAACCCTTGCCGTCGTCGCACAGCCCGCCGCTGTTGATCAAACGGAACTTGCACTGGCCATCGGTCTCGCTGCAGTAGTACTCGGAACAGCCGGGGCTGGGAGAGGGATCGCAGACCACCACAGACGTGGGATCAAACACACAGTGCAGGGGTTCGGGACCCACGCACTTGTGGACGCCATTGCACAGCTTGCCGTCGTCGAAGGCCAGGCAGTCCTGGTCGTTGCCGCACAGACAGCCCATCTGACCGCCGCCGCAGGCCCCGTCCACGCAGTGCTCGCCGGTGGTGCACTGGTCCTGGTCGTCACAGGGGCCCTCCTTGGCGGGGTACCTGCAGCCCAGGCCGGCCAGGCAGTTGTTGGCGGTGCAGGGATTGGCGTCGTCACAGGGCAGCGCACCGGCCCCCGCAAGGCACTTGCCCTCGACACAAAGGTCGCCCACCGTGCAGGGGTCGCCGTCGTCGCAGTCGGCGTCAACGGGCGCGTTGCTGCAGCCCACCATGGGCACACAGGAGTCCTCCGTGCAGGGGTTCTGGTCGTCACAGTCCAGGGCGGCCAGACCGGCGGTGCAGCCCCCGGCCTTGCACTGGTCCCCCTCGGTGCAGGGGTCGCCATCGCTGCAGGGGATGGTGTTGGGGTTGAAGACGCAGCCGCCGGGCTCGGCGCAGTAGTCGTCGGTGCACGCCTTGCCATCGTTGCAGGTCACCGGAATGTGGACGCAGGCGGCCAGGTCCGAGTCGCACAGATCGTCGGTGCAGACCAGCTCGTCGTCACATTCGCCCGCCACGTCGGGCAAGTCGGGGGTCCCATCGCAGTCGTTGTCCAGGCCGTCGCAGACGTCCGGCAGGCCCGGATGCTGGGCCGCCAACTGGTCGTTGCAGTCATCCCCACCGGAGGCCACCGAGGCATAGCCATCGTCGTCCGCGTCCACACCGTCCAGCCCGTCACAGTTCTGGTCGATCTGGTCCCCCACCTGGTCCTCTGCGCCGGGGAACATAAGGGGGTCCTCGTCATTGCAGTCCTGGCAGGCACCCACATCGTCACCGTCAACATCGGCGGCATCATCCAGCTTGCCGTTGCAATTGTTGTCCAGGCCGTCGCACAGCTCCTGGGCCCCCACGTAGATGGCCGGGTTGCTCTCATTGCAGTCTTTGGAGGCGGGGGCACCGTCGTTGTCCAGGTCGTCCTCGGGGGCGGTGCAGCAGCGGAAACCCACGACATCGGGGTGGGCATAGCCGCCCTCGGGGACCGCCCGCGCCAGACAGCGCCCCAGGGTGCCGTCGAAGCAGGACCCGCCGAACAACGTCCCCTGGCTGGTCCATTCGACGGCGTTGCCCACCAGATCCATGGCGAAGATGTCGGGGGCGTGACAGGCGGCGAAGGTCCCGGCGCCAGCCAGTTTGAAGGGGAAGTCCGTGTTGCATGAACTGCCGTTGTAGGCGTCACCATAGGGGAAACTGCCGGGGTTGCCGCAGGCGGCGGTCAGCTCGGCCTCGGAGCACAGCCGTCGTCCTGCACCGCGGCAAAGGTCCAGGGCGCCCTCCAGGGTCACGGGGACCAAAGGCTTCTGGCCCTGCACGCCGGGCCATTCCAGGGAGTCCACGTAGATGGTGTGACCGTCCAACTCGAGGCGCCAGAAGGCCTCCAGGTCGCCGGTGCAGAAGTCGGTGTCACAAAGGGGGTTGGGCAGGCAGGAGCCCAGGGCCTCGTCGCAGATCTCGTAGGGCGAACAGGGGGCGCCGCAGGGGCCGACGATCTCGGGGACGGTGTCGAGGGGCTGGGAAAGATCAGGGTTGGTGGTGTCGGTGGGGGCGTCGGGGGAAACGTCGACGACGTCGGCAGCGGCATCGGGGGGCGTCGTCTGGTCGGGGCCCGGCACGTGGTCAGTCAAGGTGCCGTCGATGATTTTGATGTCAGGTCGGGCCAGGTCCCCCTGGAGGTCCTTGACGTCCGACCCATCCCTCGGGACGTCCAGCAGCGGCCCGCCATCCCCCAGGATTGAAGCCCCGGGCGTGCCTGCGCCGCCGCAGGAGCCAGCCACCGCCAGGGCCAGGACCCCAGCCACGAGTACGAGACGGTAAAGAGACCTGTTCATGGAGCCTCCAGCCACACCGCGTGAAAACGCGGCCAGTGTCCCACCTTCCACCCCGTTTTTCAACGGAGAGCGGGATGGCCGCCAAAGAAGGCCATTGAAACCCGGGGAGGGTGGATCTAGTATGGCCGCGTAATTCGTATCAACGGGAGGATACCAATGAATCGTAATGTATTCGGTCTGGCTGCGTGCTTGTTGTGCTTCTCTGCCACCGCGGTGGCCGGTCCCTTCGAGGGCAGCGAACTGCTCATCGGCCGCTCCATGAAGCAGCCCACCAAGTCTCAGTTCTTCGCCATTGGCCTGGATGTCCAGGTGTCGCCCCTGGCCGCCGCCATGGCCACCCAGCGGGACAGCATCATCGGCGAGGCCGTGAACGCCCAGTGCGACAGCGCCCCCGATCCGGTGGCCTGCAAGGCCGCCGCCCAGGCCAACACCGAGATGGCCCTGGACGCCATGGGCGCCATCCCCGACTCTCAGTGGGAGGCCATCAACGCCAGCCTCATGGACCCCGACGGGGCCCTGGTGACCAACCTGAACGCCGCCGGCATTGATGACCCCACCCAGGTGGCCGCCATCCAGGAATTCGTCAAGGCCGTCCCCGAGGATCAGCGCGAGGACGCCGTGGCCCTGGCCAAGCAGTTGTCCCAGGACGACCCCATGACCTTCATCCTGGAGCCCTACCTGACCTTGAACTTCGACGCCGTTGCCGTCACCGCGTCGCTGCCCCTGGCTGCCTACCAGTTCACCAACAAGACCGAGATCAACGTCGGCAACTTCGTGCTGGACGCGAAGTTCGGCAAGATCGTGGATCTGGCCGTCATCAATGCCGGCTACTCCTACGGCGCCTCCGTCTACCTGCCCACGGGCAGCAAGGAAGCCGACCCCCTTGCCAAGATGAACCTGTTCTACAGCCCCAAGTACCTGCACCAGTACATGACCATCGCCCCCTACGGCGTGGTGGGCATTGACACCTTCCTGGCCACCCTCCAGGCCCACGTCGAGTTCGTGGGAATGATGCCGGTGCGCGATTCCAAGGGTGTGGACAGCGTCATGTACGCCAAGTACGGCGTGGGCGCCATCGTCCTGGCCGACTTCCTGTTCAGCGCCATGGCCGAAATCAACGGCCTGTACCCCCTGAACGACGCCGCCGACAAGGGTGGCTTCGACGCCATCTACGGCTCCGCCGCCGCCCAGATCAACCTGTCCATCATCAAGGCCACCTTCGGCGCCATGGTGCCCCTGGTCAAGCCCGGCCAGAAGACCGCGGCCCAGGGCGGCAAGCCCAGCCTGGACGAAGTCGCTGACTGGATGGTCATGGGCCGCCTGACCCTGGGCTTCTAAGCCCCACCCCCCCCAACACACCAACACCCCAACACCCAAACACACCAACACACCAACACCCCAACACCCAAACACCCGCACCCCGCGCTTCCCAGCGCCGGCGCCTTGCCGTATAGTCGCGCCTGATTTGTGCATCGTTGGGGGGCGAACGTGGACACCACAAGACCGGGGGACCAGGGCTGGACGGTGCTGCTGTCGGGCCGCAGGGTCCGCAAGGACGACGCCCTGGCCGCCCTCTGCGGCGAGTTCGACGAGTTGTCCTGCAGCTTGGGCGTGGCAAGGGCAACGCTGTCAGCGGTGCTGGAACAGTGGGGCTTGCCCCGGGAGGCCCGGGAGGCCCTGTTGACGGTTCGGGCCTTCCTGGTGACTGTACAGCGGGACCTGCTGGCAGGGGGGGCTGCCGTGTCCGCCGAAGCCTGGACCTGGGACAGCGCCGCGGAGGCCCTGGCCAGACTGGACGACTTCTGCGCCTGGACCCATGCCCACACCAGCAACGCCGGCGGCTTCGTGCTGCCCGGGGCCTGCGCTTCAGAGGCCCAACTGCACGTCTGCCGCGCCCTTTGTCGCCGGGTGGAGCGAAGCGCCCATGGAGTGCTTGCGGCGAACCGTCTGCCTGGGGGTGAGGCCCTGGGCGCCTACCTGAATCGCCTCTCTCTGGCCCTCTACGGGGCCGCCAGAGTGGCCGAGGAACAGCTTGGGAACCGGGAGGTTGTGCCTAGATGAAATCTGTTTTGTTTCGGCTTATTACGGCTATATTGTTCATCATTTGCATTTCATCCTGTCAGGCGGGTTCCACGGCTGACGGCGGCAACGATGTAGCACCCGATGGCGCAGTCAACTCCCAGGACTCCCTGGACAGCGCGGGGGACCTGGGCGAGGACCTGGGCTTCAAGGATCTGCCCGGCCCGGAAGATGCTTTGGGCGATGTCGAAGAGGACGTTCTGGACGCTGCCAGTGACGTGTCCCCCGCGCCAGATGCTGACGCCGTCGCCCCCCAGGACACGCTGCCCCCGGACACCATGCCCGAGCCCGCCGGCACCTACGCCGTGTTCTTCAAGACGCCTGTGGGTTTCTTCGACCGCCCCTTCCCTTCCAATACGCGCCTGACGGAGGACGGCCTGGAGATCAGCGACTGGCCCAACCCCTACAAGGCCAAGCTCATCGACCAGTACAAGGCCGTACTGGCCCACGGCGGGCGGGGCTTCTCCTGCAACCCCGTGATGTACGTGCGCTTCAGCGCCGCCTTGGACCTGGGCAGCCTGCCCGACGTGGAGGCCAGCCGTCTGGAGACCAGTCCCGTGCAGTTGATAGATGTGACGGAGGGCCCGGAGGCGGGCACCCGCTACCCGCTGGAGTTCCTGTTCTGGGACAAGAAGGCCCCCAAGGCCAACTGGTACACCGAGCAGAACGTCCTGGCCATCCGACTGCCCTCGGGCGTGGTGCTGCCTCCCAACCACACCTTCACTCTGCTGGTGTCCGACAACCTGAAGGACGCCCAGGGGGAACCCGTGGGGCGCTCCTGGTTCCTGCGCCGCCTGCTGGAGGACGGCCCCGTGGATGCCCAGGACCAGGTGGTCTTGGACAGCCTCAAGCCAGCCCTTGATGCCCTGGATGCCGACGCCATAGCGGGCGCCGTCGCCATAAGCGTGTTCACCACCGGTGACCCCACCGCCGACATGCGGCGCGTGGCCCAGACCATCCGCGAGGAGGCACGGCCCCTGGCGGGCGAGGCCCCGACCCTCAGCAAGGCCTACACCAACTACACCCTGTACACGGGCAGCTACCGCGCCCCCAACTTCCAGGCCGGCGACATCCCCTACGCCACGGGCGGCAACTTCGTCTTCGACCAGGACGGCAAACCCGTGGTCCAGCGCCTGGAGGAGATCCCCTACGCCCTGGCCATCCCCAAGGGCACCGCCCCCGCCAACGGCTGGCCCCTGGTGCTGGTGTCCCATGGCACGGGAGGCAGTCGCCTCAGCTTCACCAAGGATGGCAGCGCCACCGCCCTGGCCGCCGCCGGACTCGCCGCCATGGCCATCGACCAGCCCCTCCATGGGGGCCGGGTGGAGGCGCCCGTGGCCAACCTGGAGCTGTACTCCTTCAACTTCACCAACCCCGACTCGGGGCGCTGGCTGTTCCGCCAGGGCGCCGCCGACGCCGTGTCCCAGTCCGCCTTCGTGACGGACCTGCTGGCAGACGAACTGACGACGCTGGGCGTCAAGGTCGACCCCACCCGCCTGGGCTTCTTCGGGCATAGCCAGGGTGGCCTCACGGGGGCCCTCTTCCAGGGCGTGGACTTCACCATGAAGGCTGTGGTGCTGTCGGGGGCGGGGGGGCTGCTGTCGGACACCCTGATGCTGCGCAAGGAACTGGACGCTGGCACGGAGTTCGACATCCAGAAGATGATGGCCCTGCTGCTGGGCATCCAGAACCCCGCGGACCTCAGCGTCTTCCACACCGTTGTGTCCCTCATGCAGGCCGTGGTGGACCCCACGGACCCGGTGAACTACTCGCCCCTGTTCTTCCGCCGCCCCGGGGCCCAGCAGGCCTCCTGCGTGCTGCAGGTCCAGGGCATGCAGGACCCCTACACACCACTGCTGACCGCGGAGTCCCTGGCCGCCGCAGGTGCCTGGCCCGTGCTGACGCCTCCGGGCACCAGCAACCCCGTCTTCACCCTGCTTGGCATCCCCGAGGGCCAGCCCCCCCTGGAGGGCAACATGGACGCCGCGGCCACCCCGCCCGCCTCCGCTGCCCTGGCGGTCTACCCCAACGACGGCCACTTCCCTGCCTTTGACAACCAGGACTGCATAGATCTGTGGACGGCCGTCCTCAAAAAAAGCCTCACCGAAGACCGTTGTCTGATTGCCCCCTGACACCCCCAAAAATAGTGCTGCGCTTCGTGCGGCTTTCCAGTAGAATCCCCGCGTTGTGTTTCTGGCCTGTGGAGTCTTCCATGCGCAGAGTCCTGATATCGCTGGTTTGGATGGTCTGTCTCCTGGCTGGATCCTGCGGGTCCAACTCCCCCACCACCGACCCTGGCTTCTCCAAAGACTTCGTGGAGGCAGACTCCATCGGGGATGCCAAGGGCCAGGACCTGGCCGACGTCCCGGATGGCAGTCAGGACCTCAAGGATCTGGGGCAGCCCGACGCCGACCTGTCGCCCGACCTGCCAGGCCCCACGGACACGCTTCCCGACACCCAGGTGGACACGCTTCCCGATACCCTGCCCGACACGCTTCCCGACACCCAGCAGGACACTCTGCCCGACACCCTGCCCGACACCGTCTGCATCCCCGCGTGTGATGGTCGCGTTTGCGGTGACAATGGCTGCGGTGGCGTCTGCGGCACCTGCGAACTGGGCTACGACTGCCTGGAGGCCGGCACCTGCGAAGCGGACTGCGTGGCCCTGTGCAGTGGCAAGGTCTGCGGCACCGCGGGCCTGGACGACGAGTGCGTCTGTGGCGGCGCCTGTGACGACGGTAACGTCTGCACCTCGGACCTGTGCGTGGAGGGCCAGTGCCAGACCCAGCCCCTCAGCACCGGCGAGTGCGACGACAAGAACCCCTGCACCAGCCCCGACCTGTGTCAGGCTGGCGAATGTGAAGGCCAACTGCCCGGCCCCGAGACCCCCGTGCTGGATGGTTGTGCCTGCCTGACGGTCCAGGACTGCGCCCAGTTGGACGACAAGAACATGTGCAACGGCCTTATGGAGTGCCGCATTCCCAACGGCTCCACCACGGGCGTCTGCGCCATCAAGCAGGGCTCGGTGAAGACCTGCAGCGATGGCAACCCCTGCACCCGGGACGACTGCATCCCCGCCACCGGCGTCTGCCGTTTCATTGACGACGACTCCCAGAAGTGCGGCGACGCGGACCCCTGCACGGGCACCGACACCTGCCACTCCGGCAAATGCCAGGCAACGCCGCCCCCGGTCTGCCCCGGCGACGACAACCCCTGCACCGAGGAGTTCTGCAAAACCGGCGCGGGCTGCGTTTCCGAAAATGTGGACGACGGCGAAATCTGCGGCGCCACCGCCAACTGGTACTGCGCCAGCGGTGCCTGCGGCTGCCACGCCAACTGCCAGGGCAAGACCTGTGGCAACGACGGCTGCGGCGGCACCTGTGGCACCTGCAACGTGGGGGACCTCTGCGTCGACGGCGTCTGCCAGTGCCAGCCCAAGTGCCAGGGCAAGACCTGCGGCCCCGACGGCTGCGGAGGCAACTGCGGCACCTGCGCTCAGGGCATCGCCTGCAACGATGGCAACTGCGCCTGCTTCCCCGCCTGCCAGAACAAGGACTGCGGCGACAACGGCTGCGGCGGCGTCTGCGGCACCTGCGACCCGGGCCTGGAGTGCCTGGCGAACATGTGCCTGTGTGTGCCCACCCTGGACTGCGAAGACCCCGCCATCGAGTGCGGCGACGCCGGCTGTGGCCTTAGCTGCGGCAACTGCCCCAACGGCAAGGTCTGCGAGAACAACAAGTGTGTGGCCTGGGGCAACGAATGCACCACCAACCTGAACTGCGACGACAAGAACACCTGCACCGACGAGGTCTGTGATCACGGCTTCTGCAAGCGCACCTGCAACCCCGGCCGCCTCTGCGACGACCTCCTGCCCGGCACCAAGGACGACGCCTGCATCACCCAGGGCGACAAGTGCGTCTGCAAGGGCACCGGCGAGTGCGAGTTCGACTGGCAGTGCAACGACGACAACTCCTGCACCGAGGACCTCTGCACCGGCGGAGTCTGCAAGCACCCCTGCTTCCCCGGCGCCTTCTGCGATGACGGCGTGCTGCTGACCATCAACGACAAGTGTGGCACCGGCGCCAACGGCAAGTGCGGCTGCGCTGGCACCCCCGTGGAGTGCGTAGGCACGGGCGTCTGCAACGACAACAACCCCTGCACCATGAACGACGCCTGCGTCAGCAACAAGTGCGTGGGTACGCCCAAGAACTGCGCCGACACCAACACCTGCACGGAGGACTCCTGCGTGCAGGCCACGGGCGCCTGCAAACACGTCTTCAATGCGGCGCTCACGGGCTGTGCCGCCGTGGGCTGCTCGGATGCCTCCGTGGAGGGTTTCACGGACAAAGCAACCTTCCCCAAGATTGCTGCCTGCAAGGGTTTCTGGTCCAACAAGGACCTGCGCGCCGCCCGAAACGTGGACGCAGACCCCAACTGCGGCTCCAGCACCAGCGACCTCTGCGCCGCCGCCGAAGATCTCTGCGCCACCGGCTGGCACATCTGCATGAAGAACGGCAATCAACTGGATGTCTTCGACCGGCTGCCCAGCCAGGGCTACTACGGCTACTACTGCGCCTACACCAGCTGGGGCGCCCCCAAGGGCTCCTACGTGATGGCCTCATCCAACTCCGGCAGCATGAGCGCCTGCACCACCGGCAGCCCCTTCGGCTGCAACTCCGAGTCCAACTACTTCAGCGCCCCGCTGTGCTGCGGCGAGGCGTGCATCGGCGCCTACTGCGCCAACACCCTCTGGGGCTCCAACGGCACCCGCGTCTACCCCAGCTCCTATGACGGTATCGGCTGCGCCAACCTGAACTACTCCAACAAGCCCCCCACGGGCGTCCTGTGCTGCAAGGACTAAGCCCGGCCGTGGCCTCTCTCGCCCCCAACCCCTCACCCCAACCTCTCCCCGAACTGCTGGCGCCCGCAGCGGACCTGGACTGCCTGCGCACGGCCTTTCGCTTCGGCGCGGACGCGGTCTACCTGGGCCTGCGCAGCTTCTCCATGCGGAACCGCGCCAAGAACTTCTCCCCCGAGGACTACCTCCTGGGTCTGCAGTACGCGCGCCGCCAGCAAAAGCAGGTCTACGTCGCCCTCAACTCCCAGGTAAGGGACGCCGACCTGCCCCAGCTTGACCAGACACTGGACTTCCTGGCCGACGCGCCCCCCGACGCCCTCATCGTCGCCGACCCCGGCGTGCTGGCCTCCTGCGCGCGCCGCCTGCCGGGCCTGCCTCTGCACATCAGCACCCAGGCCAACACCATGAACTCCCGGGCCGCAGCACTTTGGCACAACCTGGGGGCCACCCGCATCATCGCCCCTCGCGAACTTTCCCTGGACGAACTGACCACCATGGTCCGCGCCTCCCCACTGGACCTGGAGGCCTTCGTCCACGGCGCCATGTGAATTGCCTACTCGGGGCGCTGCTTCCTGTCCCTGTACTGGGCCGGACGGGACCCCCGCAAAGGGGACTGCGCCCAGGCCTGCCGCTGGCCCTACCGCCTGCTGGAGGACGCCCGCCGCCCGGGCCAGGGCAACCCCGTGGAGACGGACGGCACCCAGACCTGGTTCTTCGACTCAAAGGACCTCTGCGCCCTTCCCATCCTGGACCGAATGGTGGCCACTGGCGTGCGCTCCCTGAAGATTGAGGGCCGCACCCGCTCGCCCCTCTATGTGGCCACGGTCACCGCCGCCTACCGCCGGGCCCTGGACCTTCTGGCCCAAGGCCACCGCCAGGACCTGGAGGCCGCCCTCCCGGCCCTGCTGGCCGAACTGAACTCCACCAACCACCGGGGCTTCTCCACGCACTTTCTGGAAGGCTCCGTCCCCGACCACACCTACACCCCAGAGGGCTCGGCCCTGGCCTCCCGCAACAGCTTCGTGGGCATCCTCGAAGAGGTCTCCCAGGGCCAGGGGCTGGTGCGCCTGAAGAACCCCCTGACCCCAGGCCAGGAACTGGAACTCCTCCGTCCCCAGGGCCCGGGCCCAAGGTTCCAGGTAGAGGGGCTGCGGGGAGAGATCTGGCCCAAAGCCCGAGGCCTCAGCGAAGAGCGAGTCTGGCTGAACCTGCCCCCCGAAGCCCAGGCCGGTGATCTTCTGAGAATTCCTTGATCCCTAAAGCGCTTGATTCCAAAAAACGGATTGGGTCCTGCAAGGCGCCACGGGTGTTGGGGTGTTGGGTGTTGGGGTGTCGGGTGTTGGAGTGAGAAGTGTAATGTGTAAGGTCCTGACCCCATCGCCTCGCTCCCGGACCCACCGTGAGCATGCGACGCCAGGGTCTGTCGGGCCGGGGCGTGGGGTGGCGCTTCGGAGGCAGCCTCTTCAAGCGGCTTTCCTCTAAAAAGGGGGGCGTGTGCCGCTTGAAGGGGCTAGGCGGAGAGGGGGGAACAATCCCCCCGGCCGCCGGCTCTCCGAGGCGTCACCCCCGCCCCGGCCCCTTGGAAAAGCGTGGGCCAGGTCGAGATGTGACCAAGAGCAAGCCGCAAGGGAGGGGTGTCCGGTCAACCCAGGCCCGCTTGGTGACGCGCGCGGTTCGGAATGGCCCAGGGGGTGCAGGGACCTGCCCCTGGACCTACAGGCTGCCCGGCCTGTTGGCCAGAAAGTCCCTGATCAACGCGATGGACTGGGCGAAGGCCCCGGGGCGATTCCAACGACATTCTTCAAAGCGCAGGTCCGGGGCCAGGGCGGCCTCCAGTTCGGTGAGGCGGGCCTCCAGCAGGCCACCCTCCAGGGCCGCGTCGGAGAGGGCCTCCAGCATCTCCAGGTAGAGGGCGCGGTAGTTGGGCAGGGCAGCAAGGCGGTTGGACAGCCCCGTGGGGCGACCCCAGGGGCCCAGGACGGGGGGCTGGGCGACGTTGCCATCCCAGTTGAGCCCGAAGGTGGCGTCGGCGTCCCAGTTCACCGTGAAGAAGGGGCCGGGGGTGCCGCCCGAACTGCTGAACAGGTAGTAGTTCTTGGTGAAGGCATCCCGGTTGTCGGCCAGGGCGTTGGCGGCCAGATAGGCGAAGTAGCTGTCCAGGTCCAGGTGGGGCAGCACGTTGGTGTCGAAGCAGGCCTGGTCCCCCGAGGGGCAGGCCCACAGCGCTGCCAGCAGTGCACCCAGGGCGGCGTCGCTGTCCTCGGAGCCCTGCTTCTTCTCGTAGCCCGCCAGGAAGTTGTCCTTCTTCTGGAAGTTGGCGTTGTGGTTCACGGCCTTGTAGAGGTCTCCCCGGGGGGCCAGTCCGGCGCCCTGCAGGAAGCGCCCGTCCACCGCCTCGGTGAGGGCGTACAGGCCGTGGTAGTGGCGGGCCAGCACCAGATGGACGAAGCGCACCCGGGGGGCCAATCCACCGGCGGCCCGGACCAGTTCATGGGCCAGGGCGTCCCGCACAAAGGAGGGGTCCACCCACTGGGCCTTGAGGATGAGGTCCTCCACGGGCAGGCCGGCGGCGTCGAGGGCATCGCCGAAGGGGTCGAAGGGCAGGCCCCCACCTTGGAGGGTCACCTGGAAGGACTTCTTGTCGAAGGTGCGCGCCAGCCCGCCGTGGAGTTCCAATCGGGCGGGGCGGCAAAGGTCGTCCACCAGGAGCCTGGCGGGGACCTCCAGGTCGGCGTCGCGGTTGGCGTAGAGGAGGGCCAGGTTGGAGTCCTCAACAAAAAGTTGCCACACCGGCAGGGTCAGGCAGGCGGCGGGGTAGGTGGCGCCGCACTCGTAGGTGGCGCAGGCGTCGGCGTCGGCCAGATAGTCCAGGTCCAGGGGCGCCAGGTCGGGGCGGCACAGGCCCCCGCAGACGGGCACTCCGGGGAGGCACTGGCAGGTCCCGTCGGTGCCCGCCGCGGAGCCCTCGGGGCAGCCCGTGGCATCCGCCTCCTGGGGCGCCCCGACCTCGGCGCAGGCGGCCCCCATCAGCGCAAGCGCCAGCAGCACGACAAAAATACGTAAGGCAAGCAGCGGCAAGTCAGCGGCCCCCCCAATCCGGCCCCGACCATAGCAGAGCGTCGCCCGGCCCCGCAAGGCCCCGGCGGTCCCCCGCGGCCCCCCAAAAAACCCGTCCACCGGTCCCTTGGGCGGCTTCCGGCTTGCGCGGCGGGGCCGTTTGGGGTTACAAAACGCGGGTCTGGAAGACTGCACCATTGGGGATGCCAAATGCTTGATGCCCGTTTTGTGTTCGAGAACCTTGCTGAGGTGAAGGCTGGCCTGGGGACCCGCGGGGCCAACGTGGAGTGGGACCGCTTTGAGACCCTCTACAAGGAGCGGCTGGCGGCCCTCCGGGAGTTCGAGAGTGGCCGCGCCGAGCAGCGCCGCATGGGTGAGGTCTTCAAGGACCGCAGCAAGACCAAGGAGGAGATGGCCACAGTGCGCGCCGAGATGCAGGTGCTGTCGGGGAAGATCGACGGCCTGCAGAAGCGCGCGGACGAATTGGCCGCAGAGCTGGGCGAGTTGCTGGCCTACGTCCCCAACATCCCCGAGGCCAGCGTGCCCCGGGGGACCTCCGCGGAGGAGAACCGGGAGGCCCGCACCTGGGGCAGCCCCCGGACCTTCCCCTTTGCAGCCCAGACCCACTGGGACCTGGGCGAGAAGCTGGACATCCTGGACACCGAGGCGGGGGCGCGGCTCAGCGGCGCGCGCTTCGTGCTGTACAAGGGGATGGGCGCCCGCCTGGAGCTGGCCCTGGCCAACTTCATGCTGGATGTGGCGGAGGAGCGGGGCTACCTGGCCATGCTGCCGCCCTATCTGGTCTCCGACACCTGCATGCGGGGCACGGGGCAGCTGCCCAAGTTCGCTGAGGAGGCCTACAAGGTGGATGACCTGTACCTGATCCCCACCGCCGAGGTGCCCATCACGAACCTGCACCGGGGCGAGGTCCTGGAAGAGGCCGCCCTGCCCATCAAGTACGTCGCCTACTCGTCCTGCTTCCGTCGGGAGGCCGGGGCCGCGGGCCGCGACACCCGGGGCATCACGCGCGTGCATCAGTTCCAGAAGGTGGAGCTGGTGCGCTTCTGCGCCGAGGAGCACAGCGGGGCCCAGTTGGAGGAGCTGACCTCGGACGCCGAGGAGATCCTGCGGCGCCTGGGCCTGCCCTACCGCGTCATGGAGCTGTGCAGCGGCGACATGGGCTTCTCGTCGGCCCACACCTACGACCTGGAGGTCTGGCTGCCGGGCCAGGGCCAGTGGCGCGAGATCTCCTCCTGCAGCAACTTCAAGGACTTCCAGGCCCGGCGCATGGACACCCGCTACCGCCCGCTGGACCAGTCCAAGGGCAAGACCAAGCTGGTGCACACGCTCAACGGCTCCAGTCTGGCCATCGGCCGCACCATCGTGGCCCTGCTTGAGAACTACCAGCAGGCCGACGGCACGGTGCTGCTGCCCGAGGTGCTGGCCCCCTACCTGCGCGGCCGCCTGCACCTCAAGCCGCGCTGACGGCGAGGACCCGCCGGCCCCGGTCCGCAATATGAATTGCTACTGACCAGTCTTTGGGCTACATTCCACCCGGCAATTTTTTTGGGTGGCGGCATGAAGTTCACTGGTGCTCTTCTGGTTGCGATTTTCGGAATGATTCTAATGGCCTGCGGCGAGGAAGACTGCACTCCCGTCTGTGACGGGCTGGTCTGCGGCGACGACGGCTGCGGTGGCTCCTGCGGCGAATGTGGCGCCATCGGCCCCTGCTTTGAAGGCCAATGCGTCCCCTGCACCCCCGATTGCACGGACCGGGCCTGCGGCGACGATGGCTGTGGCGGGACCTGCGGCGAGTGCGAGGGGGACCTGGTCTGCCAGCCCAGCGACTGGACCTGCGGCCCCGTCATCGTCAACTGCTTCCCCAACTGCCTGCCCCAGAACGGCTGTGGCCCCGACGGCTGCGGCGACATCTGCGGCGACTGCGCCTTCCCTGATGTGTGCGACGCCCGCTCCCGCGTATGCGAGGCCCTGTGCATCCCTGACTGCGTGGACGCCGAGTGCGGCCCCGACGGCTGCGGTGGCAAGTGTGGCGAGTGCAGCGCCGGCGCGGCCTGCATTGCGGGAATGTGCTCGGCGGGCGAGCTGCTGCCCGAGACGGACTTCAACATCATGTACAACTACCGGGGCCGCATCCCCGGCTACAACGACACCGTCAGCGAGCTGTACCTCATGACCCCCGCGGGCAAGGACCCGGTCTACGACCAGGAGACCCCCTTCGCCCTGACGGACTTCTCCGGTCAGGTCATCTCCGACTGCACCCTCATCCTTGAAGAGGACGCCGAGGGCAACCCTGTCCAGACCGCCCCCTGTAGCTGCGCCCTGGGCTGCGTGGTGGATGACAACGTGGAGTGGATGGCCATGTCCATCAAGAAGCCCAGCAAGGACGGCTTCACCTTCCAGATTGGCCGCTTCAACAGCCAACTGGAGGTCAAGATGGTGAAGGGCATCGTCATCTCCGGGGTCACGGACTTCAAGTTCGCGGGCAACTATCTTTACTACTCCCGCAAGAAGGAGTGCGACGGCATGGCCTGCCGCTATGACATCATCCGTCGCCAGCTCAACCCCCCCACGGCCCCCGAGACCCTCTTCACCTTCCCCCCCGTGGAGGACCCGGACTGGCCCCAGCACAGCACCTACAAGGGCCACTTCAAGGTCTCCAAGGATGGCTCCACGCTGGCCCTCCTGGGCACCACCATCCGCAGCCAGCGCGTCTACCAATGGCGTGCCGGCGCCCTCACCGAGGTGGACTACATCTGCATGACCACCATCGACGGCCAGTGCGTGGGCAGCGGCAGCGAGTACGACGACCAGGACCCCATCGGCATCTCCACCGACGGCAGCCTCATGGCCATGTTCACCATCGCCGAGAAAGAGATCCGCGTGCGCCTCTACGACACCGTGGCCAAGACCATGAAGTCCAAGGCGCTGTTCTGGGTGGGCCAGGGCTACTACAGCACCAACATCTGCGACGAGATCGCCGGCACCCCCTGGAAGTTCAAGAACATCGTCAGCGACCCCGTCTTCACGGCCGACAACAAGAGCCTGCTGTTCGTGGCCTATGACGACTGCAACGCTGGCCTCTCGGGCAAGCCCGAGACGGACATCCTCATGATGGATCTGGCCTCCGTGACGGACCAGAGCCTGCTGGAGGAGAACGACTTCCTGAACCTGACCAACAACCCCAAGAACCAGTCCGCGGACAACCTGGTCATCGGCAGCTTCGCCCTGTCCCCCGGGGGCAAGGTGCTGGTCTTCACGGCCACCCCCAGCTTCGCCGACGGGGTGCCCATGGGGGACGACGAGAAGCGCACGAAGGCCGACCGCGAGGTCTGGATCATGGGCCTGAACGGCGCGGGCAAGGCCCAACTGACCGACAACGTGGAGATGCTGGCGGTGTCCGTGCGGACCCTCACCGGCGATTTTCTGAGCAATCTGGGTAAGTAACCCCATGCCCCGGGAGTAAAGCCATGGAAAGCAAGGATCCCATTCTTCGCTGTTACAAGTGCTCCGAGAAACTGGTGTTCGAGACCAAGATTGGCCGCCGCGACATGTGCCCCAACTGCCACGCCTACCTGCACTGCTGCAAGAACTGCAGCTACTGGGACCCCAACGTCCACAACCAGTGCACCGAAAACCGCAGCGAGTTCATCCGCGAGCGTGAGGAGGGCAACTTCTGCCTGTACTTCACCTTCAAGGAGTCCCCCGAGGAGGCCATCAACGAGGCCCAGGTGGCCAAGGACAAGCTGGCCAAGCTGTTCGGCACTGCGCCCGGGGCGGCCTACAAGGCGCCCCAGACCCCTGAGGACGCGCTGGAGAAGCTGAAGAAGATGTTCAAATAGGGTGCCCGAAGAGTCCGCAAGGGGCCCCGTTTTGACAGGCAGGACCTCGCACCTATAATCCCAGTCGTCGCTGGAATGCCTCCGGGAGTCGACAATGATAGTTACCGAAATAGGGCACAGCAGGAAGCTTGTGGGTGCTCTTGAGATCAATACGGATTTGAACGCCGGAATTGCCGAGTTGTGCCACCGTTTTGGCGTCAGCTGCGGCCACCTGCGCGCCGTGGGCTACGTCAAGGATCCGGTGTTCCGCCGCTATTCGCGGGGGCAGGGCGCCTATCTGCCCGATGAGACCTACGAGGGCGTGTACCAGCTTGCCTCCTGCGAGGGCTTCATCTCCATGGGCGAGCAGGATGACCTGGACCTCTTCATCCACGCGGCGGCGGCGGCCTCCGAGGTGGGGCGCAACAAGATCATCCTGGGGCAGCTTGTGCGGGCCCAGGTGATCCAGTTCGAGCTGGTCCTGGAGACCTTCGAGAACGTCACCCTGCGGCGCCTGCTGGATGCCTCCACGGGCCTGCGGGTCTGGCTGCAGGCCATGCCCTCCGGGGCGGGTGGGGAGGACTCCGACGGTGCGGGTGGGGCTCGGGAGCCCGAGTTCACCGCCATCGACGCCGAAGAGGTGGAGCCCGATGACATCGACTTGGAGCGGGGCGACTGGCTGGACCACCCTCGCCTTGGCAAGTGTCTGGTGCTGGCCCCCGACAACGACGAGCGGGTCCCCGTGAAGCTGCCCTCCGGGCGCGTCGCGGAGCTCCATCTGGGTCTCTTCCGCCTCTTCCGTCTTGGCAAGAAAGAGGGAGGCACCCTTTATCGCGTGGAAGTCCGCAGAAAGAAGTAAACCCCCGGAATGGATCAGGTTCTCCTCGAGCGCTTCATCGCCTCCGCCAACTATGTGGACAAGGAGATCGTGCGCCTGACCCCGCGGCGCAAGGATCCCCAGGGCAAGGTGAAGGCCGTGCGGGAGTTCAACGCCGCCCTTGGGGACCCCCAGGGGGCCTTCCCGTCCATCCAGGTGGCGGGCACCTCGGGCAAGGGCTCGGTATCCAGCTTTCTGGCCAACATCCTGCGCAGCGCTGGCCTGGAGACGGGCCTCCATACCTCTCCCTACCTGCAGGTTATCACCGAAAAGACGTGGATCTCCGGCCGCTACTGCAGCGCCCAGGAGTTTGTCGCGGCGTTGGAGGCAGTGCGCCCCGTCACGGAAGAGTTCCGGCGGCGGGAGGACTGCCCCGCCTCGGTCCACGGCATGACGGCCCTGGCCACGACCTACGAGGTCTTCAAGCGACGGGGCCTGGACGTGGCCGTGATGGAGACGGGCCTGGGGGGGCGCTTCGACCTGGTGCAGGGCATCCGGCGGGTGCTGTCGGTCATCTGCGACCTGGGCCTGGATCATCAAGAGCACCTGGGCCACACCGTGGAGGAGATCGCCTGGCACAAGGCCGGCATCATGGAGGCCAAGGTGCCCTGCGTGGCCATCAAGGGGGCGGCCTGGGAGGTGCTTCAGCGGGAGGCCGACGCCCTGGGGGTGAACCTCACGTGGCTGACCGAGGAGGACCTGGCCCAGGGCAGCCAGGAGGCCAACTCCCTGGACCTGACGCTGCCGCGGCTGGGACGGATCCTGTGCAAGCCGGGCCTCAGTGGGGCCTTCCAACGTCGCAACGCGGCCCTGGCGGCCCTGGCGGCGGACGTGCTGGTGGGGGAGGGCTTCACCCTTGACGCCGGGGCGGTGGTCCGGGGCCTGGAGGACACGCGCTTTCCGGGGCGGCTGGAGACGGTGCAGGCGGGCCCCCGGGTCATTCTGGATGGGGCCCACAATCCCCAGAAACTGGCGGCCATGGCGGCGGAGTTCGCGGGGGGGCGCCGGGGGACGGTGCTGGTTTTGGGGGTCAGCGGCCACCGGGACCCCTCGCCCTTGCTGGCGGGGCTGGCCCACGCCTTCAAGCTGGTCCACCTGACGGCGCCGGTGCTGTACGGCAAGGACTGCCCCGACCCCGAGGTCATGGCGCTGCAGGCCCGCGCCCAGGGCTACGAGGCCTACGCCCACCGCAGCCCGGAGGCGGCCCTGGAGGCGGCCCTTGAGGACTGCCCCAAGGACGGGCTGCTGCTGGTCACCGGCTCGCTGTACCTGCTGGGCACCCTGCGCAACCGCTGGTACCCCTGGCAGCAGGTCCTGGACCAGCGCAGCTCCTTCCCTTCCCGCTGAGCCCAAGGCCCCAAGCCCTCACTTCCGCAAGGTGTCCAGCAGCGAGGCTTGACAGCGGCTGGAATTTGCGGCCATATTCCGCCCCGTGGTTTATTCATAACTCAGGAGTTGAACATGAGGATTTTGACCGTCTCCGTTGCGCTGTTGACTCTGGGTCTGGCTTCCGCCTGCGAGAAGAAGGAAGCCCCGGTGAAGGAAGCCCCCAAGCAGGAGGCCGCTGCGCCCGCCGCCGCCCCCGAGGCCGCCAAGCCCGCTGAAGCTGCCCCCGCCCCCGAAGCCCCCGCGCCCGCCCCCGTGGTGGAGGAGAAGAAGCCCGAGGCCATGCCCGAGGCCAAGGCTGAGGCGCCCAAGCCGGCCACCCCCGAAGAGGTGACCACCGCCTCCGGCCTCAAGTACATCGACACCCTCGTGGGCACCGGCGACGTGCCCCAGGCCGGCCAGCACGTCACCGTGCACTACACCGGTTGGCTGCAGTCCAACAACGCCAAGTTCGACTCCTCGGTGGATCGGGGCGAGCCCTTCACCTTCATCATCGGCCGTCGCCAGGTCATCCGTGGCTGGGACGAGGGCGTCATGACCATGAAGGTTGGCGGCAAGCGCAAGCTGATCATCCCCCCCGAGCTGGGCTACGGCAGCCGCGGCGCCGGCGACGTCATCCCCCCGGACTCCGTGCTGGTCTTCGACGTGGAGCTGCTGGCCGTCGGCCAGTAATCGCCGCAAGCCTGCGCTCTCCTGCGTTTTCACTTGACAGCAGGGCCGGCCCGAATACGATTCACCAGCGTTGAAAACTGGTGATGTAGCTCAGCCGGTAGAGCGAGGGACTCATAACCCCTAGGTCCCCAGTTCAATCCTGGGCATCACCACGACAGCAAGAGAAGGCGGTCCGAAAGGGCCGCCTTTTTTTTTGTGGGCCACCCCCTCCCTTGCGGCTTGCTATTGGTCACATCTCGACCTAGCCCACGATTTTCCCAGGGGTCGGGCGGGGGTAGCGCCCCGGAGAGCCGGCGGCCGGGGGGATTGTTCCCCCCTCACCGCCTAGCCCCTTCAAGCGGCACACGCCCCCCTTTTCAGAGGTAAGCCGCTTGAAGAGGCTGCCTCCGAAGCGCCACCCCAC
>CAIXZC010000481.1 GCA_903923815.1 uncultured Myxococcales bacterium
AACGACGACGGCACCTGCGACGACCAGCAGGACCTGGTCAGCGGTGACCTGGACGCAGCCGCCCCGGACACCGCCGCCCCTGACCCGGACCCCGTGGACGCCGCCACCGACGGCCAAGGGTCCGCGGACTCCATGAACCAAGGGGACCTGCGGGACGGCACCCTGGCCGACCAAACCTCCACCGACGACCTGACCACCACGCCGCCCAAGTCCAAGTCGGGCGGCTGCAACCTTGCCACCTCTGCCCCAGCCTCCGGCCCGTGGGCGCTGTTTCTGCTGCTGGGCATGGTGGTTTGGTCTGCCTCCCGTCGCACCCTCCGCTGAACCCCCAAGTCCTTGACAGCCTCCCAGCCCCGGTCCTACGGTGGTCCCGTATCAACAGCCAACCTGGGGGACAACATGCTTGGGAAACCAACTTGGGCCGCGTTTCTTACGGCATTGATTCTGGCTTTGGGGGCCGCCTGCGCCGCCACCGAGGACGGCAAGGACGGGGGCAGCGACGTCCCCGGCCAGGACAGCATCCATGGGCAGGACGGGGCCTTGGACACCACGCCCCCCGGAGACCTTGCCCCATCGGACACTACCGTGAACGGCGACACCGTTGACCCCACCATCCTGGACGGCACCTGGGACTATCAGACGGTCCGCTGCAACCAGGCAGATCCCGTGTATATCGCCTCGCAGGTGCTGGTGATCGATGGCCCAGAGGCCTACATCCAGAACAACTACTGCAAGCTGGACTGCACCTTCACCATCAAACCTGAACAGCAAATCGACTGGGTGATAGACAGCCACAACTGCCCCTGCGTGGCCCCCAGTTGTCCCTGTGATCCCCCCGTGGAGAGCTGCGGCGCCGGCCTGGACCGCCACTTCAGCTATGTGCTGGACGGCGCCACCCTGACCCTCACCGAGGACCCCGCCCCGGCCAACGACTACACCTGCCCCAACGGCAAGGCCGTCTCCGTCCTGACCAAGCGTTAGACGATCCTGGGGTCGGTTCCCCTCGCGCTCCTCAACGCCCCCGTTTCCTGCCTCCAATGCAATCAACTTGACTGGCACCACCTTCTGTTTGATTGACTGGTCCGTTGAGGAAATACCCGCCGCCACCCTAACCGCCCGCAATTGCAGGAATCTTGCTTGTGGCCCAAGGTTTGCACTGGCCTGTGCCCGGACCAAACGCGAAACAACAGGAGCATCCATGGTCACGCGCACACAGATTCATTTTGGAACGAAGTTCGTGAAAGCCACCCTGGCCAGGACCGCCACCGCAGCCCTGCTGCTGTTGTTGGCGGTTGCCTGCGCGGATAGTGTGGTGGGGGGCCAGGGGGACGTGGGGGACACGCTTGCGGGCGTTGACACCACTGACACGCTTGCCGGCGTTGACACCACCGACACCCTTGCCAGCCTTGACACCACCGACACGCTTGCCGGCCTTGACACCACTGACACGCTTGCCAGCCTTGACACCACCGACACTCTTGCCGGCGTTGACACCACCGACACCCTTGCCAGCCTTGACACCACCGACACCCTTGCCAGCCTTGACACCACCGACACGCTGACCGTCCCCGTGGCGCTGGTCAATGCGCCGCTCCAAGGGGCCTTTGACGTGCCCACCTTCGCAAATGTCAGCGTCGTCTTCAGCGAGGCCATGGACCCCGCCACCCTTGACGGCAGCACCTTCACCCTGACCCACGGCGCGGCAATCGCTGTTCCGGGCCTGGTGACCTACGCCGATCTGACGGCGGTGTTCTGGCCCACCGCGGACCTGCCGGCCAACACCGCCTTCACCGCCACCGTCACCACCGGCGCCCAAAGCGCTTCAGGGATTGCCCTGGCGGCGAACCACTCCTGGACCTTCACCACGGGCACCGCTGTGGCCGTAAGGCTGCCCGTGGACCTTGGTACTGCCGGCAACTACGTGATTCTTGCCAAGAGCGGCATCTCCACGGTGCCCACCTCGGCCATCACGGGAAACCTGGCCCTCAGCCCGGCCGCCGCCACCCTCATCACGGGCTTCTCCCTGGTCATCGACGGCACCAACGTGTTCTCCACCTCGGCCCAGGTCACCGGCAAGGTGTACGCGGCCAACTATGCGGTGCCCACTCCGGCGAACCTGACCCTGGCCGTGGGCGACATGATGTTGGCCTTTACGGACGCCGCGGGCCGCGCCCCGGATGTTACTGAAGTGGGTGCCGGCAGCATCGGAGGGAAGACCCTGGTGCCGGGCGTCTACAAGTGGGGCACGGGGCTCCTCATTCCCTCGAACATCACGCTGACCGGCAGCGCCACCGATGTGTGGATCTTCCAGATCGCCAAGAACCTGACCGTGAGCAGCGGCGCGCAGGTCACCCTCGCCGGCGGAGCTCTCCCCAAGAACGTCTTCTGGCAGGTTGCTGGGTTGGTGGAACTTGGCACCACTGCCCACCTTGAGGGCGTGGTCCTCTGCAAGACCGCCATCACCCTTAGCACCGGCGCCTCCGTCAACGGCAGGCTCATGGCCCAGACCGCCGTCAACATCGCCAAGAGCACCGTAGTCCAACCCGCCCTCTAACGGCCCCACTGGGGTCGGTTCCCCTCGCGACTGTAACGGAGCGGGTGTCCGTCCAAGCCGCGCACGAAGTAAGCGGATCTTCCGGTCGCCGCCGCCTCTGGTCGCTCGCTCTCCGGACGACCCCTTTGCCGACTCCGCGTCAAAGGGGCCTCCTCCGCGCTCCCGCCGGCGGCTGCTCTCCGCATGCGTTGGCCCTCCTGAACAAATCCGAACCCCGACCGCAATGGAGGGGATAGCAACCTGCACGTCCCAGCCCCGGGGTCACTTCAAGGTCGCCGCCGTGGCCCGCAGCGTCACCTCGAAGGCGTCCGCCGCCGCAGGCAGGATCAGGCCGTGGGGCTTCTTGTGCCCGTCGCTGTCCACGCACACAAAGGTCACGTAGCCCTCCACCAGGATCTTCTCCTCGCCGTGGCGCTGGACCATCCCATGAATGGTCAGGCTGGTGTTCCCCGCCCCCACCAACCGGGTCGTGATCAGCAGGATGTCCCCCTTGCGCGCCGGCTCCTGGAACTTCAGCCCGTGCATCTTCAGGCAGACTATCTCCTCGGGCTTGCCGTGGGCCGCCGCCGCCGCAATGAACGAGGCCTCCACGAACCACTCCGCCATGCGCCCGGCGAACAGCGTCGTGTGGTGGTTCAGATCCTCAGACTTGACCAGATGGGACACCAGGATGGGCTTCATTGATGGCACTCCAGGGTTGAAGACCTGGCGACCCTACTCCACCTGCCCCCGGGACGTCCACAGGGTCATCGTCGGGTGGCGGGTCGGAGGCGTCGCCAAAACAGCGTCAACAGCGCAAGGATCAACAGGCCTGTGGGTTGGGAGGGGGCCGGGGGGGCACCCAGGGCGCAGCCGCCGCCCCCGCCGCCCCCGCCGCCCCCGCCGCCCACGTCCTCGTCCACGCTTCTGATGTCGTGGGAGCCAGGAATCTCGAAGCAGTCATCTAGGATGTCGTCGCCGTCGTCGTCGTGGTCGGCCAGATTGCAGACGCCGTCATGGTCGTCGTCGAAGCAGTAGCAGAACCCGGGGTCCAAGGGGCGGGCAAGGTCCTGGGCGCAGGAGCGCCCGTCGCTGCAATCAGCGTTGAATCGGCAGGTGGGGCGGCACTTGGGGTCCTGGTTGACCTGGGCACACCACAGGCCGTCGGCGCAGGAGCGGGGGCTGGCGTCGGGGTCGCAGGTCTGGCCCTCGTCCAGGTCCAGGGAGGGCGCGCAGATGGCCAGGACGTCGCTCAGGATCTGGCAGGCCGACCCAGCGCCACAGTCGCCGCCAAGGGGGGAACAGGTGCGGGTCTCACGGCAGTGGGTCAGGTGGGGTTGGCA
>CAIXZC010000482.1 GCA_903923815.1 uncultured Myxococcales bacterium
AATCAAAGGTCACGGCGACGGTGGGCTCGCAGCGGGAGTTCTGGCATTGGGTCTGGGGGGGGCAGGTGCCGCAGGAGCCGCCGCAGCCGTCGGAGCCGCAGGCCCGGTCCTGGCAGACGGGCTTGCAGGGGGGCTTCTTGCAGTTGCCGGCCTCGCACAGGAGGTCCGGGGCGCAGGTGCCGCAGACGCCGCCGCAGCCGTCGTCGCCGCAGGTCCGGTCCTGGCAGGCGGGCTGACAGACGGGGACGGGGGGCGGGGTGGGGGCGACCTTCTTGACGGCGGTCTTGGAGGCGGCCTTCTTGGCGGCCTTGGGTTTGGTGCCGCAGGCACCCAGGGCCAGGGCGAGGGAAAGCAGCATCAAGACACAGACCTTGGCGGCGGTCATGGGACCCTCCACTTCAAATGATGGGACATGATAAGCCCGGTTGGGGGACGGAGGAAGTTTTTGGCGTTTTCAGGCGTAGGCGGCCACGAGCTGGCCTTCGGCGGCGGGGGTCTCGTGGAGGGACTGGTGGACGCGGGCGACGGTCAGGTCCAGGTACTGGGCGTCCAGCTCCATGCCCAGGTAGCGGCGGCCCAGGTTGAGGGCGGCGATGCCCGTGGTGCCGCTGCCGTTGAAGGGATCCAGGATGAGATCCCCGGGCAGGGTGGAGGCCAGGACGATGCGCTCCAGCAGGGCCAGGGGTTTTTGGGTGGGGTGCTTGCCCAGGGCCTTCTCGGCGCGGGCGGGGGGCAGGATGGACCAGACGTTCTGCATCTGCTTGCCGCCGTTGGCGGTCTTCATGTCCGGGTAGTTGAAGCGGTGGCGCGAGGCCTTGTCGCGGGCGGCCCACAGGATGGTCTCGGTGGCGTGGGTGAAGTAGCGACAGGACAGGTTGGGGGGCGGGTTGCGCTTATGCCAGATGATGTCGTTGAGCATCTTGAAGCCAAGCTGCTGCATGGCAAAGCCCACGGAGTAGACGTTGTGCTGGGTGCCCGAGACCCAGATGGTGCCATCGGCCTTGAGGACGCGCTGGCACTCGCCCAGCCAGCGCAGATGGAAGTCATGGTCCGTCTCGATGCCCGAGGACTTGTCCCAGGCGCCCTTGTCCACGGAGACCATCTTGCCCGACTTGCAGGTGGTGCCGCCGTTGGACAGGAAGTAGGGAGGGTCCGCGAAGACCATGTCCACGCTGCGGTCAGGGAGGCTGCCAAGCATCTTCAAGCTGTCCCCATGGAGCAGCGAGAAGGAGCCGTTGTACGACTGGAAATAGGGCTTGAGATCCATGGGCCGACCCGTCCTTCGCAAGGGTTACACAGGCAGTCACGGGGCCAGTGTAAGGCGGCCAGATCGGGGGGCAAAAAAGTAGCCGGAATGGGGCGAAGCCTTTCCATTTTTCCTTCCCCCGTCCCGGGGGAAGGTGGCGCGCAGCGCCGGATGAGGGTGCCACGTGGCCACCCCGGCGCCGGGCCCGCGTGCACAGCGGCGATCCCAAAACCTGGAAGGAACCGACCCCTCTTCCCCCTTCCGACGCTTTGCGTTATGTTGCCGGTCACTTTCTGGGACATTGCTTCAAGGAGCAGGGCATGAAGAAGCTGTTGGGGTTGGCTTTGGCGCTTGGTCTGTTGGTGGTGCTTGGGGGTTGCGCTGGGACCGGCGATGGGGCTGGTGGGGCGGACCTGGGGGACACTGTGCTGGGTGGTGACGTGGAGGTGTTGGGCGGGTTTGATACCGCTGACGCCTTGGACGTGGCGGATGCCGGCGACGTGGTGGAGCCCTTGACCCTGGTGCCCTACGACTACCAGGAAGGCGAGGTCACCGCAGCCTGCGAGGCGGCGCTGGAGCAGGCCGAAGCGGCCCTGCTGCGGATCAGCACCCTGGCCCCTGAGGAGCGGACCTTCGAGAACACGGTGCTGGCCCTGGAGGACGCCACCGCGACCCTTTGGGCGGCGCTGAATCCCTTGACGTTCTTGGGCTATGTATCCACCGACGGGGGCCTGCGGGACGAAGCCTACGACT